>NZ_JBFTRV010000011.1:0-186623 GCF_056399665.1 Massilia sp. 01N410 | reverse complement strand
CCGGAACAGTACGGCGGCCCCGGCCTGAACTATGTGTCGTACGGCCTGATCGCGCGCGAAGTCGAGCGCGTCGATTCCGGCTACCGCTCGATGATGAGCGTGCAATCCTCGCTGGTSATGGTGCCGATCTTTGAATTCGGCAATGAAGAGACCAGGCAGAAATACCTGCCGAAACTGGCCACCGGCGAATGGATCGGCTGCTTCGGCCTGACCGAGCCGAACCACGGTTCGGATCCGGCCTCGATGGTCACCCGCGCCCGCAAAGTGGACGGCGGCTACTCGCTGACCGGCTCCAAGATGTGGATCACGAATTCTCCGGTCGCCGACGTGTTCGTGGTCTGGGCCAAGGACGACGAAGGCGCGATCCGCGGCTTCGTGCTGGAAAAGGGCTGGAAGGGCTTGAGCGCTCCGGCGATCCACGGCAAGTTCGGCCTGCGCTCTTCCGTCACCGGCGAGATCGTCATGGACGAGGTGTTCTGCCCGGAAGAAAAYGCCTTCCCGGAAGTGCGCGGCCTGAAGGGKCCGTTCACCTGCCTGAACTCGGCCAGGTACGGCATCGCCTGGGGCGCGCTGGGCGCGGCGGAAGACTGCTGGCACACCGCGCGCCAGTACGTGCTGGACCGCAAGCAGTTCGGTAAACCCCTCGCCGCGAACCAGCTGGTGCAGAAGAAGCTGGCCGACATGCAGACCGAGATCACCCTGGGCCTGCAAGGCTGCCTGCGCCTGGGCCGCATGAAGGACGAGGGCACCGCCGCCGTCGAGATCACCTCGATCATGAAGCGCAATTCCTGCGGCAAGGCGCTGGACATCGCCCGCGTCGCGCGCGACATGCTGGGCGGTAACGGCATCTCGGACGAGTTCGGCATCATCCGCCACATGGTCAACCTCGAGGTGGTCAACACCTATGAGGGCACGCACGACATCCACGCCCTGATCCTGGGCCGTGCGCAGACCGGCATCGCGGCSTTCTGATCCTTGCCTCCCGGGCGGGCACGCATGAGATACTGCGCGCTCGCCCGGGGCCGCTGACCCGGGAGTCATGTGGACAGGAATGCAATGGCTTTGCGCAGTTGGAGATCGAATCGGAAGCTCGGTGCCGCCTTCGCGGCATGCACGCTGGTGCTCGTCACCGTGTCCGCCTACGCGATCGTCAAGAGCCGCCACCTGAACGAGCTGCACCGTACCCTGGCCTCGCGGGCCGAGGTCTATGGTTCCACCATCGGCGGCGTGATCGACCGCTACGAATTCCTGCCGCTGGCGATCGCCCAGAGCGACCTGGTGTCCGCCCTGCTGGAGCATGAGGGCGGCGTGTCCGCGGGCGAGGTGAATGCCTACCTCGAACGCATCAACCGGCGCGCCGGCGCCTTCGCCGTCTATGTGATCGGCCTGGACGGCACCACGCTGGCCTCGAGCAACTGGAAGGAGCCGACCTCCTATGTCGGCCAGAACTACGGCTTCCGTCCCTATTTCAAGCAGGCCGCCGCCGGCGGCACCGGCCGCTATTACGGCATCGGCGTGTCCACCGGCGAGGCCGGCTATTTCATCGCGCAGCCCGTGTGGCGGCACGAGCGGGTGATCGGCGTGGCCGTCGCCAAGGTCAACCTCGACTGGCTGGAGCGCTCGTGGCGCTCGCACGGCGGCAGCGAGCAGATCCTGGTCAAGGACGGCAACGGCGTGATCCTGCTGTCTTCTTTCGAGGGCTTCAAGTTCAAGCTCGAGGCGCCGCTGTCCGAGGCCGCCCAGCGCAGCATCCGCGAGCAGCGCCAGTTCTACCGCGAAGACCTGACCTTGTTGCCGCACCAGGTGAGGGAGCGTTTTGCCGACGGCGCCTCGGTGCTCTCCTTCGACAATCGCACCGACTACCTGGCGGTCAGCCATCGACTGGCGCCGCTGGAGTGGGACATCACCGTGCTCGCCGAACTCGACCAGGTGCGGGCGGCGGCCAGGAATGCGGCGATTGCCGCTGCCCTCGGCTGGGCCTTACTCATGCTGGGCGCCCTGTATGCCGGCCAGCGCCGCAGCCGCGTCCGCGACCGCCTGAATGCCCAGCAGGCGCTGTCCCAGGCCTATGCGGAACTCGAGGTCAAGGTGGCCCAGCGCACCGCCGACCTGCAAAGCGCCAACCTGCGCCTGCAGGCCGAGGTGAGCGAGCGCGAACGCGCCGAGCGGACCCTGCGCTATGCCCAGTCCGAGCTGGTCCAGAGCGGCAAGCTGGCGGCGATCGGCCAGATGGCGGCCGGCGTCACCCACGAACTCAACCAGCCATTGGCGGCGCTGCAGACCTTCTCCGACAATACCCGGGTGCTGCTGGCGCGTGGCCGCATCGACGACGCGCTGGACAACCTGGCCACCATCTCCGACCTGGTCAAGCGGCTCGGCTACATCACTTCGCAACTGAAGGGGTTTGCCCGCCGCAGCGACGACGGCAAGCAGTCGGCCAGCGTGCGTACCGCCTTTGCCCAGACCATGCTGCAGATCCGCACCCGTCCGGGCAGCGAACGCCTGGCGCTGACGGAGGCGTGGCCCGACCGGGATGTGATCGTGCCCTGCAATCCGATCCGGCTCGAACAGGTGTTCACCAACCTGGTGTCGAACGCGATCGAGGCGGTGGCGGCGCCGGGCGAAGTGCATATCGCCGTCGTCGTGCGGCAGGACGGGGAGCAGGTCACGATCGAGGTCAGCGACAACGGTCCGGGCGTGCCGGTATCCCTCATCGACCGCATCTTCGAACCCTTCTACACCACCAAGGAACAGGGACTGGGACTCGGCCTGTCGATCAGCGCCGGCATCGTCCGCGCCGCCGGCGGCGCGCTGACGGTCCGCAACCGCACCGCGAGCGAAGGCGGCGGCGCCCAGTTCATCATCAGCTTCACCTGCCATAGGGAATCCCATGCTTGAAACCAGCTCCGACGGCATGCAAGTGCTGTACGTGGAAGACGATGCCGTGGTCCGCAAGGGCGTGCGCCAGGCGCTCGAACTGGCCGGGCTGAACGTCATCGCCTGCGCCACGGCCGAGGAGGCGCTACCCCACCTGTCGCTGGCCTTCCGCGGCATCCTGCTGAGCGACGTCAGGCTGCCGGGCATCGACGGCCTGAAGCTGCTGAAGATGGCGGTCGAGAAGGATGCGACCCTGCCGGTGATCCTGGTGACCGGCCATGGCGACGTCTCGATGGCGGTCGACGCCATGCGCCAGGGCGCCTACGACTTCATCGAGAAGCCGTTTTCCACCGACCTGCTGCTCGAAGTCTGCCGGCGCGCGCTCGACAAGCGGCGCCTGGTGCTGGAGAACCTGGACTTGCGGCGCCAGCTGGACAACCGCGCCGGCATCGAGGCCCGGGTGATCGGCCGCAGCAGCGCCATGACCCGCGTGCGCCAGCTGGTGCTGAACCTGGCCCCCAAGGATGCCGACGTGATCATCCTGGGCGAAACCGGCACCGGCAAGGAATTGATCGCGCGCTGCCTGCACGAATTCAGCGAACGCAGCCAGCATCCCTTCGTGGCCCTGAATTGCGGCGCCCTGCCGGAGTCGATGTTCGAATCGGAACTGTTCGGCCACGAGGAGGGCGCCTTCACCGGGGCCCAGCGCCAGCGCATCGGCAAGATCGAGTATGCCAACGGCGGCACCCTGTTCCTCGACGAAATCGAAAGCATGCCGCTGGCGCTGCAGGTCAAGCTGCTGCGCGTGCTGCAGGAACGCAAGGTCGAGCGGCTCGGCTCGAACCGCCTGATTCCGGTGAACTTCCGCGTCATCACCGCGGCCAAGGAAGACCTGGCGGCGCTGGCGGAGCAGGGCAGCTTCCGCGCCGACCTGTATTACCGCCTGAACGTGGCCAGCCTGACCCTGCCGGCCCTGCGCAACCGGCGCGAGGACATTCCCTTGCTGTTCGAATTCTTCGTGCTGCAGGCGGCGCGGCGCTACGGCCAGCCGGCCCCGCTGGTGGGCGAGGAGCTGCTGCATGCGCTGATGGCGCATCGCTGGTCCGGCAATGTGCGCGAACTGCAGAACGTGGCCGACCGCTTCGTGCTGGGACTGCTCGACGATAGCCTGGCGCCGGCCGAAGCCAGGCGCGAAGTCTCGCTGGCGGAACAGGTCGACGCCTTCGAGCGCTCGATCATCGAAGAAACGCTGCGCCGCCATGGCGGTAACATCATCGATGCCGCGCAAAGCCTGAACATCCCGAAAAAGACCCTGTACGACAAGCTGAAGCGTTTCGACATCTCCACCGCGCAATTCCGCTGACGCGTATTGCTTATCGCTAAGGCCTGGGCCTATGATACGCAACGCTTTCAGGACCCCGCCATGCCGATACCCCGATTCCTCGCCGCCGCTGCCTCCCTGTCTTTCTCGTTCGCCCTGCTGCACTCGCCGGTCCAGGCCGCGCCAGCCGGCGAGCCGACCAAGGTCTTGCACATGTTCCTGTCGACCAGCGAGGCCGGCCTCGATCCGGCGGTCGGCTCGGACCTGGCCACCTTGTCGCTGCTGGAAAACCTGTTCGACCCGCTGCTGCGCTACGACTACCTGGCGCGGCCGGTAAAACTGCAGGGGAATACGGCAACCGGCCTGCCGACGGTGGACGACGGCGGCCGCACTTACACCTTCCGCATCCGTCCCGGCATCCATTTCACGCCGGACCCGGCCTTCAAGGGCGGCAAGCGCGAAGTCACGGCCCAGGACTATGTGTACAGCTTCAAGCGCCTGTACGACCCGACCCTGCATTCGCCCTTCGGCTACATCTTCGACGGCAAGCTGGTGGGCGACGAAGCGCTCAAGAAGAATTTCAGCTATGCCACCGAGATCCCGGGCCTGCAGGCGGTCGACCGCTACACCCTGCGCATCCGCCTGAAGGAACCCGACAACAACTTCCTGTTCTACATGGCGATGCCGGCGGCGTCCGTGGTCGCGCGCGAGGTGATCGAAGCCTATCCGGGCCAGGCCGGCAACCACCCGGTCGGCACCGGCCCCTTCATGATCGGCGACTGGAAGCATAGCGACCGCATCGTGCTGCTGAAGAATCCGGCCTCCAGCGCCGTCTTCCACACCAGCCTGGGCGAGCAGAACGATGCCGGCGACAAGGCCCTGGCCGCGGCGCTGGAAGGCCGGCAGCTGCCGCGCGTGGACCGCGTCGAGGTCAAGATTGCCGAGGAATTCCAGGGCCGCATGCTGGGCTTCCTGAACGGCGAATACGATTACCTCGAACAGGTGCCGGAATCGATGACCGACATGGTGATCCAGGACGGCAAGCTCAAGCCCGAGCTGACGGCGCGCGGCATGCAGCTGACCCGCTTCCCGGTGCTGCAGACCTACTATATGTGGATGAACATGCAGGACCCGGTCGTCGGCGGTTATACCAAGGACAAGATCGCGCTGCGCCGCGCCATCTCCCTCAGCTACAACAACGCCGAAGACATCGCCCTGCTGAAGAAGGGCTTTGCGATGAAGGCCGATTCGCCGCTGCCGGCCGGCGTGCTGGGCTACGACCCGGATTACCGCAGCCCGGTGCCCTACGATCCGGCCCTGGCCAACGCCCTGCTGGACCGCTACGGCTACGGCAAGCGCGACCCGGACGGTTTTCGCCGCCAGCCGAACGGCGCCCCCCTGACCCTGGTGATGAGCAGCGAAGCCACGGTCGGCGGCCGCCTGCGCGACGAGCTGTGGCGGAAGTGCCTGAACGCGATCGGCCTGCGCGTGGTCTTCAAGTCGGACAAGAAGCCGGAGATCATCAAGGCTTCGCGCCTGGGCAAGGTGCAGATGTTCGAGAGTAACTGGGTGGCCGACTTCCCCGACGGCGACAACTTCTACCAGCTGCTCTACGGCCCCAACGCCGGCCGCGCGAACTATGCGCGCTTTAACCTGCCGGCCTATAACGAGCGCTACGAACAGGCGCGCGCCCTGCACGACGGTCCCGAGCGGCAAAAGCTGTATTTCGAGATGAACCAGCTGATCCACGCCTATAACCCATGGGTACCCTTGACCCATGTGCTCTCGGCCGATATCCGTCAACCGTGGCTGAAAAACTACAAACGCCACCCGGTCGAATTCACGCAATGGCGTTATCTGGACGTCGATGTTGCGGAAAGAGCACGCGCTACCCGAGGGAAATGATAGTTTTTGCTAGATTTTCCCTAGCTAAACATTCCCTGTAGTTATACTCAGCTCCGGATTTTTCATTGGAACGCGCAAATACGTCCGCGTACCCTCGAAATCAAAATAACGTAATGCAAAGACATTACTTGACAGTACAAAATCCCAAAAGACAGTCGCAGCACTACCCAAGGAGAGACGCGTGAAGTTGAAGAAGTTAGCACAGATGATCGCCCTGATCGGCATCGTCAGCCCGGCCGTTGCACAGGAAGTGCCGGCGGATAAGCCGATCCAGCGCGTTGAAATCACGGGTAGTAGCATCAAGCGCATCGCCAAGGAAGGCGCGCTGCCGCTGGAAATCATCAGCCGCAAGCAGATGGAAGACCAGGGTATCGTCACCGCCGAGCAGTTGATCGCCAACCTGAACGTCAACGGCAACGGCTCGGACAACCTGGCCTCGAACTCGGACGTCACCTCCGGCGCCCAGCGCGGCAACAACGGCGCCTCGAGCGCCAACCTGCGCGGCCAGGGCGCCGACTCGACCCTGGTGCTGCTGAACGGCCGCCGCGTGGCGACCTACGGCATGAAGGGCTCGGCGGTCGACCTGAACTCGATCCCGTTCGCCGCGGTGGAGCGCGTCGAGGTGCTGAAGGACGGCGCTTCGGCGATCTACGGTACCGACGCGATCGGCGGCGTGATCAACTTCATCACCAAGAAGAATTACCACGGCCTGGAAGCCCAGGCATTCGAAGACGCTACCCAGCACGGCGGTGCGAACATCGCACGCGCCTCCCTGACCGGCGGCTGGGGCGACCTCGACAAGGACGGCTACAACCTGCTGGTGACCGGCGCGCGCGCCGAGAACAATGCCTTGAAGGGCAGCCAGCGCGACTTCGTCAACACCTTCCAGCCGAACCGCGGCGTGTCGGTCGACACCCGCGGCGCACCGTTCGCGAACGTGTTCGGCGTGTCGCCGACCTCGTACGGCAAGACCCTGCTGGGCACCAACGCCAGCGGCGTGGCGGCGGCAGGCGGTACCCAGCTGTACAACGGCATCAGCGTGCTGGACCTGCCGGGCGGCAAAGGCTGCAACAGCATCGACGGCATGGCCGCCTATGACGAAAAACTGTGGGACACCCCGAGCGCCGCTTACGGCTGCGCATGGGATACCGGCCGTGCGGCCGTCCTGCAGCAGCCGGTGACCAGCAACAATGGCCTGGCGCGCCTGACCATCCAGCGCGGCGAGCACCAGCTGTTCGCCGAACTGGTCGGTTCGCAAGTGACCTCGAAGAAGAGCTTCTCGCCGAACCAGATCTCGCCGTCGACCGTCAACTTCCCGTACAGCTCGTTCTACCCGAGCACCGGCTCGGCGTACAACATGGTGTACAACGAGCTGGTCAAGGTATTCCCGAGCATCGCCGCCAACTATGGCTCGCCGATCGCCTACCGCTGGCGCTGCATGGAGTGCGGCAACCGCGAGATCGAGACCGAAAGCAAGGCAGGCCGCCTGCAAATCGGCGCCGATGGTCCGCTGACCCTGTTCGGCCGCCGCTTCGACTACCGCGTCGGCCTGTCGAAGGCCTACAGCGAAGCCGAATCGCACCTGGGCAAGGGCTATAACTACACCGCCGCCCTGGCCAATGCGCTGGGTACCGGCATCATCAACCCCTTCCTGCTGCCGGGCGAGAAGCAGAGCCAGGCCGCGATCGACCTGATCAAGAGCACCTCGGCCGAAGGCGTCACCATGTACGGCGGCCGCACCACCCTGACGCAGGCCGACGCCGCGCTGTCGGGCGAGGTGTTCCAGCTGCCGGCCGGCGCCGTCATGGCCGCGATTGGTACGGACCTGCGCCGCGAAGGCTACTCGTTCAACGGCGACGGCCGTGCCGCGTCAGCCCGTCCGGCCATCCTGAACGCGCCGTTCGACGACCAGAACGCGCTGAAAGAACAGAAACGCGACATCAAGGCGGTCTACTTCGAGTTCCTGATCCCGGTCACCAAGTCGCTGGAGCTGAACATCGCCGGCCGCCAGGATCATTACTCCGGCTTCGGCAACACTTTCAACCCGAAATACTCGTTCCGCTTCCAGCCGATCGATTCGCTGATGTTCCGCGGTTCGTACAACACCGGCTTCCGCGCACCGTCGTTCAATCAGCTGTTCAACGGCATCACCGAGTCGCAGTACGCCGGCAAGGACTTCGCCGACCCGGCCAAGTGCCCGACCCTGAAGGTCGACAGCAGCAAGCCGGGCTGCGAATCGGTCACCCCGGTCATCTGGACCGGCGGCAGGACCAACCTGGGTCCGGAAACCGCCAAGCAGGGCACGCTGGGCGTGGTCTGGCAGCCGCTGGCCAACTTCTCGATGAATGCCGACCTGTGGGAAATCCGCAAGCAGAACACCATCGACTCGTTCACGCTGGCGACCATGACCGCGAACTACAACCTGTTCAAGGACCAGTTCCTGCGTGACGGCGCCGGCAACCTGACCGTCGTCGACCAGCGCTGGGTGAACGCCGGCGAGCGCATCACCCGCGGCCTGGAACTGGGCGCCCGCACCAACGGCAAGCTGGGCCAGGGCACCTGGACCGCCAGCATCGACGGTACCCGCCTGCTGGAGAAGAAGTCGCGCGCGACCACGAACAGCGCCTTCGGTCCCAGCGAAGTCGGCCTGTTCACCTTCACCGGCGACCTCGGCCTGAAGTGGAAGCACACCGCCTTCCTGACCTACAAGCAGGGCGACTGGAACACCACGCTGACCAACGTCTACCGCGCGGGCTACAAGGACCAGGTGCTGCCGGGCGTGGCCAACGGCGTCGTCCATCCGGCCGACCTCAATCCGGACGTCAAGGCTTACTCGATCTTCCACCTGAGCCTGAGCTACACCGGCGTGCCGAACACCACGATCACGGCCGGCATCAAGAACCTGTTCGACAAGGACCCGCCGTTCGCGATCACCTACGACAGCAACTCGGGTGCGGGCAGCACCTGGGAGCCGCGTGTGGCCGATCCGCGTGGCCGTTCCTTCACGCTGCTGGCGAACTACAAGTTCTTCTGATCGCCCGTATCGCCAACGGCCCGTCGACCGGGGAGCATGTCTCCCCGGCCCGCGGGCCGTTTTTCATTGTTCAATTCAGACGCTAGCGCATATGTCGAGTCACAGCACCATCAGCAGGCGCGGTTTCGGCAAGCTGGCAGCCGCCTCGCTGCTGCTGCCGGCGGCGTTGCCAAGCCTGGCGGCCACGCGTCCGCGCACCTCTCCCATGAAACACCTGATCAAACCTCCCCGTCTCAACAAGGGCGACCTGGTCGGCCTGATCGCACCGGGCGGCTACACCAGCGACGCCTCGATCCAGAAGGCCGTGAAAAACATCGAAGCGCTGGGCTTCCGGGTCAAGCCGGGCAACTACCTGCGCGAGGTCTGGGGCAACTACGGCGGCACGGTCGCGGCCCGCATCGCCGACCTGCACGGCATGGTTCGCGACCCCGAGGTGAAAGCCATCTGGGCGATCCGCGGCGGCTCCGGCTGCATCTCGCTGCTCAAGCACCTGGACTTCGAACTGATCCGCAAGCACCCGAAGATCCTGCTCGGCTACTCGGACATCACGGCCCTGCACCTGGCCATCCACCGCCACGCCGGCGTGGTGAGCTTCCACGGCCCGGTGGCGTCGAGCACGCCGTCCGATTACTCGAACCAGCACATGCTGGCGGTGCTGATGGATCCGCGCGCCAGCTACACGATTCCGATGTCGGCGGAGAATGCGCGCCGCGCGCTGCAGGAGCCGCAGTACGCGATCCGCACCGTGCATGGCGGCGTGGCCACCGGCCCGCTCATGGGCGGCAACCTGTCGCTGGTGAGCGCGCTGGCCGGCACGCCCTATGCCGCCGATTTCCGCGACAGCCTGCTGTTCATCGAAGAGGTGAACGAAGAGCCCTACCGGATCGACCGCTGGATGACGCAACTGGACCTGGCCGTGGGCCTGGACAAGGCGGCCGGGGTCATGATCGGCATCTGCGAGAACTGCGGCCCGCAAGGTCAGGGCTCGTCCTTGAGCCTGGACGAAACGCTCGACCTGCACCTGCAGTCCCTGCACGTGCCGGCGGTGAGCGGCTATTCCTTCGGCCACATTCGCAACCAGTTCACGATCCCGGTGGGCGTGCGCGCTACCCTCGATACGGCGGCGCAGACTTTGACCTTGCTGGAGCCTGCGGTAAGCTGATTCAGCGGGCGTTAAAGACCATGCAGGTGGTGGTCGCATGCGCATACAGCCTGCCTTGCGCGTCGACGATCTTGCCTTCGGCGGTGGCCAGCTGGCGGCCGCAATGCAGGACGGTGCCGATCGCCCGCAGCGGCCCGCCGTCCAGGCGCGCGCCGCGCACCAGGTTCACGCTCAGTTCCGCCGTGGTGTAGGCCTGGCCCGGCGCCAGGCTGGTCTGCACCGCGCAGCCGACCGCCGAATCGAGCAGGGTGGCGTACCAGCCGCCGTGCACGGTGCCCATCGGGTTCAGGTGCTTCTGCTGCGGCGTGCCCTGGAAGATCGCCTCGCCACGGCTGACTTCGACGAGGCGGAAGTCCAGGGTCTCGGCGATCGGCGCGTAGGGAAAGCGGCCTTCGAGCAGGGCCTGCATGATGTCCAGGCCCGTCATCGAACGCGCCTGATCGGCCGGCACCACGCCGGCACGAGCGCCGTTCTGCTCCGCCCGTGCCCGCACTTCCTCCAGCTGCCGCTGCCATAGTTCCATCGTCGCCTGCGCGTCCATGCCGCCTCCTTTTCATGATCAAAGGAGCATTCTGCACCGGTGGCGCCAAGTCTGCTGGCGGCGGCTTCAGCTGCCCACCAGCGTCCTGCAGCGGCTCACCAGGAATTCGCGCAGCACCCGCACCGCCGGCGACACCTGCTTGCGGTTCGCCACCAGCATCGTCAGCGGCGCATTGACGCCTTCCCACTCCGGCAGGATCAGGCGCAGGCGGCCGCTGGCAAGGTCGGCATGCACGTCGATGCGCGAGCGGTAGCAGATGCCGAGGCCCGCCAGCGCCCAACGTTTGACGATCTCGGAATCGTCGGCCACGCGGTCGCCCTGCACGGCGACCTCGATCTCCTCGTCTCCCTTGCGGAAGCGCCAGCGGTCGTTGACGGCTTCGTCCAGCATGAAGCACAGGCAGTTGTGGGCTTCCAGTTCGCGCGGCGAGGCCGGCACGCCATGCCGTGCCAGATAGGCCGGCGAAGCGCACAGCACGCGCCGGTTTTCTTCCAGCAGCGGCAGCGCCACCATGCTGGATTCCGGCTGCGCGCCGAAGCGCAGCGCGATGTCGACCGGTTCGCGGTAGATGTTGGCGAGGCGGTCGGTGAGCTGCAGCTTCAGCTTCACGCCCGGATAGCGCGCCTGGAAATCGTTCAGCCAGGGCAGCACTACATGGCGTCCGAGGTCGGAAGGCATCGAGATCTGCAGCTGGCCTTCGATGGCATCCTGGCCAGCCCGTACTTCGTCTTCCGCTTCGCGCAGGCCGTCCAGTAAGGCCTTGCTGCGCGCCAGCAGGCGCTCGCCGGCCAGGGTCAGGCGCATGCTGCGCGTGCTGCGGACGAACAGGGCCGCGTCGAGGTCGGTCTCCAGGCGCTTCAGGCTGGCGCTGGCCACCGCCGGCGAGATGTCGAGCATTCTTGCGGCGGCCGACAGGCTGCCCTGTTCGGCGGTGGCCACGAAGGTCTCCAGGTCCTGCAGCTTCTTGATTTTCAAGATTTCATTGAAAGTGATATCCGGATTGCCCAGTTTATCAAAAAGCCCGGGCTGGTCAGAATGGCATCCATCGCATCGTTATTTCGACAAGGAGCCTGCACATGAAAGCCATCGGATACCAGAACAACCTCGCCATCGACCAGCCGGAATCGCTGGTCGACATCACGCTGCCCGATCCGGTCGCCAAGGGCCACGACCTGCTGGTCGAGGTGCGCGCGGTGTCGGTCAATCCGGTCGACACCAAGGTGAGAAAGAGCGCCAAACCGGAAGCGGGGCAGTGGAAGGTGCTGGGCTGGGATGCGACCGGTATCGTGAAAGCCGTCGGCCCGGAAGTCACCCTGTTCAAGCCGGGCGACCGCGTCTGGTATGCCGGCTCGATTGCCCGCGCCGGCAGCAACAGCGAGCTGCAGCTGGTCGACGAGCGCATCGTCGGCCGCATGCCGGCCTCGCTGGATTTCGGCGCCGCCGCGGCGCTGCCGCTGACCGGCCTGACGGCCTGGGAGATGCTGTTCGACCGCCTGCAGGTGCCTCGCGACGATAGCGGTAAAGGGAAGACGCTGCTGGTGATCGGCGCGGCGGGCGGCGTCGGCTCGATCCTGGTGCAGCTGGCGCGCCAGCTCACGCAATTGACCATCATCGGCACCGCTTCGCGCCCTGAAACGCGGGAATGGGTGCGCGAACTCGGCGCCCATCATGTGATCGACCACAGCAAGCCGCTGGCGGCGGAGATCGCGGCCGCCGGGCTGGCCCAGCCGGAGTACGTGGTCAGCCTGACCCACAGCGACCAGCACTTCGACCAGGTTGTCGAGGCCATCGCGCCGCAGGGCAAGTACAGCCTGATCGACGACCCGACCACGCCGCTCGACATCATGAAATTCAAGCGCAAGGCGGTGTCGCTGCACTGGGAGCTGATGTTCACGCGCTCGCTGTTCAACACGCCCGACATGATCGAGCAGCACCGCATCCTGGATCGGCTGGCGGAGCTGGTCGATGCGGGGACGATCCGCACCACGGCGAATGAGAACTTCGGGCGTATCAATGCGGAGAATCTGCGGCGGGCGCATGCGCTGATCGAGTCGGGGCGCGCGCGCGGGAAGATCGTGCTGGAGGGGTTCTAAGCAGCGCTACTTCCGGACGACGAACTGGAGTTGGTACGGGACATGATGAGGGGAGGTCAAGAGTTGCTTATTGGTAAATAATTGCAACTCTAGCATGACTGCTCGGCAAAGTGAACCGGCGAATGTTCAGCCCAGCGCGCGCGTCATGTAGCTCAGATCCTGGCTCACACCATCGATCTCCAGCATGTCCTCGATCCTCGCCGTCATCGCAAAACCCGAACGCAGGTAAAGCGCCACGGCCGGCCGGTTCTCCGACAGGACTTCGAGATCGATCCACTTCAGCCCATCCACGCCGCGCGCCCAGTCGATGGCGGTATCGACCAGCCGCATCCCCAGCCCACACCGCCGGTAAGCCCGATGCACGCCCATCCCCAGCATCGCGCGATGCCGCGCCAGCGGTTCCGGCCGCGCACGCAAGTCGATGTGACCCGCGATCGAGCCGCGGCTATCGACCGCCAGCCACAGGCGGCGCCAGCCCGGCTCGCCGACCGGGATGGCGAGACCTTCGATGAAGGCCACCTTCAGGCCGGGCGGGAGCTGCGACTGCGCCCTCGACAAGGGCTGGAACAGCGGGGCGCCATCACGACCGTTGTCGCGCAAATGATCGTCCAGGTAGACGAAGAAGGGCGGCAGGTCGGCCGCACCTGCCGGCCGGATGTTCACAGCGCCCGCGCGATCAGGATCTTCTGGATGTCGCTGGTGCCTTCGTAGATCTGGCACACGCGCACATCGCGGTAGATGCGCTCGACCGGGAAGTCGGCCACGTAGCCGTAGCCGCCGAACACCTGCATGGCGCTGGAGACGACGCGCTCGGCCATCTCGGAGGCGAACAGCTTGGCCATCGCCGCTTCCTTCAGGCAGGGCAGGCCCGCGTCCTTCATCGAGGCCGCGTGCAGGATCAGCTGGCGCGCGGCTTCGATCTGCATGGCCATCTCGGCCAGGCGGAACTGCACGGCCTGGTGGTCGAAGATGGCGGTGCCGAAGCTCTCGCGTTCCTTCGCATAGGCCAGCGCCGCTTCGAAGGCTGCGCGCGCCATGCCGACCGATTGCGAGGCGATGCCGATGCGGCCGCCCTCCAGGCCGGACAGGGCGATCTTGTAGCCTTGCCCTTCTTCGCCGATCAGGTTCTCCGCCGGGATACGGCAGTTCTCGAACACGATCTGCGCTGTGTCCGAGGAGTGCTGGCCCATCTTGTGTTCGATGCCGGCGACGATGTAGCCGGGCGTATTCGTCGGCACCCAGAAGGCGCTGATGCCCTTCTTGCCGGCAGCTTTGTCCGTGACCGCCATGACGATGGCGACGTCGCCGTTCTTGCCGCTGGTGATGAACTGCTTGGTGCCGTTGATGATGTACTCATCGCCCGCATCACTGCTCACCCGGACGGCGGTGGTGCGCAGGGCGGCGGCATCGCTGCCGGTATGCGGCTCGGTGAGGGCGAAGGCGCCCAGCATCTCGCCTTGCGCCAGCGGGCGCAGCCACTTTTCCTTTTGCGCCTCGTTCGCGTACATCATCGCGATCGAGCATACCGGGCAGTTGTTCACCGAGATGATGGTCGAGGTGCCGCCGTCGCCGGCCGCAATCTCTTCCAGCACCAGGGCCAGCGACACGTAGTCGAGGCCCGCGCCGCCGTACTGTTCCGGCACCGCGACGCCGAAGGCGCCCAGCTGGGCCAGTTCCTTCAGTTCCTCTTTCGGAAAATGCTGCTCGCGGTCCCAGCGCGCCGCGTTGGGCGCGAGGCGCTCCTGCGAATAGCTGCGCAGGGCGTCGCGGATCATCTGGTGTTCTTCGCTCAGAATCATATGTCTCGTATCGTTATCGTTGTTCGTGACGGCTTACCAGCTGATCGGTGTACCGTCGTGGTTCAGGAAGGCGCCGTTCTTCGAGGCGTCGGCCCCGGCCAGGGTGGCGCGCAAGGTGCGCACGCTTTCTTCGACGCTGAGCGGGGCGCCGGCGCCGCCCATGTCGGTCTGCACCCAGCCCGGGTGGAAGCTGAGGCAGGTGACGCCTTGCGGCCCGAAGCTCAGCGCGGCGTCCTTCAGCACCGAATTCAGTGCCGCCTTGCTGGCGCGGTACAGCGAGCCGGAGGCATTGCTGCGCTCGCCGATCGAGCCCATGCGCGAAGAGATCACCGCCAGCCTGCCGCGCGCGTTCGCCACCAGCGGGCCGACGATGGGCAGCAGGCGCATCGCCGCCAGCACGTTGGTGTGCATGACGGCGTCGAACTCCTGCTGGGTCGGAAAGCCGTCGTGGCGCGGACCGTAGACACCAGCCACCAGCCAGGCGTGATCGATCTTCTCGTCGTCCAGTTTCCATCCCAGGCCGCCGATCGCTTCCGGATTGGTCACGTCGAGCTGGTGGGCTTCGGCGCCCAGTTCGCGCAGCGCGTCGCAGTCCTGCGGTTTGCGGGCGGTGGCGATCACGCGCCAGCCGTCGGCGCGGTACTGGCGCACCATTTCGTGGCCGATGCCGCGCGAGGCACCAATAATGAGGGCGGTGGACATGATGAGCTCCTAAGGCATTTGGTAACAAATCGCCAGCATAGCGTAGGGTGGGCACACCGTGCCCACGCAAACGCCGAACGTGGGCACACCGTGCCCACCCTACGATCAGATCATCTCGATCGCCATCGCCGTCGCTTCGCCGCCGCCAATGCACAGCGAGGCCACGCCGCGCTTGCCGCCGGTCTTCTTCAGCGCGCCCAGCAGGGTGACGATGATGCGCGCGCCCGAGGCGCCGATCGGGTGGCCCAGCGCGCAGGCGCCGCCGTGGATGTTGACCTTGCTGTGCGGGATGTCGAGGTCGCGCATGGCGGCCATCGGCACCGCGGCGAAGGCTTCGTTGATCTCGAAGAGGTCGACGTCGCTGGCCTTCCAGCCGGTCTTTTCGAACAGCTTCTTCATCGAGCCGATCGGCGCGGTGGTGAACAGGTTCGGTTCCTGGGCGAATGTAGCGTGGCCGACGACGCGGGCGATCGGGGTCAGGCCCAGCTCCTTGGCGGTCGACTCGCGCATCATGACCAGGGCGGCGGCGCCGTCGTTGATCGACGAGGACGAGGCGGCGGTCACGGTGCCGTCCTTCTTGAAGGCGGGCTTGAGCGACGGGATCTTGTCGATCTTGGCCTTCAGCGGGCCTTCATCCTTTTCGATGATTTGTTCACCCAGGCGGTTGGCGACGGTCACCGGCGCGACTTCCCATGCGAAGCTGCCGTCGTTGTTGGCGGCTTGCGCGCGCTTGACGGATTCGATCGCGAAGTTGTCCTGCTCTTCGCGGGTGAACTGGTAAGTCGCCACGCACTCTTCGGCGAAGGTGCCCATCGAGCGGCCTTCGCCGGTCTTTTCGTTGCGCGAGTAGGCGTCTTCGAGGCCGTCCAGCATCATGTGATCGAACATCGGCGCGTGGCCGATGCGGTAGCCGCCGCGTGCTTTCGGAATCAGGTAGGGGGCGTTGGTCATCGACTCCATGCCGCCGGCGACGATCACGTCGGCGCTGCCGGCTTTCAGGGCGTCGTAGCCGAAGATCGCGGCCTGCATCGCCGAGCCGCACATCTTGGAGAGGGTCACGGCGCCGGTGGACATCGGCAGGCCGGCCTTGATCAGCGCCTGGCGCGCCGGGGCCTGGCCCTGGCCGGCCATCAGGCAGTTGCCGAAGTAGACGTGTTCGACCTTGATTGGGTCGACGCCGGCGCGTTCGACGGCGGCCTTGATCGCCACCGCGCCCAGGTCGCTTGCGGTCTTGGAGGAGAAATCGCCCTGGAAGGCACCCATCGGGGTACGGGCTGCGCCGACGATAACGACTGGATCATTCATTGTAAGGTCTCCAAGTTGGAAGATGGCGGACTGGCCGCCGGGTTAAATGGGTGAAAACGGATCTGCTGCGGATACGGGAACACGTCCTCGACCACGCCGGCCTGGATGCGTTCCTTGTGCGACTGCCACCATGCGCGCGTGAGAAGTTCTGCGTGATGGCGCATGAAGACTGCGCGGATCTTCGGGTTGGCGAGCAGGAAGCGTTCGAACTGCTCGGGAAACACGTCGTAACGGCCGATCGGGTACCAGGGCTCGGCGGCCATCTCGTCCTCTTCGTTGCGCGGGGCCGGGATGTCGCGGAAGTTGCAGTCGGTGAGGTACTCGATCTCGTCGTAATCGTAGAACACGACGCGGCCATGGCGGGTGACGCCAAAATTCTTGTACAGCATATCGCCTGGAAAAATATTCGCGGCGACCAGGTCGCGGATCGCGTTGCCGTACTCGAGCACGCCGTGCTCGAGGCGGGCTTCGTCGCCGCTGCGCTCGGCGTCCTGCAGGTACAGGTTCAGCGGCACCATGCGGCGCTCGATGTACAGGTGCCTGATGACGACGCGGTCGCCCTCGATCTCGAGCAGCGAAGGGGCGTCGCGCCGCAGCTGGTCCAGCAGCTGCTCCGGGAAGCGCGCCAGCGGGAAGGCGACGTCCGAGTATTCCAGCGTGTCGGCCATGCGGCCCACGCGGTCGTGGTGCTTCACCAGCAGGTATTTTTCCTTGATTCTCTCGCGCGTGGTTTCCTTCGGCGGCGGATACCAGTCCTTGATCGCCTTGAACACATAGGGGAAGGACGGCAGCTCGAACACCAGCATCACCAGGCCGGGAATGCCGGGGGCGATGCGGAACTCGTCCGAGCTGTGCTTCAGGTGCTGCAGGAAGTCACGGTAGAACAGGGTCTTGCCCTGTTTCTGCAGGCCGAGCACGGTGTAGAGTTCGCTCCTCGGCTTCTTCGGCATCAGGCTGCGCAGGAACTGCACATAGCTCGACGGGACTTCCATGTCGACCAGGAAGTAGGCACGCGTGAACGAGAACAGGATCAGCACCTGCTCGGGTTCGGTGAGCACGGTGTCGAGGACCAGCCGCCCGGCGCGGTCGTGCAGGACCGGAATGACGAAGGGGACTTCGCGCGCGCCGTTGATGGCGCGGCCGACGATGTAGGCACCCTTGTTGCGGAAGAACAGGTTTGAGAGCACCTGCAGCTGCTGGTTCGGTTCCGCCTTGTCCAGCCCGAACTTCTCGACCATGCGCCGCTCGACCAGGGCGACGTCGCGGTCGAGGTCGGCGAACGGGCAGGCCAGCTGGAAGTTGGTGACGATGCGGCGCAGGGCGAAACGCAGGCCGTCCGCCCGCGGGTAGTAGACGCGGTAGGTCGGCTGCGGTTCATCGGTCTCGATATAGTCGGTCGAGACGGCCGGGCGCACGAAAATGAAATCGTTGCGGTAGTAGCGGCGGTGCAGGATGTGGCAGCTGACGGAGTTGAAAAAGCTTTCCGCCAGCTCGGGACGCTTGTGGCCGGTCAGCAGGCCGATGTAATGCAGCTTGGTCTCGCGCCATGTCTCGTCGTTGAAGTCCCCGGGCGCGTAGGCTTCTTCGAGGACGTGCACGCACTCCTGCACGCGCTTGTCGTAGAAGTCGATGCGCTCGCGCGCGGCGCGCTGGGCGGTGCTCCAGTCGGCCTTCTCGAAATAGCCCTTGGCCGCCTGGCTGGCCTGGCGGAACAGCGAGTAATGGCGGTCGAAGCCGTCCAGGATGGTCCGCGCGATGTCGAAGGCGACCTGCGACGAGAGCAGTTTGGGGAAACTTGCCTGGGTCATCGGTTTTCTGCGAGGTGGAGGGTGGACGGGGATATTGTAAGGCTGCGGTTTTGGTAGTGGGAGGACCCTGGTATTTCTACTATGACCGTTAGCTTTAAAGCCGTCGTTCCCGCGCAGGCGGGAACCCAAGTTTGGTTGATGTGCTACTAACCTGGATCCCCGCCTTCGCGGGGACGACGTTCATGAGCCGCGGGAACGACGTATTCGGGGTGCGGGCCGGCAGCGGTCTTTTCGACTCTATGCACCAGCCCGCGTCTCCTCTCCGCTCTCTGCGTTGAAGCCTTTAGTCGATCAAGCCGTCTCGCCGAACAGCTCGCGGCCGATCAGCATGCGGCGGATCTCGCTGGTGCCGGCGCCGATTTCATACAGCTTGGCGTCGCGCCACAGGCGGCCGACCGGATACTCGTTGATGTAGCCGTTGCCGCCCAGGGTCTGGATCGCTTCGCCGGCCATCCAGGTCGCCTTCTCGGCGCTGTACAGGATGGCGCCGGCGGCGTCCTTGCGCAGGGCGCGCACGGCGGCCGGGTTGTCGGCGCGGTCGCAGGCCTGGCCGACGGCGTAGACGTAGGCGCGGCAGGCCATCATGGTCGAATACATGTCGGCGATCTTGCCCTGCATGAGCTGGAACTCGCCGATGGCCTGGCCGAACTGCTTGCGCTCGTGGATGTAGGGGACGACCACGTCCATGCAGGCCGACATGATGCCCAGCGGACCGCCGGACAGCACGGTGCGCTCGAAGTCCAGGCCCGACATCAGCACGTTGACGCCTTTACCGACGCCGCCCAGCACGTTCTCGACCGGCACTTCGCAATCCTGGAACACCAGTTCGCCGGTGTGCGAGCCGCGCATGCCCAGCTTGTCCAGCTTCTGCGCGATCGAGAAGCCTTTGAAACCTTTTTCGATCAGGAAGGCGGTCATGCCGCGCGCGCCGGCTTCGATGTCGGTCTTGGCGTAGACGACCAGGGTGTCGGCGTCCGGGCCGTTGGTGATCCACATCTTGGTGCCGTTCAGCACGTAGCGGTCGCCCTTGAGCTCGGCGCGCAGCTTCATGCTGACGACGTCGGAACCGGCGTTCGGCTCGGACATGGCGAGTGCGCCCACGTGTTCGCCCGAGATCAGCTTGGGCAGATATTTACGTTTTTGTTCTTCGCTGCCGTTGCGCTTGATCTGGTTCACGCACAGGTTCGAGTGGGCGCCGTAGGACAGGCCGACCGAGGCCGAGGCGCGCGAGATCTCTTCCATCGCGACGATGTGGGCCAGGTAGCCCATGTCGGCGCCGCCGTATTCCTCGCTCACGGTAATGCCCAGCAGGCCCAGCTCGCCCATCTTCTTCCACAAATCCATCGGGAACTGGTCGGTACGGTCGATCTCGGCCGCGCGCGGGGCGATTTCGCTCGCCGCGAACTGTTGCACTGCTTCGCGCAGCGCGGCGATGTCTTCGCCGTGGTCAAAGGTCAAGCCTGGAAGATGCAGCATGTCGTCCTCTCGTGTCTCGTGTGTCGTTATGGCTGGATGGCGGATGGCTAGACCGGATGATAGCGCGGAGTGACGTTAACGTAAACGTCAAGCGACATGCGGCGTTGCTCTTTCCATGACGACAAGGTGTTGCCGCAAACAGGACGTTCTTGTCAGGCGGCGTCGCGCTGCGAATCGGCGGGTTGCGGCGCCGTGCCCGCCTCGGCCAGCAGGCGCCGGCATTCGTCCTCGTGGACGGCGATCTCGGCCAGCGACATCTCGATGTCGGCGCGTTGCTGCTCGAGGGTATCGCGCTGGTGGGCCAGGACGCCGAGGAAGCGGTTGATCTGGGCCACGGTGTCCTTCGGCGTTTCGTACATGTCGATGATGCTCTTGATCTCCGACAAGGTCAGCCCCAGGCGCTTGCCGCGCAGGGTCAGCTTCAGGCGCGTGCGGTCGCGCGGGGTGTAGACGCGGTTGCGGCCGCCCTGGCCTTCGCGCATCGGGCTGAGCAGCCCCTGGTCTTCATAGAAGCGGATGGCGCGGGCGGTGATGTCGAATTCGCGTGCCAGTTCGGCGATGGTGTAGGTCGGGCCCATATTATTCTGCATAGTCGAAAATCACATAGAATCGCAGTCTGCGCTTTTGTTTCCGTTTACGTCAACGTCAATGTTGCATGCATTGTAGCCTGCGGCGCCCGCCCAACACGAAAGATTCTCCGCATGAACCTTCTCGAATCCCAGCTGTCCTATCCCTTCGGCGACGACATCCCGGCGCCCGGCACCGTGCACGAACTCGCGCCCGGCCTGCGCTGGTTGCGCATGCCGCTGCCCTTCGCCCTCGACCACATCAACCTGTGGCTGCTGGACGACCGCGCCGGCGACCGGGCCGGCTATGCGCTGGTCGATTGTGGCGCCGGCACCGACGCTACCCGCGCCGCCTGGGAACAGGTGATCGCCGGGCCGATGGATGGCCGGCCGCTGCTGCGCGTGTTCGCGACCCACTGCCATCCGGACCACGTCGGCTTGTCCGGCTGGCTGTGCGAGCGTTTCGCGGCGCCGTTCTGGACCAGCGCCGCCGAGTTCGGCTTTGCGCGCATGATGGCGGCCGCGCTGCCGGGCGTGGACGGCCCGTCGGCGATTCCCCACTTCCAGCGCCACGGCCTGCTGGACGCCGGCCTGCTGGCGCAGATGCAGGGCCGCCGCAATTACTACCCGAGTCTGGTGCCGGCCGTGCCGCCGAGCTATACGCGGCTGCAGGATGGCCAGCGTGTGAAGATGGCCGGCCGTGAATGGCGCGTGATTACGGGCTTCGGCCACTCGCCCGAGCATGTGTCGCTGTATGCGGAGGAGGGCAGGATCCTGATCTCCGGCGATATGGTGCTGCCGCGCATCTCCACGAATGTCTCGGTGTTCGCGGTCGAGCCGGAAGGCGATCCGCTCACTCAATATCTGGCTTCGCTCGACAAGTTCGCCGATCTCCCGGAGGACACCCTAGTGCTGCCCTCGCACGGCAAACCCTTCCGCGGCCTGCACGTGCGCATCCGGCAGTTGCGTGAACACCACGCGGCCCGCCTGGAAGAGGTGCGCGCTGCCTGCACCGAGCCGCGCTCCGCAGTTGACATTGTTCCGCTGATGTTCCGGCGCCAGCTCGACGGCCACCAGCTCGGCTTTGCGATCGGCGAGGCCCTGGCCCATCTGCATGCGCTCTGGTACGCCGGTATCCTCACGCGTGTAACCGGCGCCGACGGTGTCATCCGCTTCGGATTGGCCTGATTTCGGTCCTGTTTCTTTCATATGATGTCTTGCAGGCAAGCCTTGGGCTTGCCTTTTTCGTTTACACGACTGAAATCCGACAAGCAAACGTTTTCTTTTTCCTGTAGGATATTTTTCACACTTACCTATTCTCTTGGCCCAAAGCGCGATAATTGCTGGACAGCACTGTGAGAATTGGTCAATACTCACACGTTTGTTACTTTCAGACTTTTCATCTGTTACACAAGGTCTGAACCATGGAGAAACCATGACGGCCCTGCATGAACCACTAGTACCACCGATGAATTCGACTAACGAGCGCGAAAGCTTCAGCGAACGTCTGCAGCAAGCCTTGAAGAATGCCCATTACTCGCCGGACAGCCCGACGCGGCTGGCGCGCGAATTTAACATTCGCTTCGAAGGCCGGCCGATCACGGTCCACGCCGCACGCAAATGGCTGGTCGGCGAAGCCATCCCGACCCAGGAAAAACTGCGCATGATCGCCCAGTGGCTGGGCGTGCCGGCCGACTGGCTGCGCTTCGGCGGCTCCGAAAACGCCCCGGCCGGCGGCGAAACCGCCGATGCATCGGCCCGTTTCGAATCGGCCGACGTCAAGCTGATCGCCGACCTGCAGCGCCTGGACGAGCACCACAAGCAGCTGGCACGCGAGTTCATCCGCATGCTGGTGCGCATGAACCACCAGCCGAAGTAAGCCCTGCCTGTATGGCATTGCGGCCCGCCCGGAGCACGTCCGGCCGGGCCGTTGTCTATTTATTCTCTACTGCAATTTTTCTTCAACGGGACGGGACAAACTGCCGAGTCTCGCGCATAATCTACCTGCTACTGGCGCCCGCCAGCGTTATCGGTCATATAAGGATGCAGTGCCCTCATGATTAATAACTACAGCAGTACCGCGCAGTTGAAAGACCTCATGACCGCGCCGCCGATGACGGCGGCCCAACACGCAGAAATCATGCGCAAACGTAACGAGCAGCGCAGAAAAATCGAAGACGCAAGAGAAGCAAGGGAGGCAGAGCAGGAGCGCTACGGAGAACCCCGCTAGTCAGGCGGTGTCGTTCTTCATGCCCGCCCAGCGCGGCGCGAGCTCGTTCTCGATGCCCAGCAGGTCGATGACGCGCGCGACCGTGTGGTCGACCATCTCGGCGATGCTGCCCGGGTTGTTGTAGAAGCTCGGCAGGGGCGGGAACACGATGCCGCCCATCTCGGTGACGGCCGTCATATTGCGCAGGTGCGCCAGGTTGAACGGCGTCTCGCGCACCATCAGCACCAGGCGCCGGCGTTCCTTCAGGATCACGTCGGCCGCGCGTGCGATCAGGTTGTCCGACAGCCCATGCGCCACCGCGGCCAGGGTCTTCATCGAACAGGGGGCGATCACCATGCCGTCGGTCTGGAAGGAACCGCTGGCGATGGAGGCGCCGATCTCGCGGTTCTTGTGCACCACATGGGCGAGCGCTTCCACGTCGCGCCGTTGCAGGCCGACTTCCTGATGCAGGGTGAGGGAAGCGGCGTCGGAAATGACCAGGTGGGTCTCGACGCCGGGAATCGCGCGCAGCCGCTCGAGCAGCCGCACGCCGTAGATCGCGCCGGTCGCGCCGGTGATGGCGACGACGATCCGGCGAGGGCGATCAGCCATTCTTTTTCAGCAGGGTCTGCAGTTCGCCGGATTCGTACATCTCGGTCATGATGTCCGAGCCGCCGACGAATTCGCCGTTCACATACAGTTGCGGGACGGTCGGCCAGTTCGAGAATTCCTTGATGCCCTGGCGGACTTCCGCATCATCGAGCACGTTCACGGTGGCGATGTTGTCGACGCCGCAGGCTTTCAGGATCTGGATGGCGCGGCCGGAAAAGCCGCATTGCGGGAACTGGGCGGTGCCCTTCATGAACAGCACGACCGGCGTGTTGGTCACGGTTTCTTTGATCCAGTTTTGTACGTCGCTCATTTGGTTTTGCCTTCGAGGAGAAATTTGGAGGGATGGCGGCATTTTATAAGAAAAGCTGAACGTCGGCAGACGTCGTTCTCGCATCTGCCTCGTCGTCCCTGCGAAGGCGGGGATCCAAGTTCTGCTTGAGTTACCGGAACGCAGGCAAACTTTGGGGGGATAGTGCCGGGGGCACTATCCCGCCTTCGCGGGAACGACGTTGGTGTTCAATGTCTTTCCCAGGCAGACAGCCTCGGCCCGGCCAACATACTGGCCGTAGTTGGGAATGACAAGATAGCCATGCTTCCCATAAAACCCTACCGCCCGCGCATTCACCCTGCGCGTCTCCAGCCAGACTTCGGTGTAGCCGAAGGCTGAAGCCTGCCGCTCCAGCGCCGCCAGTAAACACTGTCCGGCACCGCTCCCGGGCCGTGCATACATCCGCTTCAGCTCGGCCACGCCATCGGCCAGCGGCCGCAGCGCCCCGCAACCCACCGCTCGCCCATCCGCATCGCGGGCAAGCAGGAAGCAGGCGCGCTCGCCGCGCACGTCGGCCGCATCGAAGGAGGCGGTGCCGTCGCTGCCGGTGATCGCCGCCAGCACCGCGCCGAGTTCACGGAGCAGGGCCCGGCTCTCGGGACTGTCCGGATCGGCGGGCGTGATGGCGAACACGGGCAGCTTACTTCTTCAGCTTGGCAAACGCCGCCGCCATCGCGCCACCGGCCGGTGGGGAAGAACGGTCCTGGCGCTGGTTATCGCGCTGGTGCTTATTTTGATGATCAGCCAGGCGCTTGCGGTCGTCGCGGTCGCCGCGCTGCTGCGGCTGCGAGCCCGCCTGCGGTGCGGAATCCGACAGGCGCATGGTCAGCGCGATGCGCTTGCGCTTGACGTCGACTTCCAGCACTTTCACTTTCACCACCTGGCCGGCCTTCACCACCGTGTGCGGATCCTTGACGAAGGTGTTCGACAGGGCCGAGATATGCACCAGGCCGTCCTGGTGCACGCCGACGTCGACGAAGGCGCCGAAGGCGGCGACGTTGGTCACCACGCCTTCCAGGATCATGTCCGGGCGCAGGTCCGAGATCTCTTCGACGCCCTCCTTGAAGGTGGCGGTGGTGAATTCCGGACGCGGGTCGCGGCCCGGCTTTTCCAGTTCCTTCAGGATGTCGCTGACGGTCGGCACGCCGAACTTCTCGTCCGCGTACCTGGCCGGGTTCAGGGTCTTGACCAGCGAGCCGTCGCCGATCACGCTCTTGATGTCGCGCTTGATGTCGGCCAGGATCTTTTCGACCACCGGATACGACTCCGGGTGCACCGCCGAGGCGTCCAGCGGATTATCGCCGTTCATCACGCGCAGGAAGCCGGCCGCCTGCTCGAAGGTTTTATCGCCCAGGCGCGGCACGTTCTTCAGCGCCGCGCGCGAGGCGAAGGCGCCCTTCATGTCGCGGTAGGTGACGATGCTCTGGGCCACGCTGCTTGATAAGCCGGATACGCGCGCCAGCAGCGGCGCCGAGGCCGTGTTGACGTCCACGCCCACCGCATTCACGCAATCCTCGACCACGGCGTCGAGCTGGCGCGCCAGCTGGGTCTGGGAGACGTCGTGCTGGTACTGGCCGACGCCGATCGATTTCGGGTCGATTTTCACGAGTTCCGCCAGCGGATCCTGCAGGCGGCGCGCGATCGAGACCGCGCCGCGCAGCGAGACGTCCAGCTCCGGCAGCTCGCGCGACGCGAATTCCGAGGCCGAATACACCGAGGCGCCCGCTTCCGACACCACGATTTTCGTCAGTTTCAGTTCCGGACGCTGCTTGATCAGGTCCTGGGCCAGCTTATCGGTCTCGCGCGAAGCGGTGCCGTTGCCGATCGAGACCAGGGACACACCGTGCTTCGCGGCCAGCTGGCCCAGCACGTGCAGCGAGTCGTCCCAGTCGTTGCGCGGCGCGTGCGGGTAGATGGTGGCGGTATCGACCACCTTGCCGGTGGCGTCGACCACGGCCACTTTCACGCCGGTGCGCAGGCCCGGGTCCAGGCCCATGGTGGCGCGCGGACCGGCCGGCGCCGCCAGCAGCAGATCCTTCAGGTTGCGCGCGAAGACGTGGATGGCATCGCTCTCCGCCTTTTCGCGCAGCAGACCCATCAGCTCGGTCTCGATGTACATGAAGCTCTTCACGCGCCAGGTCCAGCGCGCGGTGTCGAGCAGCCATTTGTCGGCCGGACGGCCGGCGCCCTTGATGCCGAAGCGGGCCGCGATCCGGCTCTCGCAGGGATTGTGCGGGGCGTCCCATTTCGGCTTTTCTTCTTCGCTGTCGAGGCGCAGGGTGACGTCCAGGATGCCTTCGCGGCGGCCGCGCATCAGCGCCAGCGCGCGGTGCGAGGGGACGGTCGACAACGGTTCCGCGTAATCGAAGTAGTCGGCGAACTTCTCGCCTTCTTCCTGCTTGCCCTCGACGACTTTCGATTCGACCACACCGTGTTCCTGCACGTATTCGCGCAGCGACTGCAGCAGTTCGGCATCTTCGGCGAAGCGCTCCATCAGGATCTGGCGCGCGCCGTCCAGCGCCGCCTTGGTGTCCGCCACGCCGGGGTTGTTGACGCCGTCGGCATTGGTGAAGGCTTCGCGCAGGTATTGGGAGGCCACTTCTTCCGGATTCTGCGACGGGTCGGCCAGCAGGGAATCGGCCAGCGGCGCCAGCCCGGCTTCGATCGCGATCTGGGCCTTGGTGCGGCGCTTCTGCTTGTAGGGCAGGTAGAGGTCTTCCAGGCGGGTCTTGTCTTCCGCATGGGTGATGGCGTCGAGCAGTTCCGGCGTCATCTTGTTCTGCTCGGTAATCGAGGCGATCACCGCGGCGCGGCGGTCTTCCAGCTCGCGCAGGTAGCGCAGGCGCTCTTCCAGCAGGCGCAACTGGATGTCGTCGAGGCCGCCGGTGGCTTCCTTGCGGTAGCGGGCGATGAAGGGGACGGTGGCGCCTTCGTCGAGCAGGGCGACGGCAGCAGCCACCTGGACCGGTTTGGCGGACAGTTCTTGGGCGAGGCGTTGTTCGATCGAAGGCAGCATGGTATGGAAATCAGTGAGTCAGACGGGCAATGATACGCAAACGCGACGGATGCGCCAGTCTTGACAGTTGTTGCCCACCGAATTATTGGCCGTGCTCGTTCGTGTAGGGGTGGTGTAAACCCGCGGAAGAGTGTAACTTTTCTCTCTTTTGCTTTCTTTCGGCCGGTAAAGATTTCTTGGCAAGGTGCGATTCCGAACAAAACAGAACGGACCGCATGAAGGATAATATCGGTTGTTGTTTTTTTTCATACAGACTCGTGAGACCCATGCACACAGTTGATCTTCATCGCGACGACACCAGCGAGGCACCTCCGGCTCGAGCGCCAGCACGCGCGCCGGCCCTGCCTGCCCCGGTGTTGAGCTGGCTGCAAAGGGTCGAAGCGGCAGCACATCCCCAGCCGAAGCTGACCGCGGAAGTCGCCGACCCCAAAGCTGTCCAGTACAAATTCGTTTATGTCATGGCCCCGACCAGCGGCGGCCGTCACGTCGCGGTGTGCCTGTGCAAGGCGCGCCTGCGTCCGAACGGCGACGTGGCCGCGGCCAGCCCGGTGGGCGAAGTGTTTTCCCTGCTGTCGGCGCCGCCGGCTTACCTGGAGGGCGACGACGAGGATCTGGTTCGTTTCTTTATTGCAATGCGCAGCGGGTCGAACCAGAGCACCAGCGCCACCGAGCCGAAGGGCAAGGTGGGCGCCATCCTGCTGGAGCAATTGCTCGCGCAGGGCAAGCTGCTGTGGGCGAATTCCTGGTCCGACATGACCAATGGCCTGCTGTATCCCTTGCAACAGGGACCTGTGCGCAAGGCCAGCCTGGCCTGGCGCGACGAGGGTCGTACGGCCAAGCTCGGCTGGTCGGTGGAACCGGCCAAGGGCGCGACCCACGCCGGCGCCGACCTGGTCGACTACATGCTGCCGACCGATCCGCCGTGGTACATCGACAACCTGTCCTGCGGTCCTCTCGAGTTGAACCGTGGCGGCATCGACATCTCGCTGGCCGAGCTGCAGGCCCTGGTGGCGCAAGCCCCGGCCCTGGGCGGCAACGACAAGAAGCGCGTGTCGCAGCTGCTGCTGGCGCACGGCCTGCAACAGTTGATGCCGTTGCCGCAGCCGCTCACCCAGCGCCTGCGCGACGACGTCAAGCCGGTGCCCCACCTGCTGCTGGACGCGATTCCTGTGGCCGAGGGCAATGGCCAGCGCTGGCAGGACTTCGCCGTCCTGTCCTTCGACTATGACGGCCAGCGCATCTCCTTCGACCCGGCCCAGCGCGTGGTGCGCCAGATCGGCGACGTCACCGAGATCATCGCCCGCGACGAAGCCGCCGAGGCGAAGGCGCTCGACATCCTCAACAAGATGGGCTTCCGCAAGCCGGCCACGACGCCGCTGAGCTCGCTGTCCGGGGCGCTGCTGCTGGACGGCCAGGCGCAGTGGCTGCGCTTTGCCGGCAACGACCTCGAATCCCTGGCCGATCTCGGCTGGCAGATGCAGAAATCGGCCAAGTACCGCTACGACGTGGTGCCGGTCGAAGACTGGTATGCCGACATCGACGAGCCGGCCGAGGCCGGCAACGCCTGGTTCGAGCTGGAGCTGGGCATCGTCGTCAACTGCAAGCGGGTGCCGCTGCTGCCGGTGCTGGTCCAGCTGATCCGCAGCGCACCGCTGGATTTCAATCCGGAAGTGCTGGCCGTCCACCTTGAAGCCGACCAGATGCTGGCGACCCTGCCCGACGGCCTGCGCGTGGCGCTGCCCTGGGGCCGCGTGAAACCCATCCTGTCGACCCTGGGCGAGCTGTATTTCAACGACAAGATCAAGGCCAGGGTGCGCCTGTCGACCCTGGACGCGGCGCGCCTGGAAGAGCTGGCCCGCGGCGCCGAGTTCACCTGGACCGGCGGCGAACGCCTGCGCGAGACCGGCCGCAAGCTGAGCCAGTTCGGCAAGGTCAAGAAGGTCGACGCGCCGACAGGCCTGCGGGCGACCCTGCGCGACTACCAGCTCGACGGTCTGGCCTGGATGCAGTTCCTGCGCGAATACGACCTGGGCGGCATCCTGGCCGACGACATGGGCCTCGGTAAAACCGTGCAGACCATCGCCCACATCCTGACGGAAAAGGAAGCGGGCCGCCTGACCAGCCCGGCGCTGGTGATCGCGCCGACCAGCCTCATGATGAACTGGATGGAAGAAGCCGCGCGCTTCGCCCCCAGCCTGAAGGTGCTGCTGCTGCAAGGCAAGGAACGCATGGAGCTGTTCGACCAGATCGACGGCGCCGACATCGTGCTGACCACCTACGCCCTGCTGCCGCGCGACGAGGAAAAGCTGCGCGAGCACGAGTACCACCTGGTGATCCTGGACGAATCGCACTACATCAAGAACACCCGCTCGAAGGCGGCACAGACGGCCGGCTCGCTGAACGCGCGCCACCGCCTGTGCCTGTCCGGCACGCCGCTGGAAAATCACCTGGGCGAGCTGTGGTCGCAGTTCCACTTCCTGCTGCCGGGCCTGCTTGGCGACGAGAAGACCTTCAATAGTCAGTTCCGCCATCCGATCGAACGCCAGGACGATCCGGTGCGCCGCTCGCTGCTGAGTCGCCGCATCAAGCCTTTCCTGCTGCGCCGCACCAAGGACCATGTGGCCAAGGAACTGCCGGAAAAAACCGAGATGATCCGCCGCATCGAGCTCAGCGGTCCGCAGCGCGACCTCTACGAGACCGTGCGCCTGGCAATGGACAAGAAGGTGCGCGAGGAGATCGACCGCAAGGGCGTGGCGCGCAGCCAGATCGTGATCCTGGAAGCGCTGCTGAAACTGCGCCAGGTCTGCTGCGACCCGCGCCTGGTGAAAGCCATGCCGTCGCGCAAGAACACGGCGGCGATATCGGCCAAGCTGACCGACCTGATGCAGATGATCGACGACCTGCTGGGCGAGGGCCGCAAGATCCTGGTGTTCTCGCAGTTCACCAGTATGCTGGCCCTGATCGAGGAAGAGCTGGAAGCACGCGGCATCCGCTATGCGCTGCTGACCGGCGAAACCCGCGACCGCTCGGCCCAGGTGGCCGCCTTCCAGCAGGGCGCGGTGCCGATCTTCCTGATCAGCCTGAAGGCCGGCGGCGTCGGCCTGAACCTGACTGCGGCCGACACCGTGATCCACTACGACCCGTGGTGGAACCCGGCAGCCGAAAACCAGGCCACCGACCGTGCCTGGCGCATCGGCCAGGACAAGCCGGTGTTCGTCTACAAGCTGATTGCGAAAGGCACGCTGGAAGAGAAGATCCAGCTGCTGCAGCAGAAGAAGTCGGAACTGGCGCAGTCGATCCTGTCCGAAGGCGAATCGCAGAAGATGGCGTTGACGCAGGAAGACCTGCAGGCGATTTTTGCGCCTTTAGAAGACTAAAAGTTGCCGTCGTGCCGGGCATGGCCCGACACGACTCCCCGCGAAAGCGGGGACGACGTTCATGCGGCGTAGGTACTCAAAAGCAACGTCTTAGAGTCACCGTTCTATACAAATTACTAAACAGGGCACTATACTTCACGACTGAACATACTTTCGTGAAGGGTTCCATGGCCCGCAGCGCCCACCTTCCTCTGTCTGGCCGTGCGGAGCCGGTAAATACCCTGGCGACGGCCGACGCCTTCCGTACCATTGCCGAACTCGGCGGCGACCTGGCCTTCATCCTCGATTGCGCGAGCGGCTTGCCGATCTATATCAGTCCAAACGTCAACGACATGCTGGGTTATTGCGTTCTCGATGTTCATGAACATTTGTTAACTAATAAGGAGGGACCGCTGGCACCCTTGTGCGCCGGCTTGCAGGAGCGCCTGCGCCGCTTTGCCGCGGGCGACGGTTCGCGCCTGCGCGTGGTGCGCGAGTACGACATCCTGCGGCCGGATGGACGCGAAGTGCCGGTGGAAGTGATCTCGACCCTGCTGCTGGACGAGGCGGGCAGGGCGCAGGCGCTGGCCGGCCTGGTGCGTGACCAGTCCGCGCGGCGCGAGCGCGAACGCGAGCAGAAGCATTTCGCCAGCATGCTGAACCACGAGTTCCGCACGCCTCTGTCGACCATCGACGGCGCCATCCAGCGGCTGGAAGCGACCAACACGAAAGCCGACGAGCCGACGCGCCAGCGCTACCGCAAGATCGCGACCGCAACCGACCGCCTGATCGCGATGCTGGACGACTACCTGTCGCCGGAACGGATGGCGGCGCTGGGGCGCCAGCGCCAGGAGAAATCGGTGGCGCCGCGCCTGCTGCTGGAAGAGCTGGTGGCGCAGGCGCGCGTGGCCGGCAGGAAGGTGGCGCTGGAGGTGGACGAGCTGCCGGCCCAGTTGCGCGGCGAACCCGCCGGCCTGCGTCTGGCGCTGAAGATTTTGCTCGAGAACGCGCTGCGCTACACGCCGGCCGACGCAGCCCTGACGGTGCTGGGACGGCGCAGGGAAAGCGGCGTCGAGCTGGCGCTGCGCGATGCGGGGACGGGCGTGCCGCCGGCCGACCTGCCGCGCATCTTCGACAAGGGCTATCGCGGCAGCAATGCCGCCGGCCTGCCGGGCAGCGGCCTGGGCCTGTACATGGCGCGCTCCGTCGTCGAAGTGCACGGCGGCACGCTGGAGCATGCGGCGGCGCCGCAAGGCGGGGCGGAATTCCGCCTGTGGCTGCCGGTACAGGATGCGCCGGGGAAAGGTCTTGCTTCCTGACAGACCAGCAGTGATAATCGGACGGCCTACGGGATCGCCGCCCGAACAGAGAGAGACCGGGAAAACGAATAAAGACATGGCCAACCCATGACGCAAATACTGATTGTTGAAGACAATGGCGAATACGCCGGCGACATGGCCGACTTCCTCACGGAGCTCGGCCACGACGTCACGATCGCGACCACCGCCGGCGACATGTGGGCGGCGCTGACCCGCACGCCTGCCGCCGTGGTGGTGCTCGACCTCGGCTTGCCGGACGAAGACGGGTTCAACGTCATCCCGCGGATGCGCCAGCTGTATCCGGAGATCGGCCTGCTGGTCTTGACCGGACGGGTCGCGTTCGACAACCGCATCCTCGGCCTGCGCCTGGGGGCGGACCACTATCTCACCAAGCCGATCAAGTTCCCCGAGCTGGCCGCCCACATCGAGGCGCTGGATCGCCGCGTGCGTCCCTCGGCGCCGCCCCCGGCGCCGAGCAAGTGGACGCTGCGCGTGTCCGCCCGCCAGCTCGAGCTGATGGGCAAGGTCATCGACCTGACGGAAAAGGAGTGCAATTTCCTGCACCTGCTGACCATCAATACCCGGCCGGTGCCGCGCCAGGTGATCGTGGCCGGCATGGGCGGCGACGATCCGGATGCCAGCCGCCGCGTCGACATGCTGGTCTACCGCCTGCGCAAGAAAGCGCGCACCGGCCTCGGCCAGGACTTGCCGCTGCGCAGTGCCTACGGCGAGGGCTACAGCCTGTCGGCCGGTTTCACGCTGGCCTGAAACCCTCGAGCGCATGAGGCGCAATGCCTGGCTCTTGCTTGCATGCGCGGCTGGCGCCGGCGTGCTGCTGGCCTGGCAGTCGCTGCACCAGGAAGCTGACGGCGATCCGTCAACTTGCAGCGCTTCGACGGAAAAGTTCATGGCCTCGCTCGGGCCGGGGATGCCTTATCCCGAGGTCGTGAAGGAAATCCAGCACAGGAAGCTGCGCTACGAGGCGCCCGAACCGCTGCCGGGGTACGACGCCGACGATACACGCCGGCTGTACGTGAGGCTCAGGGAAACCGGTTTCCTGGTCAGCCGGCGCGAGGATGTCCGCGTCGAATTCGACAGCGCCAGGAAATTGGTCCGGCTCGACTGCATGGTCGTCTTGACCGGACCCTGATACCCTAGGCTGTCGATCGCGCGCATGGAGGCAATCCGCCATGAAGTTTCCCTGCCCCTGGGAAGAAGTCGACGGTTTCACCAGCCTGGTCGAATTCCGCAGCTTCGAACGCTGGATGACCGGGCAGGTCAGCGGTGGGCTGGCCAGGCAGGTGCCGGTGGCCGTTCCCTACCGCCACGACGATGGCGATGGCGATGGCGATGGCAGCATCGTGCTGGTCGAGGTCTGGTATCTGCACCTGCAGAGCCGCGAAACCTGGCGCCTGGTGTGGCCGGAGCCGCCTTTCGACGGCATTTTCAAGAAAATCCGATAATTGGGGACATGGTGATGCATTTTTTCTGTGTGCGCGGATATAATCGGGGACATAGTCAATTCTCGATACTGCCATGGCCCGCCAACCCCGCCTGATCCTGCCGAACCAGCCGCACCTGATCCTCCAGCGCGGCAACGACAACCAGCCCATCTTCCGCGACGACGAAGACCAGGAGCGCTTCCACGACTGGCTGAAGGAGTGCGCGCGGCTGTACAAGGTGGCGGTCCACGCCTGGGTCCTGATGCCGAATCACGTCATCCTGCTGGCCACGCCCGCGGACGAAGACGGCCTGGCGCTGATGATGCAGAAGGTCGGCCGCCATTACGTTCCCTGGTTCAACAGCAAGTACGGCCGCTCGGGCACGCTGTTCCAGGGCCGCTTCCGCACCTCGCTGGTCGACGCCCCGCACTACCTGCTGGCCGCAAGCCGCTACCTCGAGCTGGCGCCGGTGCTCGCCCAGCTGGCGCCGGAACCGGCCGACTACCGCTGGTCCAGCTATGCCCACCACGCCGGCCTGCGGTCCGATACCCTGGTCACCGACCACATGCTGTACTGGGGACTCGGCAACACGCCCTTCCAGCGCGAAGCCGCCTACATCGAACTGGTACGGCAGGGCTATGGCAGCGAGGAGGGGGAACTGATCGGCGGCGCGCTGGCCAAGGGCGCGCCGGTGGGCTCCTATGCCTTCAAGGCCGAGCTCGAAAAAAAGACCAAACGGCAGATTCTGCCAGCCAAGCGTGGACGCCCTTTCAAGACCAGGCAGCCGGAAGAGCTGCTCGACTGAGCCTTCGATTCCAGCAATCCCTTGATTTAAAAAAGCATTTTGATATCGTGGATGCTGTTGGTGTGCCCGTTATTACTATGTCCCTATTTATTTTGAGGGGGGAATTTTCCAAATTTAATTCGACTCCGACCCTAATTGTTGTGATTGATGTTTACTTGACTCTGCTCTATTCTCGGCCTTCACTTCTTCAAAAATGCCGTGGAGTCCCTCATGATTGCCCAAGGTTTATACGATCCCGCCAATGAACACGATGCCTGCGGCGTCGGTTTCATCGCCCACATCAAGGGCAACAAGAGTCATTCGATTATTGAACAGGGTCTGCTGATCCTGAAGAACCTGGACCACCGCGGTGCGGTCGGTGCCGATGCGCTGATGGGCGACGGCGCCGGCATCCTGATCCAGATTCCCGACCAGTACTACCGAGACGAGATGGGCAAGCAGGGCGTCGACCTGCCGCCGCCCGGCGAATACGGCGTCGGCATGATCTTCCTGCCGAAGGAACACGCCTCGCGCATCGCCTGCGAACAGGAAATCGAACGCGCCGTGCGCGCCGAAGGCCAGGTCGTGCTGGGCTGGCGTAACGTGCCGGTCGACGAGACCATGCCGATGTCGCCGACCGTGCGCGCCAAGGAACCGGTGATCCGCCAGATCTTCATCGGCCGCGGCCCCGACGTCATGGTCACCGATGCGCTCGAGCGCAAGCTGTACGTGATCCGCAAATCGTCCGGCCACGCGATCCAGGCTCTGAAACTCATCCACGGCAAGGAATTCTTCGTGCCCTCGATGTCGGCCCGTACCGTCGTGTACAAGGGCCTGCTGCTGGCCGACCAGGTCGGCGTCTACTACCGCGACCTGCAGGATCCGCGCTGCGTCTCGGCGCTGGCCCTGGTGCACCAGCGCTTCTCGACCAACACCTTCCCGGAATGGCCGCTGGCCCACCCGTATCGCCTCATTGCGCACAACGGCGAGATCAACACCGTCAAGGGCAACTTCAACTGGACCCGCGCCCGCGAAGGCATGATGAAGTCGGCCGTGCTGGGCGAAGACCTGAACAAGCTGTTCCCGCTGATCTATGAAGGCCAGTCCGACACCGCCTGCTTCGACAACGCGCTCGAACTGCTGGTGATGGCCGGCTATCCCGTAGCCCAGGCGATGATGATGATGATCCCGGAAGCGTGGGAAAACCATGCGACCATGGACGAGAACCGCCGCGCCTTCTACGAATACCACGCCGCGATGATGGAGCCGTGGGACGGTCCGGCCGCGATGGCCTTCACCGACGGCCGCCACATCGGCGGCACCCTCGACCGCAACGGCCTGCGTCCGGCGCGCTACGTCGTCACCGACGACGACCTGGTGGTGATGGCTTCCGAGTCCGGCGTGCTGCCGATCCCGGAATCGCGCATCGTCAAGAAATGGCGCCTCCAGCCGGGCAAGATGTTCCTGATCGACCTCGAAGCCGGCCGCATCATCGACGACAAGGAACTGAAGGACACCTACTCGAACGCCAAGCCGTATAAAGCCTGGATCAAGTCGGTGCGCATCAAGCTCAACGAAATCAAGGTCACCGACAGCCAGCTCGCCCACAGCCGCGTGAAGGATACGCCGGCCCAGGGAGAGAAGGCGGCGATCTCGCTGCTGGACCGCCAGCAGTCCTTCGGCTATACCCAGGAAGACTTGAAATTCCTGATGGCGCCGATGGCGGTGCTGGGCGAGGAAGCCACCGGCTCGATGGGCAACGACTCGCCGCTGGCGGTGATGTCGAACAAGCTCAAGCCGCTGTACTCCTACTTCAAGCAGCTGTTTGCGCAGGTGACGAACCCGCCGATCGACCCGATCCGCGAAAGCATGGTGATGTCGCTGGTGTCCTTCATCGGCCCGAAGCCGAACCTGCTGGACACGAACAACGTGAACCCGCCGATGCGCCTCGAAGTCTCGCAGCCGATCCTCGGTTTCGACGACATGGCGCGCCTGCGCTCGATCAGCCTGCACACCGGCGGCAAGTTCAAGTCCTATGAGCTGAACATCTGCTACCCGACGAGCTGGGGCAAGGAAGGCATCGAAGCCTCGCTGGCCTCGCTGTGCGCGGAAGCCGTGGACGCGGTCAAGTCCGGCCACAACATCCTGATCGTCTCGGACCGCGCGATGTCGGCCGAGCAGGTCGCGATCCCGGCCCTGCTGGCCACCTCCGCCGTCCACCAGCACCTGGTGATGCGCGGCCTGCGCGCCTCCACCGGCCTGGTGGTCGAAACCGGTTCGGCCCGCGAAACCCACCACTTCGCCCTGCTGGCCGGCTACGGCGCCGAAGCCGTGCACCCCTACCTGGCGCTGGAGACCCTGGTCGACCTGGCGGCCCACCTGCCGAAGGCGATGTCGCCGCAGGACGCGACCTACAACTACACCAAGGCGGTCGGCAAGGGCCTGATGAAGGTGATGTCGAAGATGGGCATCTCGACCTATATGTCCTACTGCGGTGCCCAGATCTTCGAAGCCGTGGGCCTGAACAAGTCGCTGGTCGACAAATACTTCCGCGGCACCTCGTCGACGGTGGAAGGCATCGGCCTGTTCGAAGTGGCCGAGGAAGCACTGCGCCTGCACCACCTGGCCTTCGGCAAGGACCCGGTGCTGGCCAACAGCCTGGACGTCGGCGGCGAATACGCCTTCCGCGTGCGCGGCGAAGACCACTTGTGGACTCCGGACGCGATCGCCAAGCTGCAGCACTCGACCCGCGCCAACAACTTCAACACCTATAAAGAGTACGCCCAGATCATCAACGACCAGAGCAAGCGTCACCTGACCCTGCGCGGCCTGATGGAATTCAAGATCGACCCGGCCAAGGCGATCCCGCTGGGCGAAGTCGAACCGGCCAAGGAAATCGTCAAGCGCTTCGCCACCGGTGCGATGTCGCTCGGTTCGATCTCGACCGAAGCCCACGCGACGCTCGCCATCGCCATGAACCGCATTGGCGGCAAGAGCAATACCGGCGAAGGCGGCGAAGATCCGCGCCGCTACATGGGCGAGTTCAAGGGCATCAAGATCGCCAAGGGCGAGACCCTGGCCTCGATCCTGGGCTCGGACCGCGTGGTTGCCGACATCCCGCTGCAGGAAGGCGATTCGCTGCGCTCGAAGATCAAGCAGGTGGCATCGGGCCGCTTCGGCGTCAGCGCCGAGTACCTGGCCTCGGCCGACCAGATCCAGATCAAGATGGCACAAGGCGCCAAGCCGGGCGAAGGCGGCCAGCTGCCGGGCCACAAGGTGTCCGAGTACATCGCGTCCCTGCGCGTGTCGGTGCCGGGTGTCGGCCTGATCTCGCCGCCGCCGCACCACGACATCTACTCGATCGAAGACCTGGCCCAGTTGATCCACGACCTGAAGAACGCCAACCCGAACGCGTCGATCTCGGTGAAGCTGGTGTCGGAAGTCGGCATCGGCACCGTCGCCGCCGGCGTCTCGAAGGCCAAGGCCGACCACGTGGTGGTCGCCGGCCATGACGGCGGCACCGGCGCCTCGCCGCTGTCGTCGGTGAAGCATGCCGGCACGCCGTGGGAACTGGGCCTCGCCGAGACCCAGCAGACCCTGGTGCTGAACGGCCTGCGCAGCCGCATCCGCGTGCAGGCCGACGGCCAGATGCGCACCGGCCGCGACGTCGTCATCGCCGCCCTGCTGGGCGCCGACGAAATCGGCTTCGCCACCGCGCCGCTGGTGGTCGAAGGCTGCATCATGATGCGCAAGTGTCACCTGAATACCTGCCCGGTGGGCGTGGCAACCCAGGATCCGGAGCTGCGCGCCAAGTTCCAGGGCAAGCCGGAACACGTGGTCAACTACTTCTTCTTCGTCGCCGAGGAAGCGCGCCAGATCATGGCCCAGCTGGGCATCCGCACCTACGACGAGCTGATCGGCCGCGCCGACCTGCTCGACCAGAACCGCGCCATCACGCACTGGAAGGCGCAGGGCCTGGACTTCAGCAACATCTTCTACCAGCCGAAGGCCGCCAGCCCGCAGGCCCTGCTGCACAGCGAAGGCCAGGACCACGGCCTGGACAAGGCACTGGACCACAAGCTGATCGCCCAGGCCAAGCCGGCGCTGGAGCGTGGCGAGCGCGTGTCCTTCATCTCGCCGGTGCGCAACGTCAACCGCACGGTCGGCACCATGCTGTCGGGTGAAGTCGCCAAGCGCTACGGCCATGCCGGCCTGCCGGACGACACCATCCACATCCAGCTGCAGGGCACGGCGGGCCAGTCGGCCGCGGCCTTCCTGGCGGCCGGCATCACGATCGACCTGGTGGGCGAGGGCAACGACTACGTGGGTAAAGGCCTGTCGGGCGGCCGCATCATCGTGCGTCCGAATACCGAGTTCCGCGGCTGGGCGGTGGACAACATCATCGTCGGCAACACGGTGCTGTACGGCGCCATCGCCGGCGAAGCCTTCTTCAACGGCGTGGCCGGCGAACGCTTCGCGGTGCGTAACTCGGGCGCGACGGCCATCGTCGAAGGCCTGGGCGACCACGGCTGCGAATACATGACCGGCGGTACCGTGGTCGTGCTGGGCGACACCGGCCGCAACTTCGCAGCCGGCATGTCGGGCGGCGTGGCTTATGTGTACGACCCGAAGGGCGAGTTCGAGCAGAAGTGCAATACGACGATGGTGAACCTGGAGCGCGTGCTGTCCACCAAGGAGCAGGGCGACAAGTCGTCCTGGCACGCCCAGACCCGCAACGGCGAGCGCGAGTCGGACGAAGCGATCCTGAAGCGCCTGATCGAACGCCACTTCAAGCACACCGGCTCGACCCGCGCCCGCAACCTGCTGGACGACTGGGCCGCCAGCCGCGGCAAGTTCGTGAAGGTCTTCCCGACCGAATACAAGCGCGCGCTGGAGGAGATGCACAACTCCAGCATGGAAGAGGCGAACGACAAGATCGAGTTGGCTGCCTGAATACCGTCGTTCCCGCGAAGGCGGGAATCCAAGTTCTGCGAGCGCTGACGATACGCGTGCAAACTTGGACCCCCGCCTGCGCGGGGGCGACGGCTGAATCGACGGAATTGATAAGGAAAATATTGTGGGTAAAATCACCGGCTTCATGGAATTTCAGCGCCAGGAAGAAGACCACCTGGAACCCGCCGCGCGCCTGAAGAACTACAAGGAATTCACGCTGACGCTCAGCAACGAGCAGGCCAAGGTGCAGGGCGCGCGCTGCATGGATTGCGGCATCCCCTTCTGTAACACAGGCTGCCCGGTCAACAACCTGATCCCCGACTGGAACGACCTGGTCTATCACGGCAACTACCGCAACGCCGTCGAGAACCTCCATTCGACCAACAACTTCCCGGAATTCACGGGCCGGATCTGCCCCGCACCCTGCGAGGCCGCCTGCACGCTGGGCATCAACAACGAGCCGGTCGGCATCAAGTCGATCGAGCGCAAGATCGCCGACGCCGGCTGGGAAAACGGCTGGATCGTGCCGCAGCCGGCCGCCGTCAAGACGGGCAAGAAGGTCGCGATCGTCGGCTCGGGTCCCGCCGGCCTGGCCGCGGCCCAGCAGCTGGCGCGCGTCGGCCACGACGTGACCGTGTTCGAGAAGAGCGACCGCATCGGCGGCCTGCTGCGCTACGGCATCCCCGACTTCAAGATGGAGAAGGGCCTGATCGACCGCAGGGTTGAGCAAATGCAGGCGGAAGGCGTGACCTTCCGCACCAGCACCCTGATCGGCAAGGACTTCCCGACCACGGTCAGCAATATGGCGCGCGAGACCATCTTCCCGGAAGACCTGGTCAAGGACTTCGACGCCGTCATCATGGCCGGCGGCGCCGAGCAGCCGCGCGACCTGCCGGTGCCGGGCCGCGAGCTGAAGGGCGTGCACTTCGCGATGGACTTCCTGCCGCAGCAGAACCGCGTGAACGCCGGCGACAAGGTGAAGGACCAGATCAAGGCCACCGGCAAGCACGTGGTCGTGATCGGCGGCGGCGACACCGGTTCCGACTGCGTCGGCACCTCGAACCGCCACGGCGCCGCCAGCGTCACCCAGTTCGAACTGATGCCGATGCCGCCCGAGATTGAAAACAAGCCGCTGGTCTGGCCCTACTGGCCGACCAAGCTGCGTACCTCGTCCTCGCACGAGGAAGGTTGCGAGCGCGACTTCGCGGTGGCCACCAAGCGCTTCGAAGGCAAGGGCGGCAAGGTCGAGAAGGTCATCGCCTGCCGCGTCGAGTGGAAGGACGGCAAGATGATCGAAGTGCCGAACAGCGAATTCGAACTGAAGGCCGACCTGGTGCTGCTGGCCATGGGCTTCGTCGCACCGGTGCAGCAGGTGCTGGATGCCTTCAGCGTGCAGAAGGATGCGCGCGGCAATGCCCGTGCGACGGTCGACGGCGAGACCTCGTACCAGACCACGGTACCGAAGGTGTTCGCGGCCGGCGACATGCGCCGCGGCCAGTCGCTGGTGGTGTGGGCGATCCGCGAAGGCCGCCAGTGCGCGCGCGCCGTGGACGAGTTCCTGATGGGTTCTTCCGAACTGCCGCGCTGAGCGGCGGTATCAAGCTCACCTGAGAAGCGGCCCTGCGGGGCCGCTTTGTCGTTTAGTGGAGGGCGATAAACTGCGCCCCTGCCCGGCCATTCCCGCGCCATCGGCAGCAGGATGTGCTTAACTCTCCCGTATGAAGACCATCCTTTTGCTGCTCGCCATGCTCTGCGGACCCGCCGCGTGGGCGGCGTCCCAGGCCTCGGTGCCGCTGAATGTCGCCACCTACAATGTCGCCACCTACAACCTCCGCTACGACAACCCCGGCGACGGCCCCAATGCCTGGCCCGCCCGCAGGGAGATGGTCAAGGCGTTGATCCGCTACCACGAGTTCGACATCCTCGGCACCCAGGAAGGCTTGTCCGGCCAGATCGCCGACCTCGCGCAGATGGAAGAATTCGAGCATGTCGGCGTCGGCCGCGACGACGGCAAGGACGCCGGCGAGCATTCGGCGATCTTCTTCCGCAAGAGCCGTTTCGCCTTGCTGGACAAGGGGGATTTCTGGCTCAGCGAAACGCCCGACCGTCCTTCTTTCGGCTGGGACGCCAGGTGCTGCCATCGCCTCGCCTCATGGGCGCGCCTGCGCGACCGCGCCAGCTCGCGCGTGCTGTATGTCTTCTCGGTGCATTTCGACCATGAGGGCGAGCAGGCCCGCCGCGCCTCGGCCGATCTGATGCTGAAGAAGATCGTTGAGATCGCCCACGGCGAGCCGGCCATCTGCGTCGGCGATTTCAACTCGACGCCGGACACGGTGCAGATCCGCACCATGTCGACCGCGCTGCGCGACGCCTACCAGGCCAGCAAAGCGCCGCCCTATGGTCCAGCCGGCACCTTCAACGATTTTCACATCGACAGGCTTGCCACCGACAGGATCGACTACATCTTCGTCGACCGCCACTTCGACGTCCTCAAGTACGCGGTGCTGGGCGACTCCTTCGACAGGCGCTATCCCTCCGACCACTTCCCGGTCGTCTCGCGGGTGGTGCTCAGGTAGATCGCCAGGCGATCGTCCTCGACCTGGACCGTGGTGCCGAGGGCCGCGCACAGCTCATGCATGCGCTCGGCGATCCAGGTCCGCTGCGCGCTGTTCGCCGGGAACGCCCGGCAATGCCGGATGAACAGCGGGTGCATGATGATCCGCTCCAGCGCGTCGTCTCCGAACTCCAGCGCGAACAGCAGCTGGTGATCGTTGCGAAAGCCCGGATCGACGGCGTAATCGTCGACCAGGTCGCCGGCCGCATACAGGATCGGGCAGCCTTCGTACAGCTCGATGCCCTGGAATACGTGGGCGCTGTGGCCGAACACGATCTTCCAGCCGACCTCGATCGCGACCCGGGCCAGGCGGCGCTGGCGCTGGTCGGGCGCGCTCGCCATGTTCGGCCCCCAGTGCAGCGACAGGATGGGCCAGCGCACGCCTTCCGCACGCAGCGGCGCCAGCGCGCGGGCGAAGGCGTCGACGGCAGCGGCCTCGTCGTGCAGGCCGAGCCAGGCCATGCCGGGGTGGTCTTGGGTGGCGGCGAAATCGTCCTGGTGATCGCAGAAGGCGGCCATGCCGATCCGCACGCCCTTGCGCTCGACGATCACCGGCGCCGATGCGGCCGCCAGGTCGGCGCCGGCGCCCGTGTGGAGGATGCCGTTGGCGTCGAGGATGCGGACGGTCTCCAGCAAACCCTGCACGTCGTAGTCGAGGATGTGGTTGTTCGCCAGGCTCACCAGCCTGACACCGGCCTCGCGCAGCGCCTCGCCGGCGAGCGGCGGCGCGCGAAAATAAAAGGCTTTCGGTGCGCCGTGCCAGCGCTCTCCCGGCTCGCAGATCGCGCACTCGAGGTTGGCGACGGCGAGGTCGGCCTCGCGCAGCAGCGGCGCGACCGCGCCCAGCGGATGCTGCGCACCCTCGCGCAGCATGGCCTCGCCGGCCAGGCGCCCGAGCATCAGGTCGCCGCCGAACAGCAGGCGCAGCGGTATCGCAGCAGGACTCATGCCGTCTTGCGGGCAAAGTGCCCGACGAACCAGTTGGCCGCCAGCCGCGCCACTTCCTCCAGGGTGCCAGGCTCCTCGAACAGGTGGGTGGCGCCGGCCACGATGGCCAGTTCGCGCGGGCAGCGCAGCTGGGCGAAGGCTTGCCGGTTCAGGTCGATCACGGCGTCGTCGTTGCCGCCCACGATGAGCAGGGTCGGCGCTGTCACGCCGTGCAGGGCCGCGATGCCGGCCAGGTCGGGCCGGCCGCCGCGCGAGACCACGGCGGCAATCGACAGGTAGGGCGGGCCGGGATGCGGCTGGCCCAGGTAGGGATCGCCGAGGTGGGGCTCGCCCGCCAGCCGCAGCGCGGCGGCGGCGCCGGTGCTGGCGCCGAACAGTCCCAGCGGCAGCTTCGCCGTCGCTGGCTCGCGCGCCAGCCAGCGCGCCGCGCTGCGCAGGCGCAGGGTGAGCAGGGCGATGTCGAAGCGGTGATAGGAATCGGCTTCCTCGTCCTCGCTGAGCAGGTCGAGCAGCAGGGTGCCGATGCCGGCCTCGCGCAGGATACGGGCCACGTAGTTGTTGCGCGGACTGAGGCGGCTGCTGCCGCTGCCATGGGCGAACAGGACGACACCCAGCGCTTCGTGGGGAAGTTCCAGCATGCCTTCCATATCGATGGCGTCGTGCTGGATGTGGATCAGGGCCTTGGCGTTCACGTTGGCCTCCCGGGTAAGTTCAAGCCCATGATGCGCCCGAAAATCCGGGTAGTCCATGCCCTCGCGCGAAGGGGAATCGTCAGGCTTGCTTCGCATGCAAAGTATTCGTTTCCATGGGGAATTTGTTAATAATCTTTAGCAAAACGCAACAATCTCAGGTATGCATATCTCATTTAAAACAAATACTTACGTGAGGAAAATATCTGACTCACTGTTCAGTAGTGTTGTAATATCACGTCGATAAGTACGCTGGAATTGGGCCGTCTCCAGCAGGGATTGACGTTTCTGCACTACAATAGGAGATTCACCAAATACCAAATTCCACTGTGTCCAACCTTGTCGAAATCCGCGATCTGCATTTTTCGTATGGAGATCGCCCCATCCTGTCGAATCTGAGCATGGATTTCCCGCGCGGCAAGCTGATCGCCGTGATGGGCGGTTCCGGCTCCGGCAAGACGACGGTGCTGCGCCTGATCGGCGGCCAGATCCGTCCCCAGCGCGGCACGGTCGCGGTGGACGGCGAAGTCGTTCATCAGCTCGACACGGAAAACCTCTACCGCCTGCGCCGCAAGATGGGCATGCTGTTCCAGTTCGGCGCCCTGTTCACCGACCTGACCGTGTTCGAGAACGTGGCCTTCCCGCTGCGCGAACACACGGAGCTGCCGGAAGAAGTGCTGCGCGACCTGGTGCTGATGCGCCTGAACGCGGTCGGCCTGCGCAATGCGGCCCAGCTCAAGCCGAACGAGATCTCGGGCGGCATGGCGCGCCGCGTGGCGCTGGCGCGCGCGATCGCGCTGGACCCGGAACTGATCATGTACGACGAGCCCTTCGCCGGCCTCGACCCGATCTCGATGGGCGTGACCGCCAACCTGATCCGCAACCTGAACGACACCCTCGGCTCGACCTCGATCCTGGTGTCGCACGACGTCAACGAAACCTTCAGCATCGCCGACTACGTCTATTTCCTGTCCGGCGGAAAAATCGTCGCCCAGGGTACGCCGGAAGAAATGCGTGCTTCGTCCGATCCCTACGTGAAACAGTTCGTCAACGCCCAGCCGGACGGTCCGGTACCCTTCCACTATCCGGGCAAATCGCTGGCCGAAGACCTGGGCCTGGAGGCCAAGCGATGATCGCGCGCTTCCTCGGCTTCATCGGCGCCTTCGTGCTGGACACGATCGCCCGCATCGGTTTCGTCACGCGTTCCTTCGTCAAGCTGCTGGGCAGGCTGCCCGGCGCGCTGAAGCGCCCGGCGCTGATCTCGGAGCAGGTCCACTTCATCGGCAACTATTCGATGCTGATCATCGGCGTGTCCGGCCTGTTCGTCGGCATGGTGCTGGGCCTGCAGGGCTATTACACGCTGAGCCAGTTCGGCGCCGACGAGAAACTCGGCCAGCTGGTGGCGCTGTCGCTGCTGCGCGAGCTCGGTCCGGTGGTCACCGCGCTGCTGTTCGCGGGCCGCGCCGGCACCTCGCTGACCGCCGAGATCGGCCTCATGAAGGCCGGCGAGCAGCTGTCGGCAATGGAAATGATGGCTGTGAACCCGCTCCAGCGCGTGCTGGCGCCGCGTTTCTGGGGCGGCGTGATCGCCATGCCGGTGCTGGCCACGATTTTTTCCGCCATCGGCATCATCGGCGGCTACCTGGTCGGCGTGCAGCTGATCGGCGTGGACGAAGGCGCGTTCTGGTCCCAGATGCAGAGCAATATCGACGTGCGCCGCGACATCATGAACGGCGTCCTGAAGAGCTTCGTGTTCGGCATTGCGGTCACCTTCACCGCCCTGTTCCAGGGTTATGAAGCGCAGCCGACGCCGGAAGGCGTGTCGCGCGCGACCACGCGCACCGTCGTGATCGCGTCGCTGATGGTGTTGGGCCTCGACTTCGTCATGACCGCGCTGATGTTCAACAAATAATTTAGAAGACTGGCTGATTTAACGCCTACATATATTAGGAAATCTTATGCATCGCAAATCTATTGACGTCTGGGTCGGACTTTTCGTGCTGTTGGGTGCGGTATCGCTCCTTTTCCTGGCCCTCAAGGCAGGTAACATGAGCACTATCTCGTTCAGCAAGACGTATGCGATCGTCGGCAAGTTCGACAACATCGGTGGCCTCAAGCCCCAATCGCCCGTCAAGAGCGCAGGCGTGGTCGTGGGCCGCGTCGGCGATATCAGCTTCGACGACAAGAGCTTCCAGGCCCTGGTTCGCCTCGACTTGAACCCGGCCTATAAGTTCCCGAAAGATAGTTCGCTGAAGATCCTGACCTCCGGTCTGCTGGGCGAACAGTACATCGGCATCGAAGCGGGCGGCGACACCAACAACCTGGTGGATGGCGACCGTATCACCCGCACGCAGTCCGCCGCGGTGCTGGAAGACCTGATCAACCAATTTATTTATAGCAAAGCAGCCGAAGGAAAGGATGGCAACAGCAAATGAGCATTCGTAACGCATTGGCACTGGCGGCAGGCGCTGCCGTGCTGCTGAGCGGCTGCGCGACCGCCACCAATCCGAAGGACCCCTTCGAGAAGTTCAACCGGGCAATGTTCAGCTTCAACGACGCGGTCGACCGTACCGCCCTGAAGCCGACCGCGACTTTCTACCGGAACTACACCCCGGACTTCGTGCAGACCGGTGTCGGCAACTTCTTCGGCAACCTGTCGGACCTGTGGAGCTCGGTCAACAATTTTGCCCAGCTCAAGGGCCAGGACGGCCTGAACGACTTCACCCGTTTTGCCGTGAACTCGACCCTGGGCCTGGTCGGCGTGCTGGACATCGCGACCCCGGCCGGCCTGCGCAAGCACAACGAAGACCTGGGCCAGACCCTGGGTTACTGGGGCGTCCCAAGCGGCCCCTACTTGATGTTGCCGATTCTGGGCGCATCTACGGTGCGCGACACCATTGCCCTGCCGGGCGACTTCTGGGGCGATCCCTGGGATCACGTGAACGATATCCCGTGGCGTAACGGCGGCATCCTGCTGCGCGCCGTCGACCAGCGCGCCAGTGTGCTGGACGCCTCGAACCTGCTGGAAGACGCTGCCCTCGACCGCTACGAATTCATCCGCGACGGTTACCTGCAGCGCCGTAACAGCAAGGTGCTGGATACCGACAAGGCCCAGGAGCGTGCCGACAAGGTGCATGAAAAGCTCGAGAAGGTGCAGGAAAAAGTGCAGGAAAAGCTGGGCGTGAAGAAGACGCCGCGTCCGGACGACGCGGGCGACGACGCTGCGCCGGCCAGCCAGGACCAGCCCCCGGCAAAACAGGATTCGGCGCCGAATAATCCGCCGGCGCCGGCCCCTGTGTCATCCGAACCGGTCCAGAAGTAGTTAACGGGATAACCAAGACAAAGGAAGCGTATGAAGCCTATCGCACAATTGATCGTGACTGCCGCCGTGGCGGCCTTTTCCACCAGCGTGATCGCTGCCCCGGCCCAGGCCGCCAGCGAAGCGCCGGACCTGCTGGTCAAGCGCGTCAGCACCGACGTGATCGACGCCGTCAAGGCCGACAAGGACATCCAGGCCGGCAACAGCCGCAAGATCATCGACCTGGTCAACACCAAGATCCTGCCGTACGTCGATTCCGACAAGATGACGTCGCAGGCGGCCGGCCGCTTCTGGCGCCAGGCGAGCCCGGAACAGCAGAAGCAACTGTCGGAAGAATTCCGCCAGCTGCTGATCTACACCTATTCCGGCGCGCTCTCGCAGATCAAGAACGAAACCATCGAGTTCAAGCCCTTCCGCGCCGACCCGGCCGACACCGAAGTCGAGGTGAAGTCGCAGGTCAACCTGACCCGCGGCGAGCCGATCACCCTGAACTACCGCCTGAGCAAGACCCCGCAGGGCTGGAAGATCTTCGACCTGAACGTGATGGGCGCCTGGCTGGTCGAGACCTACAAGTCGACCTTCGCTTCCGAGATCGGCAAGGGCGGCATCGACGGCCTGATCAAGAAGCTGCACGACCGTAACCAGCAGCTGGCCAACAAGCCGCTGAAGGCGCCGCAGAAGTAAGCATGGCGGAGTCCAATCCCATGCTGTCGCTGGATGCCCTGACCTTCCAGAACGCCCAGGCGGCGCTGGAGCAGGGCTGCGCGGCGCTGTCCGCCGGCGCGACCGTGTTCGACCTCGGTGGCGTGCGCGCCGCCGATTCCTCGGCCCTGGCCCTGATGCTGGCCTGGCAGCGCCGCGCCCAGGCGCAGGGGCGCAAGCTCAGTTTCGTCAACGTGCCGGCCAACGTCGATGCGCTGGCGCGCCTGTATGGTGTCGATGGCCTGATCGGCCGGGCGTGACCGCCGCTTCATGACGGATGGGCTCACGCCGACCCGTCATGACGATTTCTTCTATAATGGCTCGTTTCCCCTGCATGGTCCGCCGTCCGGCGCGGCCACTTTCGCATGACAGCCATCCAGATTGACAGCGTCGAGAAAAGCTACAAGGGCTTCAAGGCCCTCAAGGGCGTTTCCCTGACCATCGAACAAGGCGAATTCTTCGGCCTGCTCGGCCCGAACGGCGCCGGCAAGACCACTCTCATCTCCTGCATCGCGGGCCTGATCCGGCCCGATGTCGGGAGTGTGCGCATCCACGGCCACGACGTCGTCAAGGACTTCCGTTCGGCCCGCATGGCGCTCGGCGTGGTGCCGCAGGAGCTGGTGTTCGATCCCTTCTTCACGGTGCGCGAGACCCTGCGCCTGCAGTCCGGCTACTTCGGCCTGAAGAACAACGACAAGTGGATCGACGAGGTCATGGAAAACCTCGACCTGACCGCCAAGGCCGACGTCAATATGCGCGCCCTGTCCGGCGGCATGAAGCGGCGCGTGCTGGTGGCCCAGGCCCTGGTCCACAAACCGCCCGTGATCGTGCTGGACGAACCGACCGCCGGCGTCGACGTCGAACTGCGCCAGACCCTGTGGAAGTTCATCTCGCGCCTGAACCGCGAGGGCCACACCGTGGTCCTGACCACCCACTACCTCGAAGAAGCGCAGGCCATGTGCCAGCGCGTGGCCATGCTCAAGACCGGCAACGTGGTGGCGCTGGACACCATGTCGCAGCTGCTGCGCCGCGTGTCGGGTTCCTCGCTGATCGTGCACCTGAAGCAGGGGACGCTGCCGGAAGGCCTGCGCCACCTGGTCGCCCACGACGAGCACGACGACGCCTCCAAGCCGAATGGACAGGGCAACAAGTACACCCTGCGCGTGAACGAGTACGCCGACGTCGAAGGCATCCTGGCGCGCCTGCGCGAATCGGGCGCCGTGATCGACGAAATGCAGCTGCAGCAGGCCGACCTGGAAGACATCTTTATCCAGATCATGGAAGGGGCACCCATCCGATGAATGTATTCTCCGTGGGTTTCCGCACCCTGTTCTACAAAGAGATCCTGCGCTTCTGGAAGGTCGCCACCCAGACCATCGCCGCGCCGGTCGTCACCTCGATGCTCTACCTGCTGATCTTCGGCCACGTGCTGGAAGGCCGCGTGCAGATGCTCGCCGGCGTCGACTACACCGCCTTCCTGATCCCGGGCCTGGTGATGATGAGCGTGCTGCAGAACGCCTTCGCCAACTCCTCGTCCTCGCTGATCCAGTCCAAGATCACCGGCAACCTGGTGTTCATCCTGCTGCCGCCGCTGTCGCACTGGGAGATCCTGTCCGCCTACGTGACGGCATCGATCGTGCGCGGCCTGTGCGTGGGCGCCGGCGTGTTCATCATCACCGCCTGGTTCGCCCACCTGTCCTTCGTGTTCCCGCTGTGGATCGTCGTGTTCGCCCTGCTGGGCGCGGCCATCCTCGGCACGATGGGCGTGATCGCCGGCATCTGGGCCGAGAAGTTCGACCAGCTGGCCGCGTTCCAGAACTTTTTGATCATGCCTGCAACATTTTTGGCCGGTGTGTTCTATTCGATCCAGAAACTGCCCCCGTTCTGGCTCGCAGTCTCGCATTTCAACCCGTTCTTTTATATGATTGACGGGTTCCGTTACGGTTTCTTCGGCAAGTCTGATGTCTCGCCCTGGACCAGCCTGGCCATCGTCGCCGTGTTCTTCATCGTGCTGGCCGGCGTCGCCATCAACCTGCTCCGCCGCGGCTACAAGCTGCGTCATTAAGATTTATCCAAAATTCACTGCGCATCATGGCTACCACACCTGAACTCATCCACGGCTACATCAAGGCCGGCCTGGACACCACCCACCTCGAAGTCGAGGGCGACGGCCAGCATTTCAGCGCCGTCATCGTGTCCCCCAGCTTTGCCGGCAAGAGCCGCATCCAGCGCCACCAGATCGTCTACGCCGCCCTCGGCGACCGCATGCGCGAGGAGATCCACGCGCTGTCGATGAAGACCCTGACCCCCGAAGAATTTGCTGCCAACTAAGCAAGGATAATCCATGGACAAGCTCCAGATCACCGGCGGCAAGCGCCTGAACGGCGACATCGTCATCTCGGGCGCCAAGAACGCCGCGCTGCCCATCCTGTGCGCCGGCCTGCTGACCTCGGGCGACCTCGAACTGTCGAACGTGCCGCGCCTGCACGACGTGCGCACCATGCTCAAGCTGCTGGCGCAGACCGGCCTGAAGGTGACCCAGGGCGAAGGGGACGACAGCGAGAACGTCACCCTGAACGGCGCCAACATCGACAAGCTCGAAGCGCCGTACGAGCTGGTGAAGACCATGCGCGCCTCGATCCTGGTGCTGGGCCCGATGCTGGCGCGCTTCGGCGAAGCCAAGGTCTCGCTGCCGGGCGGCTGCGCGATCGGCTCGCGTCCGGTCGACCAGCACATCAAGGGCCTGCGCGCGATGGGCGCCGAGATCACGATCGAAGGCGGCTACATCCATGCCAAATGCGCGAAGCTGAAGGGCGCGCGCATCCTGACCGACATGATCACCGTGACCGGCACCGAGAACCTGCTGATGGCCGCGGTGCTGGCCGAAGGCGAGACGGTGCTGGAAAACGCCGCGCGCGAGCCGGAAGTGACCGACCTCGCCAACATGCTGGTGGCGATGGGCGCGAAGATCGAGGGCATCGGCACCGACCGCCTGGTGATCCAGGGCGTCGACGCCCTGCACGGCACCAGGCACGCCGTGATCTCGGACCGCATCGAAGCCGCTACTTTTCTTTGCGCGGTGGCGGCGACCGGCGGCGACATCCGCATCGTCAATACCCGCACCGACATCTTCGACGTCGCCATCGACAAGCTGCGCGAGATGGGCGTGCAACTGACGGTGGAAGGCCAGGCCATCCGTGCGCGCATGGACGGCCGTCCGCGTCCGGTGTCCTTCCGCACCACGGAATATCCCGGCTTCCCGACCGACATGCAGGCCCAGTTCATGGCGGTGAACACCATCGCCGACGGCCCGAGCCGCGTGACCGAGACCATCTTCGAGAACCGCTTCATGCACGTGCAGGAACTGAACCGCCTGGGCGCGCAGATCTCGATCGAGGGCAACACCGCCTTCATGCGCGGCGTCGGCCGCCTGGTCGGCGCACCGGTGATGGCCACCGACCTGCGCGCCTCGGCCTCGCTGGTGATCGCCGGCCTGGCCGCCGAGGGCACCACCATCGTCGACCGGATCTACCATCTGGACCGCGGTTACGACCGCATGGAAGCCAAGCTGTCGGCGGTTGGTGCCGACATCGTTCGTATCAAATAAAGCTACTATTAGCGTAGTACCAGCATTACCAACGTCGTTCCCGCCTGCGCGGGACGACGGGCATCGGCTGACACTCAATATGACCAAATCACCCCAGGACAGCAAGCAGCTGATCCTCGCCCTCTCCAAGGGCCGCATCTTCGAAGACACGCTGCCGCTGCTGGCCGCGGCCGGCATCGAGGTGCTGGAAAATCCGGAAACCTCGCGCAAGCTGATCCTGGCGACCAACGACCCTGGCGTGCGCGTGCTGATCGTGCGCGCCACCGACGTGCCGACCTATGTCCAGTACGGCGCCGCCGACTTCGGCGTGGCCGGCAAGGACGTGCTGCTCGAGCATGGCGGCGAAGGCCTGTACCAGCCGGTCGACCTGCGCATCGCCTGCTGCCGCATGTCGGTGGCGGTGAACGCCGGCTTCGACTACGAGACCGCGGTGCGCCAGGGCGCGCGCCTGCGCGTGGCCACCAAGTTCGTGGAAACCGCGCGCGAGCACTTCGCCAAGAAGGGCGTGCACGTCGACCTGATCAAGCTGTACGGCTCGATGGAACTGGCGCCGCTGGTCGGCCTGTCGGATGCCATCGTCGACGTGGTCTCGACCGGCGGCACCCTGCGCGCCAACAACCTGGTCGAAGTCGAGAAGATCATGGAGATCTCTTCGCGCCTGGTGGTCAACCAGGCCGCGCTCAAGCTCAAGCGCGAGCGCCTGCAACCCATCATCGAGGCCTTCGAACGCGCCTCCAAGCAGCAAGGTCAATAACATGGATGTCCGCAAGCTCGATTCCACCGCCCCCGATTTCAAGCAGCAGCTGACCAAGCTGCTGGCCTTCGAAGCCGAGACCGACGACGCGATCGAATCCGCCGTCGCCAAGATCCTCGCCGACGTCAGGGCGCGCGGCGATGCGGCCGTGCTGGAGTACACCAACAAGTTTGACCGCATCCCCGGTGGGGGTGCTACAGGTATGGCCGCCTTTGACCTGACGCAGCAGGAACTGCAGGATGCGCTGGCCTCGCTGCCGGAGGCCCAGCGCGCCGCGCTGCAGACCGCCGCCGATCGCATCCGGGTCTTCCACGAGCGCCAGAAGCAGGAACTGAACGGTTTCACCTACACCGAACCTGACGGCACCGTGCTGGGCCAGCGCGTGACGCCGCTGGACCGCGTCGGCATCTACGTCCCGGGCGGCAAGGCGGCGTATCCCTCGTCGGTGCTGATGAATGCGATCCCGGCCCAGGTCGCGGGCGTGAAAGAGATCGTGATGGTGGTGCCGACGCCGGACGGCATCAAGAACCGCATGGTGCTGGCCGCCGCCGCGATCGCCGGGGTGACGCGCGTGATCACCATCGGCGGCGCCCAGGCCGTCGGCGCCCTGGCCTACGGCACCGAGACGATTCCTGCCGTCGACAAGATCGTCGGCCCGGGCAATGCCTACGTGGCCGCCGCCAAGCGCCGCGTGTTCGGCACGGTCGGCATCGACATGATCGCCGGCCCGTCCGAAATCCTGGTGCTGTGCGACGGCAGCACCGACCCGGACTGGGTCGCCATGGACCTGTTCTCCCAGGCCGAGCACGACGAGCTGGCCCAGGCCATCCTGCTGTGCCCGGACGCCGGCTACATCGCCCGGGTCGAAGCCAGCATCCACAAGCTGCTGCCGGCCATGCCGCGCAAGGAGACGATCACGACCTCGCTGACGGACCGCGGCGCGTTGATCCTCGTGCGCGACATGGAAGAAGCCTGCGCGATCGCCAACGACATCGCCGCCGAGCACCTGGAAATCTCGGCCGCCGAGCCGCAGCAATGGGCGGACCGGATCCGCCATGCGGGCGCGATGTTCCTGGGCCGCTTCTCGTCCGAGTCGCTGGGCGACTACTGCTGCGGCCCGAACCACGTGCTGCCGACCTCGCGCACGGCGCGCTTCTCGTCGCCGCTGGGCGTGTACGACTTCCAGAAGCGCTCGTCGCTGCTGTTCGTGTCCGAAGCCGGCGCCCAGACCCTGGGCAAGGTCGCGGCCGAGCTGGCGTACGGCGAAGGCCTGCAGGCGCACGCCCGCAGCGCAGAGCTAAGGATCAGGCAGGACGGCGAGCCGACCGGGTCTGGTTCCGCATGATGGACTGGGTCGACCGGGTCTTCTGCGAGGACGCGCTGGCCGGCATGGCGCGCATCCCCGACGGGTCCATCGACCTGATCCTGACCGATCCGCCGTACAACCTCGGCAAGGACTACGGCAACGCTTCCGACCAGCAGAGCGTCGACGACTACCTGGCCTGGACCGAGCGCTGGATCGACGTCGCGCTGCCCAAGCTGAAAGCCAACGGCAGCCTGTACATCTTCCTCACCTGGCGCTTTGCGCCGGAAATCTTCGTCATGCTGAAGAAGCGCCTGACGATGATGAACGAGATCATCTGGGACCGCCGCGTGCCCTCGATGGGCGGCAGCACCCGCAGCTTCAGCTCGGTGCACGACACCATCGGCTTCTTCGTGAAGCGCAAGGACTATTATTTCGACCTGGACGCCGTGCGCATCCCCTACGACGCCGAGACCAAGAAGGCGCGCTCGCGTTCGATCTTCGTGGGCGCCAAGTGGCTCGAGGTCGGCTACAACCCGAAGGACCTGTGGAGCGTCTCGCGCCTGCACCGCGAACATGCGGAGCGGGTCGATCATCCTACCCAGAAGCCGCTCGAGATCATCGAACGCATGCTCAAGGCCTCCTGCCCGCCGGGCGGCGTGGTGCTCGACCCCTTCATGGGCAGCGGCACCACGGCGCTGGCGGCGCGTCGGCTGGGGCGGCATTTCGTCGGGTTCGAGCTGAACCAGGCTTATTGCGAGATCATTCAGCAGAGGTTGGCGATGCCGGAGGCGCCGGCCAGGAAAAAGACGGCAGGCAGTCGCAAGAAGGACAAAACCGTTATGACCGAGAGCGCTTGCACCGTCGTCCCCGCGCAGGCGCCTCGCTGTGCGACGCCCCAAGTTGCACGAGCAGTCAAAACGCACGCAAACCTGGACCCCCGCCCGCGCGGGGGCGACGGGGCAGTAGCCAACGAGCAAAATTTAGACAACGCTATTCAAGGAAGCACACCATGACCGACATCGACACCCTCATCGCCAACACGATCCGCGAAGACGTCCGTGCCGGCCATAGCTATAACGTGCCGGACGCCAGCGGCTACATCAAGCTCGACGCCATGGAAAACCCCTACGAGCTGCCGGAAAACCTGCGCCAGGCACTGGCCACGCGCCTGGCCGACGCCGTGCTGAACCGCTATCCGGTGGCCTCGTACGGCACCCTCAAGCAGAAGATCCGCGACAAGCTCGGCGTCCCGGCCGGCTACGACGTCATCCTCGGCAACGGTTCCGACGAGATCATCAGCATCATCGCCATGGCCACCGCACGCCAGGACAAGAGGGCAGTGCTGATGGCCCCGGTCCCGGCCTTCGTGATGTTCCAGCGCTCGGCCCAGTTTGCCGGCATGGACTACGTCGGCGTGCCGCTGAAAGCCGATTTCTCGCTCGACCGCCCGGCGATGCTGGCCGCCATCGAAAAGCACAAGCCGTCGGTCGTGTTCCTGGCCTACCCGAACAATCCGACCGGCAACCTCTACGCTGAAGACGACATGGTCGCCATCATCGAGGCGCTGGGCGACACCGGCATCGCCGTGGTCGACGAGGCCTACCAACCCTTCGCCCGCACCAGTTTCATGGGCCGCCTGCCGCAATACCCGAACCTGATGGTGATGCGCACGCTGTCCAAGCTGGGCCTGGCCGGCATCCGCCTCGGCTACCTGGCGGCCGCGCCCGCGCTGCTGGACCAGTTCGACAAGGTGCGCCCGCCGTATAACATCAACGTGCTGACCCAGGCGGCGGCCGAGTTCGCGCTCGACCATATCGACGTGCTGAACGAGCAGGCGGCCCGCCTGAACGAAGCGCGCGGCGAACTGGCGGCGGCGCTGGCTGCGCTGCCGGGCGTGACGGTCTTCCCGTCGAGCGCGAATTTCATTACCTTGCGTGTACCGGACGCCGACCGTACCTGCGCTAAACTGTTCGATGAACGGGTATTGATCAAGAATTTGAGTAAAATGCACGAATTGCTGGCCAACTGCATCCGCGTGACGGTCAGCACCCCGGAAGAGAATTCCGTATTCCTGAATGCCCTGAAGGCTTCCCTGCAATGACCCGCACCGCAGAAATCACCCGCAACACCAGCGAGACGCAGATCCGCGTCGCGCTCAATCTCGACGGTACCGGCCGCCAGAAACTCAACACTGGCGTGCCTTTCCTCGACCATATGCTGGACCAGATCGCCCGCCATGGCCTGATCGACCTCGAGGTCGAGGCCGTCGGCGACCTGCACATCGACGACCACCATACCGTCGAGGACACCGGGATCACCCTGGGCATGGCGGTCGCCAAGGCGATCGGCGACAAGAAAGGCATCCGCCGCTACGGCCACGCCTACGTCCCGCTCGACGAAGCGCTGTCGCGCGTGGTGATCGACTTTTCCGGCCGTCCGGGCCTGGAATGGCATGTGCCCTTCACCCGCGCCACCATCGGCCGCTTCGACGTCGACCTGACGATCGAGTTCTTCCGCGGCTTCGTGAACCACGCCGGCGTGACCCTGCACGTGGACAACCTGCGGGGCGTGAACGCCCACCACCAGTGCGAGACCGTGTTCAAGGCCTTCGGCCGTGCCCTGCGCATGGCGTCCGAGCTGGACGAGCGCGCGCTGGGCACGATTCCATCGACCAAGGGCAGCCTGTAAGCGATCGATCATGGCAAACAAGATTGTTGTGGTTGATGGCCTGGGCAACCTGCGTTCGGTAGCGCAGGCGCTGCGCGCCGCCGCTCCCGAAGCGGACGTGATCGTTTCCAGCGATGCCGCCGTGATCGACGCCGCCGACCGCGTCGTGCTGCCGGGGCAGGGCGCCATGCGCGACTGCATGCGCAGCCTGCGCGAATCCGGCGCCGAGGAAGCGGTGCTGCGCGCCATGAAGACGCGTCCGGTGATGGGCGTGTGCGTGGGCGAGCAGATGTTGTTCGACTCCAGCGAAGAAAACGAAGGCACGCCCGGCCTGGGCCTGTTCCCCGGCAAGGTGGTGCGTTTCCAGCTCGACGGCAAGCTTGCCGCCGACGGCTCGCGCTTCAAGGTGCCGCAGATGGGCTGGAACCGCGTGCGACAGGCACGCGCGCATGCATTGTGGGAAGGCGTCGAGGACGGTGCCTGGTTCTACTTCGTGCACAGCTATTACGCCCGGCCGGCCAATCCGGACGACACCATCGGCGAAGCCGATTACGGCGGTCCCTACTGCTGCGCGGTCGCGCGCGACAACATCGTCGCCACCCAGTTCCACCCTGAAAAAAGCGCGGCCGCCGGCCTGCGCCTGTATCGCAATTTCATCCACTGGAAACCCTGAACGCTCACGTTCTTCACCCGTCAACCAACCGATTACGACCATGCTGCTGATTCCCGCCATCGACCTGAAAGACGGTCACTGCGTTCGCCTGAAACAGGGCGATATGGACCTCGCCACCGTGTTCTCCGAAGATCCCGCCGAGATGGCGCTGCACTGGCTCAAGAAGGGTGCGCGCCGTCTGCACCTGGTCGACCTGAACGGCGCTTTCGCCGGCAAGCCGAAGAACGAGGACGCCATCAAATCGATCCTGCAGGTGGTGCAGGAATACGCTACCGAGAATGACCTGGACGAGATCCCGGTCCAGCTCGGCGGCGGCATCCGCGACCTCGACACCATCGAGCGCTACCTGGACGACGGCATCACCTACATCATCGTCGGCACCGCCGCGGTGAAGAACCCGGGCTTCCTGCACGACGCCTGCGGCGCCTTCCCGGGCTCGATCATCGTCGGCCTGGACGCCAAGGACGGCAAGGTCGCGACTGACGGCTGGAGCAAGATGTCGGGCCATGAAGTCATCGACCTGGCCAAGAAGTTCGAGGGTTATGGCGTCGAATCGATCGTCTACACCGACATCGGCCGCGACGGCATGATGGGCGGCGTGAACATCGAAGCCACCGTGCGCCTGGCCCAGGCCGTCAAGATCCCGATCATCGCCTCCGGCGGCCTGCACAACCTGGCCGACGTCGAAGCGCTGTGCGCGGTACAGGACGAAGGCATCGAAGGCGTGATCTGCGGCCGTTCGATCTATGAAGGCACGCTCGACCTGGCCAGCGCGCAGGAGCGTGCGGATGAGCTGACTGAAGGGGCGCAGGCTTAACTAGCCCGGAACCGAGAAACCGTCGTTCCCGCGAAAGCGGGATTGACGGGTTAACTAAAGATTTATATGCTCGCAAAACGCATCATCCCCTGCCTTGACGTCACCGGCGGCCGCGTGGTCAAGGGTGTCAATTTCACCGAGCTGCGCGATGCCGGCGACCCGGTCGAGATCGCACGCCGCTACGATGGCCAGGGCGCCGACGAGATCACCTTCCTCGACATCACCGCCTCGAGCGACGGCCGCGACCTGATCCTGCCGATCATCGAAGCCGTGGCCTCGACCGTCTTCATCCCGCTGACGGTGGGCGGCGGCGTGCGCAAGGTCGAGGACGTGCGCCGCCTGCTGAACGCCGGCGCCGACAAGGTGTCGATGAACACCTCGGCCGTGACCAACCCGCAACTGGTGTTCGAGGCTTCGCAGAAGCACGGCTCGCAGTGCATCGTGGTGGCGATCGACGCCAAGCAGGTCGCGCCCGGCAAGTGGGAAGTGTTCACCCACGGCGGCCGCAATCCTACCGGCCTCGACGCGGTGGAGTGGGCGCGCAAGATGGAAAGCCTGGGTGCCGGCGAACTGCTGCTGACCAGCATGGACCGCGACGGCACCAAGTCCGGCTTCGACCTCGGCCTGACGCGCGCCGTCTCGGATGCGGTCGGCATTTCCGTGATCGCCTCCGGCGGCGTGGGCGGCCTGCAGGACCTGGCGGACGGCATCCTGGAAGGCCACGCCGACGCGGTGCTGGCCGCCAGCATTTTCCACTACGGGCAGCACACGGTCGGCGAAGCCAAGCGCTTCATGCATGACCGCGGCATCCCGATGCGACTGGACTGAACTGGACAAACACAGATGGTAACCCCGACGACGACCCCATCGATTCCGGCCCAGCCCTGGCTGAAGAAGGTGCAATGGGACGAGCACGGCCTGGTGCCGGTGATCGCCCAGGAAGCCGCCACCGGCGACATCCTGATGTTCGCCTGGATGAACCGCGAAGCCCTGGCCAAGACCGTGGAGCTGGGCGAAGCGGTGTACTGGAGCCGCTCGCGCAAGAAGCTGTGGCACAAGGGCGAAGAGTCCGGCCACGTCCAGAAAGTGCTGGAGATCCGCCTCGACTGTGACGAGGACGTGGTGCTGCTGAAGGTCGAACAGGCCGGCGGCATCGCCTGCCATACCGGCCGCCATTCCTGCTTCTTCCAGAAGTTCGGGAACGGCGACTGGCATGACGCCGACCCGGTGCTGAAAGACCCGAATACCATCTATACCAAACCGAAGAAGACGGTTCAAAAGAAAGACCTATGAGCACCATCCTCGACCGCTTGGCGGAAACGATCGAGACGCGCAAGCCGGAAAACGGCGGCGATCCCGACAAATCCTATGTGGCCCGCCTGTTCGCCAAGGGCGACGATGCGATCCTCAAGAAGATCGGCGAAGAAGCGACCGAGACCGTCATGGCGGCCAAGGACGTGCGCGCCGGTGCCGATGCCTCCAAGCTGCTGTACGAAGTGGCCGACCTGTGGTTCCATTCGGCTGTGCTGCTGGCGCGCTTCGGCCTGAGCCCGCAGCAGGTGCTGGACGAGCTGGCGCGCCGCGAAGGCCTGTCCGGCATCGAGGAAAAGGCCTCGCGCAAGGAGTGAGAGCGCAAGGGCTGAGAGCGTCATGGCGCTGTCATCCGACCCGAATAGAATATCGTGCTGACTGGAGAGAACATGGATAACTGCATCTTCTGCAAGATTGCCGCAAAGCAGATCCCGGCTGGCGTGGTGTACGAGGACGACGAGCTGCTCGCGTTCAAGGACATCAACCCGGCGGCACCGGTCCACCTGCTGGTCATTCCGAAGCGGCACGTGGACACCTTGTCCGACTGCACGGATGCGCACGCGGCGATCCTCGGCAAGATGCTGGCCTTGGCGCCGAAACTGGCCGCCGAGCATGGAATCGCCGTCAAGCAGGGCCCGGACGGCCAGCGCAGCGGCGGCTTCAAGACCCTGATCAACACCGGTCCGGATGGCGGCCAGGAGGTGTATCACCTGCACCTGCACGTGTATGGCGGTCCTCGTCCGTGGCGCGGGCTCGGGACTTGATGCGGGGAACTTGACTAAAACTTCCGGCTGGAAAGAAACCATGCCGGGTAATCATCGCTTATACTGCGCGTACGCTACATGCGAATTCGGGCGTGCGCCCGCAAGGAGAAAACAATGGGTTCGTTTAGTATTTGGCACTGGCTGATCGTGCTGGTGGTGGTGGTCCTGGTGTTTGGTACCGGCAAGCTGAAGAACGCGGGTTCCGATCTCGGCAAGGCCGTGAAAGGTTTCAAGGACGGCGTGAAGGGCAGCGAAGAAGAGCGCCAGGCGAATGTCCCGCCGGCCTCGACCCAGCAGGTGGCCGACAAGTCCACGAACACGATCGACGTCGAAACGCGCGAAAAGAACCGCTCGTAATCCATTTCCATGATCGATCTCGGGCTTTCCAAACTCGCCGTCATCGGCGTGGTCGCGCTGATCGTGATCGGCCCCGAGCGCCTGCCCAAGGTGGCGCGCATGGCCGGCACGCTGTACGGCCGCGCCCAGCGCTACCTGCACGAGGTGAAGTCGGAAGTCTCGCGCGAGATCGAAATGGAAGAGCTGCGCAACCTGCACAAGGAAGTGCAGGAAACCGCGCACAGCTTCAAGACCGAGGTCGAAAGTTTCGGCGCCGAGGTCGAGAACACGGTCTCGTCCCACCTCGGCGAGGTCGAATCCGCCTGGCGCGGCGATACCGCATCGTCATCGAGCTCCCATGTCACGCCGGACGACATCGAGCGCAAGGCGCGCGAATTCCGCCGCAAGAAGCTGGTCAAGACCTCCAGCGTTCCCGCCTGGTACAAGAACCGCCACGGCGGCCGCCAGCACGTGCTGTCGGGTGCGGCGCGCGTGCGCAAGTTCCGCCCCGGAACCAAGTCCAACACTTCCTTTTTCTAGATGACTGACGAAGCTGCAGGCGAAACCTTTATTTCGCACCTGGTCGAACTGCGTGACCGCCTTGTCCGGGCCGTCATCGGGGTCGCGATCGTCTGCATCGCCCTGCTCCTGTGGCCGGGCCCGGACCGCATCTACGATTTCCTGGCCGCGCCCATGCTGGCCTCGCTGCCGCCCGGCGCCAAGATGATCGCCACCGGCGTCAGTTCACCCTTCCTGGTACCGATGAAGGTGACCCTGGTGCTGGCGCTGATCATTTCGCTGCCCTGGGTGTTCTACCAGGCCTGGGCCTTCATCGCGCCCGGCCTCTACGCCCACGAAAAGCGGCTGGTGCTGCCGCTGGTGATCTCGTCCTCGCTGCTGTTCATCGCCGGCGTCGCCTTCTGCTATTTCCTGGTGTTCGGACGGGTCTTCCACTTCATCGCCAACTTCGCCCCGAGCTCGATCGCGGTCATGCCGGACATCGAGAACTACCTCGATTTCGTGATCTCGATGTGCCTGGCCTTCGGCGCCACCTTCGAGGTCCCGGTGGTGGTCGTGATCCTGGTGCGGATGGGCATCATCAGCGTCGAGAAGCTGAAGTCGATACGCCCTTACGTGATCGTCGGCGCCTTCGTGATCGCCGCCGTGGTCACGCCGCCGGACGCGGTCAGCCAACTGGCCCTCGCCGTTCCGATGTGCCTGCTGTTCGAACTCGGCCTGCTGCTGGCGCCGGTGTTCGTACGCGTCACGCGCGCGCCGGAAGAGCACGCCTGAGTCCCTGCCACCTTGTTGGTGAACGCGCGGCGCCCGAGGGCGCCGCTTTGCATTTCAGGACAAAAGTTTTGTAACACCCGCTCAGCGGCGGAAAAATGCCCGCTAGAATGCTTTCAGATGAGTTTTGCCATAACGACAACCACAAGGAGACGTCTCAATGGATTCAAACCGTCGCAAGCTGCTGACAGCCAGCGCATCCGCCGCCATGGGGGGCCTGCTGGCCGGCACCCAGCATCCCGCCCTCGCACAGAACCCTCCCGCTCCCGCAGTCGCCGTGCCGCCGCTGGCCGGCAAGATCGGCATGCGCCTCGCCACCTGCAGCCTCACGCCGAATGGACAGCCGACCGTGGTCGCGGTCCTCGACAACGACAGGCTGGTCGACCTGCAGGCCGAAGCCCGGCGGCAAAAGCGAGCGCTCGCTTTCGACGCCGGCTCGATGCTGGCGCTGATCAAGAGCGGCAATGCCGGCCTCGAACAGGTGCGCGCGGTGGTCGACAATGCGCTCGGCCGGCCGGCTTCGCTGCTGCCGGTCGAGAAGGCGCGCTTCATGTCGCCGATTCCTCGGCCCGAGCGCAACATCTACTGCGTCGGCTGGAATTACCTCGATCACTTCGAGGAAGGCAAGCAGGCCCGCTTCGACAAGTCGACCGAGAAGCTGCCTGAGCATCCAGTGTTCTTCACCAAGGGCACGCACACGATGAACGGGCCTTTCGATGCTATCCCGCACGACCCGGCGTATTCGAACACCACCGACTGGGAAGCGGAGCTGGCCGTCGTCATCGGCCAGACCGGCCGCAACATCCCCGAAGAGCGGGCCATGGATTACGTGTTCGGCTACGCGCCCTACAACGACACCACGATGCGCGAGGCGCAGCAGAAGCTGCACGGCGGCCAGTGGTTCAAGGGCAAGAGCCTGGACGGCCATGGGCCGATGGGACCCTGGATCGTCACCGCGGCCGGCGTCAGGCTCGACGACCTGCGCGTGATCTGCCGCGTGAACGGCGTCGAGAAGCAGAACGCCAGCTACAAGCAGATGTACTTCAAGATCCCGCGCATCATCGCCGAGCTGTCGCGCGGCCTGACGCTGGAGGCGGGCGACATCATCGCCACCGGCACGCCCTCGGGCGTCGGCTTTGCGCGCAAACCGCCCGAGTTCCTGAAGCATGGGGATGTGATCGAGACCGAGATCACCGGCCTCGGCGTCATGCGCAACATGATCCGCGCCGAGACCTGAACCTCGGTATCAGGCCCGGCGCGCCGGCCGCGCTGCGCACATGACGGCGAGCGCATCGGCGGACGCCGATGACGATGCCGCCTCGCGCACCATCGGCGCCCGCGTGCCGGCTTCGGCCTCCGCCATGCTGTCGATCGTAAAGGTACCGAAGCCGACGGCGGCGAGTGCGACGACGAAGATGGCTTCCATGTGCTTGTGGATGTTCATGATGTTCCCCTTCAATGGCTGGTTTTGGAAAGTGCGGAGCGATCGTTCGTCCCACGATCTCCATTCAGCACAAGGCGTGCCAGCCCCCTGAAACGGGCATGAAGGCCTCCGCGGGCCCGGATCAAGCCTTGTAGAGTCGGGCCGGGAACAACAGCCTGGGCAGACGGTGTCGGCTCCCGGCCAACACCGTCCGGCAAGGGCCGGAAACAGGCGAAAAAAAGCCCCGCCGGGGAGGGCGGGGCCTTGTACATGCGTCGTGGCTTACTGCATCAGCTGGCCGATGATCTTCACCGGCGCATTGCCGTAGCCGAGGAACTGGTCGTGGAAGGCCTTCAGGTTGAAGCGCTCGCCCAGCTGCTGCTTGCGGCGTTCGCGCAGTTCCATGATGTCGCTGTAGCCGCTGAAGTAGCTGGTCAGCTGTACCGAGGACAGCTGCACGCGGCGCCACTTCTCGGCCGCTTCCTGCGGGGTCTGGAAGGCCTGGCGCACCAGCAGGTCCATGGCCTGCTCGCGCGTCATGCCGAGCACGTGCACGCTGTAGTCGAGGATGGTGTTCGACACGCTGCGCAGGTTCCACTTGCACCACATCAGCCACAGTTCCGGCGCATTGTTGCCGTAGCCGGATTCGAGCATCATGCGCTCGCCGTACACGGCCCAGCCTTCGACCATCGCGCCGTTGCCGAACAGGGCTTTCACCAGCGAGGGCGAGCGGTTGGCGTTCATCAGCTGGGTGTAGTGGCCGGGGATCGCCTCGTGGATGTTCAGGATCTGCAGCATCCAGTTGTTGTACTCGCGCAGGCTGCTTTCGGCCTGTTCCGGCGTGAGGCCGTCAAGCGGCGTGACGTTGTAATAGGTCTTGTCCTTCGGCCGGTACGGTCCCGGCGCGTCGATGCTGGCGCCGGCCACGCCGCGCTGGTACAGCGGGGTCTCGCGCACCACCAGCGGCTTGCTCGGGTCGATCGAGACCAGGTTGTTCTTGATGACGTAGTCCTGCAGCTGCGGGATCTGGCGCCGGATCTCGGGCAGGAAGTCGGCCGCGGCGACGTGCTGCAGCGAGAGCTTGTCGATCACCATGCCGATCTTCTTGAAGCGGTCGTCCGGTTTGGCGGCGCTGCCCATGGTCTTGTCCCACAGCTGGTCGGCCAGGCCGTCCATGCGGGTCAGCAGTTCTTCGCGCGCGGCCAGGGCCTTGCGGTAGGTCTGCTCGGCCGTGCTGGCGGACTCGATCTCGAAAGCGAACTTCTGCTCGTACAGCTCCTTGCCGAGCCGGAACGAGCGGGCGTGCCGCATCTGTTCCTGCGACTTATCGAGGTCGCTCAGGAAGTCGACCCAGGCCAGCACCGCGCTGCCAGCGTTCGCTACGCGCTGCGCGAAGATCGCCTTTTCCTGCGGCGTCAGCTGGACCGAATCCTGGGCTGCCTTGCCGAGGTCGGCCAGCACCACCAGCGTGCCCGGCGCCTGCGAGATCGCCAGCTGGGTATGTTCGCGGGTCGGGTTCACGATCGATGCCTGCGCCGCCTGGTAGTAGGCCGGCACGTCGGCCAGGCGCTTGAGGATGGTGCGCAGGCGCTGCGGCCTGGCGGCGTACTCGGTGTTCATGATCAGGTCGAGCGGCTGGGCCACGTTGTACTGGGCCGGGTTCCACTCGAAGTCGCGCAGTACGGTCAGCTTCCAGCGGTCGTACTGCAGCTTGTTGATCAGGACTGCAAGATCGGTGCGCTGGTTGGGCGAGAGCTTGTCGGCGTTCAGCTTGCGGAACTTCTCGAGCCACTCGTCGATGAAGGCCAGCTGCTTGGCGCGGGTCGGTGCGTCGGGGATGGTCAGCTTGGCGGCGGCGTCGAACTTGCCGACGTAGATAGCGCCTTCCGGATCGATGCGCCACAGCGCGGTCAGGAACTGCATCGACTGCGAGTCCATGAAGCGGTCGTTGCGGTTCTGCGGGGTCGCCGCGGCGATCGGCGCCGCCACCGCCACGGCCGGAGCAGCCGCGGCCCTGGCCTTGCCCTTGCCCGGTTTGCTGTCGGCCCTGGCCGAGGACTTGCCGGAGGCTTTGGCTTTCGACGACGGCTTGGCCTTGGCGCTGCTGGTGTGCTTCGGCTTGGCCGCCTTGCTGGTGCGCGCGCCGGCCGGCGCCAGCACGAAGCTGGTGAGCAGGACCGCAAGCGCGAGTTTCGTTTTCATCATGGGCGCCAAGATTAGCACCATTCCCGGCCTTTGCGGAAGCCTGAAACAATCCGTCACGTAAGCGGCGGCGCCGCACGCCCGCCCGCCAGGCCGGCCTGCAGCATGGCCAGCATGTCGTCCGGGGACATGCGCGCCGAGACGTCGCTGCCTTCCAGCAGGCTGTCGGCCAGGTCGCGCTTGTGGCGGTGCAGGTCGACGATGCCTTCCTCGATCGTATGCCGCGCCACCAGGCGGTAGATCGTCACCGGCCGCTGCTGGCCCATGCGGTGGGCGCGGTCCGAGGCCTGGTCTTCGACCGCCGGGTTCCACCACGGGTCCATGTGGATCACGTAATCGGCGGCGGTGAGGTTGATCCCGACCCCGCCGGCTTTCAGGCTGATCAAGAACAGGTCGCCGTCGCCGGCCTGGAAGGCGTCCACGCGGCGTTTGCGCTCCTGCATGGGCGTGGCGCCGTCCAGGTACTGGTAGCGGATGCCGCGCTCGTCCAGGTGGCGGCGCAGCAGGGTCAGGTGATCCACGAACTGGCTGAACACCAGGGCCTTGTGGCGGTTCTCCAGCAGCTCCTCCACCAGGCGCGCGAACGTGTCCAGCTTGCTGCTGCGGATGCCGCTGTCGGGCGCCACCAGGACCGGATTGCAGACGGCGCGCCGCAGCTTCATCATCTCGGCCAGGATCTGGATCTGCTTTTGTGCTTGCGGGGCCTGCAGGGTCGCGATGCGTTCCAGCGCGTCGCGGCGCAGCGATTCATAGAGCGCCATCTCTTCCTGGCTCAGCTCCACCGGCAGCACGATCTCGGTGCGCGGCGGCAGTTCGGACAGCACCTGGGCTTTGGTCCTGCGCAGGATGAAGGGTTGCGTGAGGCGGCGCAGGCGGGTGCGCGCGGCCAGCTCGGCGCGTTTATCGGTCGCCTTTTCGATCGGGCCGGCAAAGCGCAGGTTGAACTGGTCGCTGGTGCCGAGCAGGCCGGGGTTGATGAACCTGAACAGGTTCCACAACTCGCCCAGGTGGTTTTCCAGCGGGGTGCCGGTGGCGGCCATGCGGAAATCGCCGCGCAGCGACATCACCGCCTGCGAGCGGCGCGTGTGCGCGTTCTTGATCGCCTGCGCCTCGTCCAGCACGATGGTGTGCCAGCGCATGTCCTTGAACAGCTCCGCTTCCAGTTGCAGCAGGCCGTAGCTGACGACGATCACGTCGAAGGGCCCGGCTTCCTTCAGCATCGCCTCGCGCTTGCCGGCACCGAACAGCTTCATCTGGAGTGTAGGCGCGAAGCGCTCCGCCTCGGCCATCCAGTTGGTGGCCACCGAGGTCGGCGCCACCACCAGGGTCGGGCCGCCGGGCGCGCGCGACAGGATCAGGGCCAGCGCCTGCAGGGTTTTACCAAGGCCCATGTCGTCGGCCAGGCAGGCGCCCACGCCCCAGTGGGCCAGGCGGGACAGCCATTCGAAGCCCTCGACCTGGTAGTCGCGCAGCTCGGCCTGCAGGGTGGTCGGCAGCTGCGGCCGGTAGTCGGCATTCGCCGCCATGTGCTGCAGGTGCTTGCGCCAGGCGGCATCGGCATCGACTTCGCCGGCCTCCAGCGCCATCTCTTCCAGCGCGAAGCTGGCCAGCGGGTGGAAGCGCAGTGCCTCTTCGTCCGCGTCGGTATACGCCGACAAATCGGTCAGCCTGCGGTGCAGCTCGTCGGTGAGGGCCAGGAACTGGTTGTCGCCCAGGGCCACGAAGCGGTCTTCGCGCAGGCGGCCGAGCAGCTCGCGCAAATCCATCACCTTGTTCTCGTCGATCCTGACTTCGCCGTTGGCGGCGAACCAGTCCTTGTCGCGCCGGATGTTCAGGCGCACCGACTTCGACGATACCTTCTTCGTGATGCGGAAGGATTCTCCCTCCGGCCAGGCAACCACCACCCGCGACGCATCCAGTTCCTGCAGTTCGGTGATCAGTTCCAGGCAGTGGAAGGGTTGGCCGAGCAGCCATTCGCCATGTTCGTGCTCGGCGTTTTCCAGCGACTTGCAATCGGCCAGCAGCTGGCGCTCGGCTTCGCGCTCGGCGTTCAGGTCGCGCCGCGCCTCGACGCGCACGCCGGCCACGTCCGCGATGATGCGATCAAAGCCGTCGCCGGGCTGCAGGAACGGACCGGCGTCCGGCAGCGGGCGCACCAGCACGCGCACGCGCAAGCCCTGCTGGTAGGGCAACAGGTGAATATGCAGGCGCATGTCGGCATCCACCTGTTCGATGTCGGCCGGGCTGCCGCCGATGTCGGACTGCACCGTCACGATCGAGGAGATCGCGCTGATCGCCTGCAGTACGCGCTTTTCCGCTTCCAGCGGCACTTCCAGGCCCTCGCCGACGATGGCGCCGATGCGCTTGTGCTCTTCCTTGATGCGGACGATGCGCAGGCGGGTCGGCGTCTCCCTGGTCACCACGACCTCGCCCTGCTGCTCGCGCATCGGCGGGTTCAGCGAGATCGTGACCTTGCCGCCGCCGGCGCGCACCATCAGCTGGGGCTCGCCCGGCAGCAGTTCGATGCGGGTGCCGGGCGAATCCATCCAGAACAGCAGCGGGTGGCCGGCCAGCAGCGCCACCGCCTTGTCGAGGTCGAACTCGTAGCGCATCCCGGTGCCGCTGTAGTAGCGGTAGGCGCCGATGGTGCTTGCTACCTGCACGTCCTGGGCCGTCAGGAAGTCGAGCTCCGCCGCGTCCTCGGCCAGGCGCTTCAGGGCGAGCGGCCGCCCGCGGGTCCAGCCGCCCTGCACGTCGCGCTTCTGCTCGCGCGGTTCCAGCGCACGCACGCCCAGGTGCTCGTCCCAGCCCACCAGCCAGGCCAGGCGCGATTCCTTCACCACCTCGACGTTGACGGCAGGCTGCAGGTTGATCAGGGCATTGAGCTGGCGCTCCCAGGCCTGCTCGCGCTCGAACCACAGCGCCATGTCGGTGAAGCGGTGGCGCTGGCGCAGGGCGATCGCGCGCTTGTCGATGCCGACCATGCCCAGCTGGCCCAGCACGGCGCCGATCTGCGCGGCGATGAAATCGAAGCCGGCCGCTTCCGCCATCTCCATTTGCTGTTCCAGGAAAGCCTTGCGCTCGGCCAGCTGCGGCATGCCGAGCCACCAGTGCAGCAGGGCGCGGAACATGACCGGCTGCAGCGAGGTCTCCCAGTTGCGCGAGGGGAGGACTTCGGCGTCGACGGTGCCGCCGCGGATCTGGCGCAGCATCGACAGCTGCTGGTAGACGGCGGTGTCGTGGCTCTGCACGGCGCGGGTGGCCGATTCCAGGTAGGTATCGAGCGCCTTGGCGTGCTTCGGGTCGCTGCTCTTCAAGAGGGCGGTGATGTAGAGGTGGCCGCCGATGCCTTCGAAGATGGCTTTTCTCTTGCCGGTTTCCTTGCGCAGGGCTTTCAAGGCCTTGTCGAAGCCGGCCAGGGCTTCATCGGGATCGCCGCGCAGCAGCTGGATGACGCTGCGGTAGTACAGGGTCGCGGATTCGTCCAGGTCGTGCAGCAAGTCGCCGGCGGCGTCCAGGCGGCCGCACAGGATCAGGTGCTCGGCCAGGGCGGTGCGCAGGGCCATCGAGGCGCCGCCCTGGGGCACGTGTTCCTCGGCGTAGGCGCGTATCGGCGGGGCGCTGCCCGGCTCGCGCTGGACATGGCTGACCAGCACCGCCAGCACCTCGTCGCGCACCGCGCCGTTGATGCGTTCGATGAGTTCCGGCTCGAAGGGGCGGGCGCAGATGTCGACCAGCGGATGCAGGTAAGCCGCCTCGTGGCAGCGCAGGCAGGCCGCCAGCAGGGGGGCGATGGTCTTCGGTCCTTCTCCGGCCAGCAAGGCCATGCGCAGCAGGGCCACGCCCTGGCGGTAGCTGCGCAGCATGGGCGTGCCCTGCCAGTCCAGCCGCAGCGGCGTGACCAGCTGGTAGACCTCGCGCAGCTCGTTCAGGCGGCGTCCGCGCAGGGCCCAGGCCATCGCCGGCCAGGCCAGGTCCGGCGTGATCACGTAGCCGCGCGAGGGCAGCTCGCCGATCAGGCCGTCCGCGCGCAGCGCTTCGAGATCATCGGCGAGATCGTCCTCGGCCGCGCTTTCGCCCAGCGGCAGCAAATGCTCGTGGATGCGCCGCCGGCCCATCGGCTCGCCGGCCAGGGCCAGCAGGGCCAGGATCAGCTTGCGCTTTTCATTGCACGCTTCGAAGATCGCGCCGAGAACCTCCACACTCATGCAGCCAGGTTCTCAATATCGACGCCAGGCAGGTCGGCAGGGACGGGAATGCCGAAGACGCGCAGGTAAAAATACAACTCCGCTTCCAGCGTGCGCACGATGCTGTCCGCCTTGCGGAAGCCGTGGCCTTCGCCTTCCAGGGGCAGGTAGGCGACCGGCACGCCGCGCGCGCGCAGGGCCTCGACCATCACCTCGGATTGCGGCGGCGGCACCACCTTGTCGTCCAGGCCCTGGAAGAAGATCATCGGCCGGCGCAGTTTATCGGTGTGGTTGATCGGCGAGCGTTCCGCATACACGGCGTCGGCTCTAGCCTTCGGCGCGATCAGGTATTCGTTGTAGTGCGACTCGAACTTGTGCGAGTCGGCGTCCAGGCCCTTCAGGTCGGACACGCCGTAGTAGCTGGCGCCGGCCTTGAACACGTCGTGGAAGGCGAGGGCGCACAGGGTGGTCAGGCCGCCGGCGCTGCCGCCGCGGATCAGCAGGCGTTCGCGGTCGACCAGGCCCTGGTCGGCCAGATACTGGGCGCCGGCCACGCAATCCTCGACGTCGACCACGCCCCACTGTTCCTTCAGCAGGTCGCGGTAGGCGCGGCCAAAGCCGGTGCTGCCGCCGTAGTTCACATCCAGCACGGCGATGCCGCGGCTGGTCCAGAACTGGGTCGCCAGTTTCAGCGTGCTGCTGGCCATGCCGGTCGGGCCGCCGTGGCCGATCACCATCAGCGGCGGCAGCTCGCCGGGCAGCGCTTCGAAGGCCGCATTCGTCGGCGGGTAGTAGAAGGCGTGCGAAGTACGGCCTTTGGCGCTGGGATAGCTGATCGTCTGCGGCACGGACAGATAGCCGGCCTCGGGCAGCTGCTCGATCGCGCGCGCCAGCACCTCACGATGGCCGGCAGCCAGGTCGATGCGCGCCACCTCGGCCGCGACGGTCGGGGCGCCGCCCAGCAGGGCGACGCTGTCGCCGTTCACGCGCAGCTCGCGGATCTCCTGGTAGGGCGTGTCGATCGGCGTCAGCCGTCCGCTGCGGGTGTCCAGGCGCGCCAGCTTGCTGACGCCGCCCTCGATATAGGCGCAGACGATCTCGTCGTCCGAACGGAAGCCATACATCGACTGGCCGAAGACCCAGTGCGGCAGGCCGAACTCGGCCTCGCGCGGGCAGATCGGGTGCACCACGCCGTGGTCGTAGCGGTGCAGGTTCCACCAGCCGCCGCGGTCGGAAACGAAATGGAGGACGCCGCCCGGCGACCATTCCGGCTGCACGATGGCTTCATCGATGCCGCCGGCGATCAGGCGGCCGTTGGCCAGGGTGCCGTCCGCGACGATGTCGGCCAGCCAGAGCTCCGTACCCTCCCAGGGCATGCGCGGGTGGTTCCAGCACAGCCAGGCGATCTGCCTGCCGTCCGGCGAGATGCGCGGGGACGAGTAAAAATCGTAGCCGTCGTCGAGCACCAGCTGGGTGCCGTCGGCGCCCAGGGCGCACAGGGTGTTGACCGGATAAGTCTCGCCGGCCGAATGGTCTTCGCGCACGCCGACCAGGCGCTGGTGAATGCGGTCCAGCACGAAGTCGGCCCAGCGCAGTGCGCCGCCCTCGCTGACCGGCACCGGCTCGTTCCCCTCCGCCGGAGCGCCGTACCGATCGATTCTGTAAACACGGTTGTCGGCGAAATTCGAGAACCACACGCGCCGGTCCGCCACCAGCACCGCGCCGCCGCCGTATTCGTGCACGCGGGTACGCACGTTGAAGGGCGCAGGCGTGAGTTCGTCGACGCGGCCGTCGCGCTGGCGCAGCAGGGTGGTACGGCCGCCTTCGCTGGCACGGCCGGCCAGCCAGTAGAGGTCGGCGCCGTCGAGCAGCACGCCGGACAGCGGGGTCGAACCGGCGGCCACGACGGCGGCGGTAATGGGAGAGGCCCAGGCGCCGCAGGGGGCAGCCTGTTTGCGGGAGGATTCGGGCATGGATCGGTCCTGGCAAAGGTAGGCGTCCATTATAAGTGCGCACCGGCCTGTCACGAAGGATGGGTACGGATGGGTCAGGGAATGCGATAATAGAAGTTTGCCCGCGCGCCGGGCGCCTTACTTCAGGTTGCCAGCCATGCCACAATTCGCCCCGCTTCAGAACGACACCTTCCTGCGTGCGCTGCTGCGCCAGCCGACCGACTACACCCCGGTATGGCTGATGCGCCAGGCGGGGCGCTACCTGCCGGAATACCGCGCCACCCGCGCGCGCGCCGGCTCCTTCCTGGGGCTGGCCAAGAATCCGGATTTCGCCACCGAAGTGACTCTGCAGCCGATCGACCGCTATCCGCTGGATGCCTCGATCCTGTTCTCGGACATCCTGACGGTGCCGGACGCGATGGGCCTGGGCCTGTACTTCGAGGACGGCGAAGGCCCGAAATTCGAACGCACCGTGCGCACCGAGGAAGACGTCGCCCGATTGCAGGTGCCAGATATGGCATCGCTGCAATACGTGTTCGATGCCGTGACCCAGATCCGCACCGCCCTGAACGGCCGCGTGCCGCTGATCGGCTTTTCCGGCAGCCCCTGGACCCTGGCCTGCTACATGGTCGAAGGCGGCGGCTCGCGCGAATTCCATACGATCAAGAAGATGCTGTACGCGCGTCCGGACCTGATGCACCGCATCCTGGACGTGACCGCGCAAGCCGTCACGCAGTACCTGAACGCCCAGATCGACGCCGGCGCCCAGGCCGTGATGATCTTCGACTCCTGGGGGGGCGCGCTGGCCGACGGCGCCTACCAGGCCTTCTCGCTGGACTACATGCGCCGCATCGTGGCAGGCCTGCAGCGTGAGAAGGATGGCGTCCGGATTCCGGCGATCGTCTTCACCAAGGGCGGTGGCCTGTGGCTGGACGAGATGGCCGACATCGGCGCCGATGCGCTCGGCCTGGACTGGACCGTGAACCTGGGCCGCGCGCGCGCCCTGGTCGGCGACCGCGTGGCCCTGCAGGGCAACCTGGACCCGGCCGTGCTGATGGCCGGCCCGGAGCAGGTGCGGGCGGAAGTCGAGAAGGCGCTGGGCAGCTACGGCACGCCGTCGAACGGCCATGGCCACGTGTTCAACCTCGGCCACGGCATTTCGCAGTTCACGCCGCCGGAGTCGGTGACGGCGATGGTCGAGGCAGTTCACAGCTTCAGCCGCCGCCAGCGCCAGGCCTGAGCGCTGACAAAGCCCTATGGCTGCGCCGCTGCCTGCGGCGCATCATAATCACACTTATTCACAAATTCTTGAACTCTCGCGTCCTTGGCTGTGGAAATGTACAGTACTGGATGTATCCTGATAAGTCATTGATTCCATTGTGATTTATGCCGGGGCTGGCGAGTGCGCCAGCGTGGCGTATCGGCGGTCCGGAAGGCAGTTGCCCAAGTTGACAGCGCATTGTTCACAAAGTTATGCACAGCTTCTGTGAATAATGTTGAAAAGTCCTTGGTTTACCGGGGTTTACGCGATTTCTTCAAGTGTTGTATCAAGTTTTTGCTGCACTGCGCTTGAGTTCTTCACCGGAAATGCCCAGTTATGCACAGAAGCGCCCGAGCGATGCCGGATTTCGGCGCCAGGAAGGTTGCACAGGCAAGTGATTGAATTTAAAAGAGAAATTTTTTTGTGAACTTGAGGAATTGCTAAGTGCTTTGAGCTAACGTAAACCTTTGTCCCGGTCAAGTTTTCCATTTTCCACAAAGTTTTCCACAGTTCCCCCACAGTATTAAGGATAAGGTCCGGCTTGGCCTACTGCATCTTACAAATCGCGCTCGACACCCCGCTCGACAGCGTGTTCGACTATCGCTGGGAATGTGATCCCGGCAGCGAGCCGCAGGTCGGGCAGCTGGCGCTGGTGAACTTCGGCCGGCGCGAAGCGGTGGGCGTGATCGTCGCCGTCAAGCACGAGACCGACGTCCCGCTGGACAAGCTCAAGGACGCGCTGGCGGTGCGCAGCCAGCTACCGCCGCTGTCGCCGCAATGGCTGGCGCTGGCGCGTTTCGCCGCCGACTATTACCACCGCCCGCTCGGCGAGGTGGCGATGCCCGGCCTGCCGAAGAACCTGCGCCTGGGCAGCACGGTGGCACTGGACCGCGCGCTCAAGAAGCTCGCCAAGGTCGAGGATGCCCACGACCCGGCGCCGGCCGCGATGCCGGTGTTGAATCCGGCCCAGCAGCAGGCCGCCGACGCCATCGGCCAGGCCCGGGGCTTCAATCCGCTGCTGCTGTACGGCGTGACCGGCAGCGGCAAGACCGAGGTCTACCTGCGGGCCTGCGCCCAGGTGCTCGCCAGGGAAAGCGAGGCCCAGATCCTGGTCCTGGTCCCCGAGATCAACCTGACGCCGCAGCTGGAGGCGAACATCCGCGCGCGCTTCCCGGGCGTGATGCTGGCCACCCTGCACAGCAGCCTGTCCGAGGGCGAACGCATGCTGCATTGGCTGGCCGCCCACCAGGGCCGCGCGCGCATCGTGCTGGGCACGCGGCTGGCGATCCTGGCTTCGCTGCCGCACCTGAAGCTGATCGTCATCGACGAGGAGCACGACCCCTCGTACAAGCAGCAGGAAGGCCTGCGCTATTCGGCGCGCGACCTGGCCGTGTGGCGCGCACACCAGCTTCAGATCCCCATCGTGCTCGGATCGGCCACGCCCTCGCTGGAGAGCTGGCACCACGCGCAGACGGGCCGCTACCGCAAGCTGGAGCTGCGCGAGCGCGCCGTGAAGGATGCCGTGCTGCCGCGCGTGAAACTGGTCGACATGGAGAAGGACAAGCCGAAGGAAGGCCTGACCTCGCACCTGATCGCGGCCCTGCGCGACCGCATGGCGCGCGGCGAACAGTCGCTGCTGTTCCTGAACCGGCGCGGCTATGCGCCGGTGTTGAGCTGCGACGCCTGCGGCTGGATCAGCAACTGCACCCGCTGCACCGCCTTCATGGTCCTGCACCGGCCCGAGCACCGGCTGCGCTGCCACCACTGCTCGCTGGAGCTGCGGATCCCGCATTCCTGCCCGACCTGCGGCAACATCGACCTGCAGCCGCTGGGGCGCGGCACCCAGCGCATCGAGGAAGGCCTGCAGTCGCTGTTCCCGGAGGCGCGCGTGCTGCGCATCGACGCCGACTCCACGCGCCGCAAGGGCAGCGCCCAGGCCGCGTTCGATACCGTGCACCGCGGCGACGTCGACATCCTGATCGGCACGCAGATGGTCGCCAAGGGGCACGACTTCAAGAACCTGACCCTGGTGGGCGTGCTCAATCCCGATACGGCCCTGTTCTCGCAGGACTACCGCGCCAGCGAGCGCCTGTTCGCCCAGCTGATGCAGGTGGCGGGACGGGCCGGCCGCGCCGGACTCGAGTCCGAAGTGCTGATCCAGTCGCGCTACTGCCAGCACCCGCTGTACGGCGCGGTGATGCGGCACGATTACGACCGCTTCGCGGGCTCCCTGCTGGAAGAGCGCCACCAGGCCGCGCTGCCGCCCTTCATGTACCAGGCCCTGCTGCGCGCGGAGGCGCCGGAACTCGCCACCGCGATCGCCTTCCTGGAGCAGGCGCGCGACGCGCTGCCCAGCGACGCCGTGGTGCTCAACGATCCGATTCCGATGACCATGACCCGGGTGCATAATGTGGACCGTGCCCAGCTGCTGGTCGAATCGAATTCGCGCCTGGCGCTGCAGGCCTTCCTCAAAGTCTGGGTCGACGCCCTGCGCGCGATGAAGTCGCGGGTGCGCTGGTCGCTGGAGGTCGACCCGCTGGATATCTGACGCTTGCCGGAGAACCTGGACATGCCGTGCCGCCTCGCCTTGCTCCTACGCCTGTTCGCAGGCGTTCTCGCACTGCCGCTCTGCACATGCGCGGGCGCCGCCACGCCTGGCCAGGAATCGGCGGCCGCCGTCACCAGCCGGATCGAAGCCAAGGATTGTGTCGGCGCGGTCGATGAACTGAAGGCCGGGCTGAAGCGTGGTCATGCCGAAGTCTCGTTGCTGGCGGGTACCATGTACGAACACGCCGTGTGCGTGAAACGCGACTGGAACCGCGCGGTGCTGTTCTACTCCCAGGCTTACCAGAGCGGCATGAAGGAAGCGGCCGACCGCATGGCGGCCGGCTATGCCGCGCCGGAGAACGGCGCCGACGTCGCGGCCGCGATCTGGTGGTCCGGCAAGGGGCGCATCCAGGCATCGCCGGGCCAGCAGGTCCTGGCGCCATGCGCGGTCAGCCCGGCGGCCAGCGACAACATGGACCGCTTCGTCGCCGAGCTGCAGACCTGGCCGCAATGGCAGCTCGCCATGTGCAATTACGTGGTCGGGGTGATGTCGATGCTGTCGGCCGAGATCAGGTACCCGGCGCCGGCGCAGGCCTACGGCGTAGGCGGGCAGGTGACGCTGCGCTTCCTGCCCTCGGTGCCGAAGATCGAGCTGAAGAAAGGCGACACCCAGGAGTACCGGCTGCTCGGGATCTTCAATGGCGACATGCTGCGCGACCGCGAGACTTCGATGGTGACCGGCGGCTTCGAGAAAGCGCTCGGCGCCGTCGCCGACCGGGCCCTGCGCCGCTATCCCAGGCCCGGCGGCATTCCGGCGGAAGCGGTGTTCTATGTCCGCTACATCTTCCAACTCGAGTGATGCCCTGAGCGTTTCCCGAAAATAGCGTATCGTCATGTCCGCGAACTACCGGAGATGACTATGCAGAAAATGAAGGTCGATGTCGCCATCGTCGGCGCCGGCACCGCGGGCCTGGTGGCCTACCGTTCCGCGAAAGCCCAGGGCGCGCGCGCCGTCATGATCGAGGGCGGGCCCTACGGCACCACCTGCGCGCGCGTGGGCTGCATGCCCAGCAAGCTCCTGATCGCCGCCGCCGAGGCCGCGCACTTCATCGATGCCGCGCCCGGCTTCGGCGTGCACGCCGGCGAAAAGCGTGTCGACGGCGTGGCCGTGATGGAGCGCGTGCGGCGCGAGCGCGACCGCTTCGTCGGCTTCGTGCTGGAAGGCGTGGACAATATCCCGGACCAGGACAAGCTGCGCGGCTATGCGCGCTTCACCGGTCCGCATACCCTGGTGGTGGACGACCATACGGAAGTCGAGGCCGCGCGCATCGTGATCGCCACCGGCTCGACCCCGACCAGGCTGCCGAAGCTGGAAAACGTCGGCCCCGGCCTGATTACCAGCGACGACGTGTTTTACTGGCAGGACCTGCCGCGTTCGGTGGCCGTGATCGGCACCGGCGTGATCGGGCTGGAGCTGGGCCAGGCGCTCAGCCGCTTGGGCGTGCGCGTGAGCGTGTTCGCGCGCGGCGGCAGCGTGGCCCAGCTGACCGACCCGGTGGTGCTGCGCAATGCCGGGCGCGCGCTGGCCGAAGAGATCGACCTGCACTTCCAGTCCGAGATCGTCAGCGCCGTGCAGGACGGCGATGAGGTCGCCTTGACCATCCGCCAGAACGGCGAGGAACGCCCGATGCGCTTCCAGTACGTGCTGCAGGCGGCCGGGCGCACGCCCAACGTGGCCGGGATCGGCATCGAGCACCTGGGCCTGGAACTGGGCGCCAACGGCGTGCCGCTGTTCGACAGCCGCACCATGCAGTGCGGGAACAGCCATGTCTTCATTGCCGGCGACGCCAACAACGAGCGTCCGGTGCTGCCGGAAGCGGCCGACCACGGCAAGATCGCCGGCGACAATGCCGGCCGCTACCCGGACATCCGTCCAGGCCTGCGCCGCGCGCCGCTGACGATCGCTTTCACGGAACCGAACATCGTCAGCCTGGGCGCCAGCTACAAGCAGTTGTGCGCGCCGGGCAAGCCGAAGTTCGCGATCGGCCAGGTGTCCTTCGAGAACCAGGGCCGCAGCCGCGTCATGCTGCAGAATAAGGGGATGCTGCGGGTGTACGGAGAATACGGCACCGGGCGCTTCCTGGGCGCCGAGATGATCGCCCCGCGCGGCGAGCACATCGGCCACCTGCTGGCCTGGGCCGTGCAGTCGCGCCTGACGGTCGAGCAGATGCTGGAGATGCCCTTCTATCACCCGGTGGTGGAAGAGGGCGTGCGCACCGCGCTGCGCGACCTGGCGGCGAATATCGTGAAGGGGGGCAGCGACATCGATCCGGACGAGGTCGAGCCGGGCACGTAACACGTGGGCACGGCGTGCCCACGCGTGAAGTTGATTAATTGAGGTAGCTGGTATCCAGCTTACCCTCGGAAGCCAGCTGCCGCACGATCTTGATGGTATCGATATCGGCCTCCTGGTAGGCCGATTTCTTGAAGTCCTCGTACATCTTGCCCATCTCGTCGGTCGCGGACACATTGCCGTCGTCGTACAGGAAGCGCACCCACATCACGCCTTCGCTCGGCGCTTCGATCGTCATGGTCATGCGCGAGGCGGGGATTTCTCCCTGGGCCGGGACTTCGTAGCGCACTTCCTGCAGCGGGCTCAGGTGCACTACGTCGTCGATCACCAGCTGGCCGTAGCGCAGGCGGCGCGCGAAGCTGCCGCTCTGGCGCTCGCCGATCGTGCACTCGTCCAGGTGGGGCATGAACATCTTCGGGTCTTCGGCGCGCAGCACCAGGCCGCGCCACAGTTGTTCGCGGGTCATGGTGTCCGCGAGGGGGTTGAGCGGGTCGTTAATCTCGATCAGGTGTTCAAATTTCATGTTCTTGTCTCTCGCATGGACAGCGGTAAAAGCGCTATATGGTGGCGGATAGCGTGCTGACAAGCCACAACCTCATGCACTTTTCCTGAAATGTTTTCGGCGTGCATGGCCGAGCTTCGTTAAAATGATGAGCTCACCCACTGGCAGTCCTGCAAGAATTATCCCATGTCGACACCGAATTTCGGCCTCAACGGTCCGCAGAGCGAAGCCGTGCTCTATCTCGACGGCCCTTGCCTGGTGCTGGCTGGCGCCGGCTCCGGCAAGACGCGCGTGATCACCCAGAAGATCGCCTACATGATCGAGCATCGCGGCTACGATCCGCGCACGATTGCCGCGCTCACCTTCACCAACAAGGCGGCGCTCGAGATGCAGGAGCGGATCGGCAAGCTGCTCAAGCAGCCCAAGCAGGCCAAGCAGCTGACCGTCTCGACCTTCCACTCGCTGGGCGTCAAGATCTTGCGCCAGGAGGCGGCCGGCGTCGGCCTGAAGGACAAGTTTTCCATCATGGACAGCGACGACTGCTATACCGTCGTCTCCGACCTGGCCGTCACCACCGACAAGCAGGAGATCCGCCGCATCCAGAACGCGATCTCGCTGTGGAAGAACGGCCTGGTCGACCCCGAGGACGCGATCCGTGACGCGCGCGACGAAGACGAAGCCCAGGCCGGGCGCATCTACCGCAGTTATGTGGCGACCCTGCAGGCCTACCAGGCGGTCGACTTCGACGACCTGATCCGCCTGCCGGTGGAACTGTTCCGGAATAACGAGCCGATCCGCGACCGCTGGCAGCGCCGCCTGCGCTACCTGCTGATGGACGAGTACCAGGACACCAACACCTGCCAGTACGAGCTGGTGAAACTGCTGGTGACGGGCCTCGGCAAGAAGCCGATGTTCACGGCGGTGGGCGACGACGACCAGGCGATCTATGCCTGGCGCGGCGCCTCGGTCGAAAACCTGAAAACCCTGCAGACCGACTTCCCGGACCTGCGGGTCATCAAGCTCGAGCAGAACTACCGCTCGACCACCCGCATCCTGCAGGCCGCCAACGCGGTCATCGGCAACAATCCGAAGCTGTTCGAGAAGGCGCTGTGGTCGGAACACGGCCTGGGCGAGCCGATCAAGGTGCTGGGCATGCCGAACGAGGAGACCGAGGCCGACCAGGTGGCGATCATGATCTCGTCCGAGCGCTTCCAGCGCAAGAACAAATGGACGGACTACGCGATCCTGTACCGCGGCAACCACCAGGCCCGCATCATCGAGCAGTCGCTGCGCAAGGAACGCATCCCGTACACGATCTCGGGCGGCCAGAGCTTCTTCGACAAGGCCGAGATCAAGGACGTGATCGCCTACCTGCGCCTGATCGCCAACCAGAACGACGACCCGGCCTTCATCCGCGCCATCACGACCCCGAAACGCGGGGTCGGCATGACCACCATCGAGGTGCTGGGCGAAGTCTCGAAGCAGTGGAACTGCTCGCTGTTCGAGGCCGCCTTCAAGGGCGGCCTCGAAGCCCGGCTGCAGGACCGCCAGCTGATCCCGCTGCGCGAGTTCTGCCACTGGATCAATGAGCTGGAAGACCGCGCCACCCGTCCCGGCCCGTCCGGCAGCGGCGATCACGCCGCCGAGCTGCTCGATGACATGATGAAAGAGATCAACTACGAGCACTACCTGTACGAGAACTTCGACGACAAGGCGGCCCAGGCCAGGTGGCAGAACGTGCTCGAGTTCACCAACTGGCTGAAGGAGCGCGGACGCGGCGGGCGCGAGCGTGACGGCGAAGAGAAGAACCTGCTCGAGCTGACCCAGATGGTGGCCCTGATGTCCATGCTCGAAGGCCAGGACGAGGAGCAGGACGCGGTGCGCATGTCGACCCTGCACGCATCCAAGGGCCTGGAGTATCCGCACGTCTACCTGGTCGGCGTCGAGGAGGGCATCCTGCCGCACAAGGGCGATCCGGACGACCCCGTCGAGCGCATCGCCGCGCGCATCCAGGAAGAGCGGCGCCTGATGTACGTCGGCATCACGCGCGCCCAGCGCACCCTGCACGTTACCTGGTGCAAGAAGCGCAAGCGCGCGGGCGAACTGATGCATTGCGACCCGTCCCGCTTCATCAAGGAGATGGCGCTCGAGGTCGGCGACGCGCCGCCCAAAGAAGATGAAGTACTGAGCCCCAAGGCGCGCCTGGCCAACCTCAAGGCCTTGCTGGCGACGCCAAAGACTGCCAGCTAGAAACATTTGCCGGACGTTGACATCAGTTTAACGACGGCAAATGTTCAAAATCATTCGTTGCGAATAAGCCTTGATGGGATGCCAAGGGGTGCGCACGATTGAATTCTCATTTGACTTCAACTGTTGAGCAGGAAATACTTTCCTGAAGTGACTTTGTCACAATCAACATTGACGTTAAACAATGGCAACCGTATCCGACATCACCGTTATTCCCACTTCTGGACTGAACCATATCGACGCCTTGCTCGATACGGGGCCTGACTGGAATTATTTCACGACTGCTTCCGGACAGAGCAATGTTCTCTATTTCACGTTTTCCGTGACTTCAGGGAATGAGAGCGCTTCCAATACACAGAGTATTTTTTACGGAAACCAGCAGGCGTTTTCAGCCGCCCAGCAAGCCGCGGTACGGGAGCTGTTGAAGGATGGCGGCTATCTGAATTCGCTGACCGGCATTCACTTCGTCGAAACCGGCAATGGCGACGCTGCGCAGATCCACCTCTGCAATGCGGACATCATCACCAGCAATGTCACCGGACTGTGCAGCTGGCAAAGCACGTACCAGTACGAGCCCGGCACCAACAGGCTGGTCAGCTACGACGCGGATGCCTATGTCTATCTCGACAATGTCCAGTTCGGCGCGGCCAACAGCAACCTGACGCCTGGCGGAAGAGGGTATCAGACCCTGCTGCATGAAATGGGACATGCGCTCGGCCTGAAGCATTCGTTCTGGGATCCGAACGACGACAACCCGAACCCGATCGTCCTGCCGGCGGCGCAAGACAACACCAGCAATACCCTGATGTCGTACACCAACTTCGGTGGACCCTATACGACATACCAGCAATACGACGTCGCAGCCCTGAACTGGCTCTACGGCAAGGATGGTCTCGGCGGCGCACTAGGCATCAATTCGACAACCGGAGCCCGGTATATCACGGGTACGAATGGCCCGGATACCCTGACGGGTACCGACGCCAATGACACGCTTGAAGGCGATGGAGGCAATGACATGATTGATGGAGGAAATGGAATCGATACCGCCGTGTTCCGCGGCGTTCGCAGCAACTACGCTTTCGCAGAACTGCCGAATGGCGACATGACGGTGACGAGCAAGGACGGCATCGACGGCATCGACACCCTGCGCTCGATCGAGATCCTGAAGTTTGCGGACATGAGCGCGACCCGTGCCGATGTATTGGCGGCCGACACCGTGGCCCCTGCCAAGCCGACCATGGTGGTCACCAAGAACGTGAACGGCTACACGACCGGCAACACGCCGCTCGTGACCGGCAAGGCCGAAGCCGGTTCGATCGTGAAGATCTTTACCAGCGACAACAATATGCTGGTAGGCACGGCGACGGCCGACGCCAACGGCCTGTACACGCTGAAGCTCAACGCCTTTGCGGATGGCAGCAACTATTCGGTCTTTGCCACCGCGACCGATGCTGCAGGCAATGTTTCTGTGGCCAGCGATGCGGTAGGCTTCAAGGTCGATGCCACGCCGCCGGTCAAGCCGACCTATGACCCGCTGCCCGGCGATCTGAACGGCAGCAACCAGGTCACGTTCAACGGTACGGGCGAGGCCGGCACCACGATCGAGCTGGTGCGCGCCGGCGACCTGCAGACGATCGCACGTACGACGGTCGGCAGCGACGGCACATGGCACCTGCCGACTTCGCCTCTGCCGAACGGCAACTACACGGTCAGCGTGGTTTCGCTCGACCAGGCCGACAACGGCACCAGCGCCGCCTCCCGCGCGAGCTGGACCATCAACAGCTCGGCGAACATCACCGGCACTAGCGGCAACGATACACTCAAGCCGGGGGCGGGCAACAACGCGGTGGATGGCGGCGCCGGCATCGACACCGCCGTCTACGCCGGTTCGCGCACCAACTACACGGTGGCCCAGGAGGCCTGGGGCTACGGCATCACCGATAAAGCCGGCAATAACGGCCACGATTCGCTGATCAATGTCGAGCGCGTCCAGTTCGACGACGGCTGGCTGGCGCTGGACATCGACGGCATCGCCGGCCAGATCTTCCGCCTCTATACGGCCGTCCTCGGACGTCCGGCCGAGGCCGCAGGCATGGGTTACTGGATGTGGCGAATGGAAGGCGGTAGCCCCATCACCGACGTGGCCCGCGAATTCATGAACCAGCCCGAGTTCAACACCCTGTACGGCGCCAACCCGACCGATGCGACTTTCGTGACGAAGCTGTACAACAACGTGCTGCACCGCGATCCGGAGCCCGATGGCTTCAAGTACTGGATGGATACTCTGAGCAATAACAGCAATCCGGACAAGGCTGCGGTGCGTACCCAGATGCTGATCGATTTCAGCGAGAGCCTCGAGAACCAGGTAAACGTGGTCGGCACCTTCAAGACGGGCATCGAGTTCACGCCCTGGCACCAGGCCTGACCGGGCCATCCGGCGGCATGCCGGCGCGGAATGCGCCGGCCCCATTCAAGAGCCGCTGGCATAATGCGGCTCTTTTCATTTAAGGAAGCGCCGTGAGCGACGAAGACCGTTTCATCGATATCGAGATCAAGCTGGCCCACCAGGAAAACCTGGTCGAGTCGCTGAACCAGACCATCTACGAGCAGGGACGCCGTATCGACCAGCTGGAGGCCATGGTGGCCAAGCTGGCCGAGCATGTCCGCGTTCTGCGCGACGCCGGGCAAGGGCCGGTGAACGAAAAGCCGCCGCATTACTAAGCGGCAATTTCATCATATCGTGATGAAAAGCACATGGCTCATCCAGATTGAATGCCGTATTTTATGAGCCACAAGTTAACGAAATTTAATGTTTAGTTAGTCGAAAATTACTGTACTGTTGAGTTCCCTCAAGGTATGATCATCGCACAGTGTAAATACAATCAATTCCATCATTTCTGTTGGTTGAGTTGTTTCGTGCGAGGTCCATGTGAAATTATTCGTTCCGCATACCAAAGAAATGCCAGAGACCGCCGCATGGACCGCCCCGGAATTGCCGGTCTTCTTGCGCCGCACCGAGACGGCACAACGGTTCGAGTTCATCCCTTCCACAACCGACCTTGAGCGTTCCGACGTGCAGGCCGCATGGCACCGCCTGCTGCAGGTGCGCCGTAGTCCGGAAAAGCTGTACCAGCTGCCGGCGTTTTTCAAATACCTGCAGGAAACCAAGGAAGACGGCGCGGGCCCCTGCGAACTTCATGTCATCCGCCGCTGCAGCGATACACGCATCGTCGGGATCGTCCCGGGACGCCGGATGACGCAGAAGGTGAGCGTCCGCCTCGGTCCGCTGACCGTATTCAAGCGTACCGTGCCCGTCTACCAGCTGCTCGGCAGCGTGCCCTTGATCGATGCGGGCGAGGAAGGCCTGTCCAGTTTCGTCCTGAACAGTCTGCTGCAGCGTCATCCCGACTGCCAGGCCTTGCTGATGCAGGCGATGCCCGAGGAACTGGCCCATACGGTTGGCGGCAAGGGGCTGTCCCGTCACGTCCTCAACGGCTGGCAAAACTGTCATACCGTGCCCCTGCCGGAAGACGTCGAGACCTATCTGCAAAAGTTCAGCTCCAAGAAGCGCTACAACCTCTCGCGCCAGGTGCGGCTGCTGGCCAAGGAAGCGGGCGAGGTCAGCCTGGTGAGGATCGAGCACCCGGACCAGGTCCCAGCCCTGGTGGACGCCATGCGGACCTTGATGAACGCCGAGGACTTCTCCGTCCAGAGTTCGCAGGTCAAGCTCGAGAACCTGGCGCGCAATGGCCTGCTGCATTCCTACCTGCTCCAGTGCGGCGGCAAGACGGTCGCGCTGGTGCTGGGCACGCACTCGGATGAGGTGTGGCACGTACACAATATCTGCTGCGCCCAGGAGTACATGAACCTGTCGATCGGCACCAGCATCATCCACCTGGCCCTGCAGGATGCGATCGTGCATTTCAATTTCACCCACGCCGATTTCGGCTACGGGACGCCGAACCAGGAATTCCGCTCCACGCACGTGCTGCAGCGGCGCGGCAAACTGCTGCTGTGCCGCCGCCATGGCATGGCCGACCTGCTGTTCAAGCTCTATAGCGTCCAGAACCGGATGAACGAAGCGTTGATCGCGCGTGTCAAGACAGCCCGCAAGCGGCTGAAGGAGCGCAGGCAGGCGAGCAAATAGTTGCATTCTGCTAATAAATCCAATAAGGTGGGTCATGTTTATTGGATAACAGGATGTACTGCATGAGTATCGCCGACCTCGAACGACGAATCCTCGCCTGCGAGCAGGAAAACGCACGCCTGCATAAACGGCTCGCACGGCAAAACCGGGCCTGGGCACTCGGACTGCTCCTGATTGCCGGTGGCGGCGCGATCGCAGGCGGCAGCATCAAGGACGCCATCTTCGACAGCGTGCGGGCCAGGGAAGTCGTGGTCGTCGACGGCAAGGGCGTGGTGCGCGCCCGCCTGAGCGGCGATCTGCCGGATGCGGTCATGGCTGGCGGCCGTGTTTCGAAGCGCGGCTCGAAAGCGGCCGGCGTGATGCTGTACGACGAGGAGGGCATCGAACGCGGCGGCTATGTCACCCAGGATGTCGGCAGCAACGTCATGCTGACCCTGGATTCCAAATACCGCCAATCCGCGCTGTTCGTGGCTGGTCCCGACGAGAGCCAGGCCAGCGCACTGGGCCTGTGGAACAAGGGCGGCGGCATCGAGATGCGCTCGGATGGCAACGGCCAGCGCCTCAGCGTCACCAACAAATCCGGCGTCGTGACGCAGCAGCCGGTCATTACGACCTTGTCTGCGGCCACCTGTGCATCGTACAAGGACATCGAAAAGAAATTCCCGGGCGAACGCAGCTGCCAGGCCAGGTTCACGGACGCCGCTTGCCAGGCCTGCTTCGACAGCCCATGAAGCGGCGCCTGCTGACACTCTGCGCGCTGGCCGGGTTGGCAGTCGGGCTGCAGGCGCAGGCCGCCGGCTTCACGCTGCGCCTGGCGCACGGCAATGCCCGCGAGCGGGCGGCGCGCGCCCAGTTCGAGCGCGTGCTGGCCGCGCATGCGCTGGACCCTTGGATCCAGACCCGCGAGATCGTGTTCGAGCAGGGCGCCATCCCGCACAGCCACCCGGTGCTGACCTTCAACACGCGCCACACCGACGACGACGGCCTGTTCCTCTCCACCCTCATCCACGAGCAGACCCACTGGTGGCTCGAGCGCCATCCGCGCCGGACGGAAGCGGCGCTGGCCGAGCTGAAGGCGATGTATCCGAACCTGCCGGTCGGCTACCCCGAAGGCGCCGACCGCGCCGACAGTTCGTATTCCCACCTGCTGGTGATCTGCATCGAGCTGGACGGCGTGCGCAAGGTGCTGGGAGCAAGCGAGGAAAAGCGGATCCTGGCCTTCTGGCAGGACGACCACTACCGCACCCTGTACCGCATCGTGGCGGCGAACCGGGCGCGCATCCGCGACATCCTCGACAGGCACGGCCTTCAACTACCGGATTCCCATGCAGGCTGAGCCCGACTTCTACGTGGTGTCGAAGCGCAAGCTGGCGATCCTGTTCCTGGCGACGTCCTCGCTCTACGTCCTGTACTGGTATTACAAGAACTGGGATCGCTACAAGAGCAGGCATCCGGAAGCCTCGCAGTTCGGCAGCATGGTCTCGCCGGTGCCGCGCGCCGTGTTCTGGATGTTTTTCACGCATGCGCTGTTCCGCAAGGTCAAAGCCTATGGCCATGCGCTGCCGCAAGTCGCCGGCTGGCGCAGCGGCTGGCATGCGAGCATCCTGGTCGCGCTGATGCTGCTGGCGAACGCCATCGACGTCCTCATCGGCGGCACGGCCGGCGATCTCGTCTCGATCGCCAGCGTGTTCGTGCTGCTGCCGCCCTTCCTGGTGGCGCAGGACAAGATCAACCTCAGCTGCGGCGACCCGGAAGGGAAGGGCAACGACCGGCTGTCGAAGGCGAACTGGGCCTGGGTGATTGCGGGCGCGGTGCTGTGGCTGATATTGATCGCCGCTGCGCTCCTGCCTGGCGGGTCTTGACCGGCCTTGGGCAGCGTATTGCTTATGCTACAGTCTATTTCTTGCTCTGACGTTCAGGGCTTTCATCCACGGTATATACATCATGAGTAATCAAGCCCCTGGTCCGGAGTTCTGGACCCGCGTCAACGCCCTGATCGACCAGGCCAACACCCAGTGCGATTCCGCCGACCCCAGCGAAGTCTGCGCCTCCACGATGTATGCCTCGGCACGCTTCAATGCCTTCATCGTCGCGCGCACCACGAGCGGTCCGGAACACATGCAGCAGGAAAAGGAGCGGGCACTCGAGTATTTCACCGATCAGTTCCGCAAGATGATGGCGGAGAATCTGGACGATTTCATTGCGAATCTCGGCAAATACGATATCGGAACGCCGTCGCAGTAAGCGATTCCCTTCCCGCCGCATGGGGGCTCTCAGATCGTCGGCACATGCAGCCGGTTATCGTCCCCCAAAACCAGTCCTTGCCAGGTTGCGGGCTTGCCCGTCATTTCCCACGCCAGGATTTGCTGCGGTGTGCGTCCCATACCGCCTGAAAAGGCGGTCATCTGATGCTTGTCGAGTTCCCTTGCGATGCCCAGGTCCTTGATTGTCAGCTTGTTCATGTCTATCTCCTGGAATAATTAGCGATGCCAGGCACGGTGCCGGACACAATTACGGTGATTGCAGAAAGTGTGCCAATCCCGGAATCGCGCTTATTCGCAGGGACGGATCAGCTTTCGGATGCTATCTGCTGGTTTCTCAGTCATTCTTGTGATGGTTGAGTTGGCTGCCGTCCAACACTTGACGCATCATCATTGCGCCTATGGGCCTCGGTGCGGGAACAAGCAAAGATGGTGGAGTATGCTGAGCAGTACGACGACATAGGACTGTCATGGGAAAAAACCGGCTGGAAGCCTTCAGCGACGGCGTCATCGCCATCCTCATCACCATCATGGTGCTGGAACTCAAAGTCCCGCACAGCCCCGATTTCAGGGCCTTGCTGCCGCTGTGGCCCGTCTTCATGAGCTACGTGCTCAGCTTCATCTACATCGGGATCTATTGGAACAACCACCACCACATGCTGCACGCGGTGAAGGAAGTCAGCGGCGGCATCCTGTGGGCCAATCTGCACCTGCTGTTCTGGCTGTCCCTGATTCCCTTCGTGACGGCGTGGACGGGCGAGAACCATTTCGAGACCGGGCCGACCGCCACCTATGGCTTCGTGCTGTTCATGTGCGCGGTGTCGTATTCGCTGCTGGTGCGCGGCCTGGTGCGCAACCACGACAAGAACACGACCCTGGCCGAAGCCATTGGCGACGACCGCAAGGGCAAGATCTCGATCGTCCTCTACCTGGCCGGGGTGGCGCTGTCCTGGTTTGCCGCCTGGCTGGGCTTCCTGGTGTATGCGGCCGTGGCCGTGATGTGGCTGATTCCGGACCGGCGCATCGAGAAGAAAGTGGTCCAGGAGATCCAGGAAGAGGAGGCGGAAGAAGCCAGGAAAGAGGCGTCCTGACGGATGCCGTCAATACGGCGGATTGCAACACATCAATATGACGACGCGGCAATAAGCCTGCTATGATCTTCGGCGCACCTGCTGCCGGGCACGCTTCGGCAGCGTCCGATTAGTGTCCTGAAAGATCGCATGAAACGTCAACACAGCTTCATCGTCGCGGCAAGCATCGCGCTTGCCTACGCAAGCACCGCCATCCCCGCCGCCGCCGCTCCCACTGCTTCCGCCGCACCCGCTGCCGTCTTCGACGCTTCGAACCCGTTCGCCAAGGCCAGCACGCTGCCCTTCCACTACCCGGCGTTCGACAAGATCAAGGACGAGCACTTCAAGCCGGCCTTCGAAGCGGGCATGCGCGTGCACCTGCTGGAGATCGAGGCGATCGCGAACAACCACGCGGCGCCGACGTTCGACAACACCATCGTCGCGATGGAGCGCGCGGGCCAGCTGCTGGCGCGGGTGTCGACCACCTTCTCGAACCTGCAGAGCGCCAACACCAACGACAAGCTGGACGCGATCGACCGCGAGATGTCGCCGAAGCTGGCGGCCCACGCGGACGCGATCTACCTGAACGCCAAACTGTGGAAGCGCGTGAAGAGCCTGTACGACAAGCGCGATGGCCTCAAGCTGGACGCCGAATCGAAACATCTGCTGGAACGCTACCACCGCGACTTCGTGCGCGCCGGCGCCAATCTCTCCAACGCCAACAAGGAAAAGCTGAAGGCCTATAACGGCGAGATCGCCAGCCTGCAGTCGACCTTCGCCCAGAACGTGCTGAAGGAAGCGAATGCCTCGGCGCTGGTGGTCGATACCCGCGCCGAACTGGCCGGCATGCTTGATGCCGAGATCGATACCGCCGCCGCGGAAGCGAAGAAGCGCGGCCTGGACGGCAAGTTCGTGATCGCGCTGGCCAACACCACCGGCCAGCCGCTGCTGTCGTCGCTGACCAACCGCGGTACGCGCGAGCGCCTGATGGCGGCATCGATGACGCGCGGCAGCCGCGGCGGCGAATTCGACAGCCGCGAGCTGGTGCAGCGCCTGGCGAAGCTGCGCGCCGAGAAGGCGACCCTGCTGGGCTACCCGACCTATGCCGCCTATTCGCTGGAAGTGGAAACCGCGAAGACGCCGGAAGCCGTCAACAAGCTGCTGGGCGAGCTGGCGCCGCCGGCCGTGAACAATGCGCGCAAGGAGGCCGCCGAAATCCAGCGTGTGATCGATGCCGAAGTTGGTAAACCCGAGGGCGGCTTCCAGGTCGCCGCGCATGACTGGGCCTTCTACACCGACAAGGTGCGCCAGGCGAAGTACGCCTTCGACGAGAACCAGTTGAAGCCTTACTTCGAACTGAACAACGTGGTGCAGAACGGCGTGTTCTTCGCCGCGAACAAGGAGTTCGGCATCAGCTTCAAGGAGCGCAAGGACCTGCCGGTGTATGACCCGGACGTGCGCGTGTTCGACGTCTTCGACGCCAACGGCAAGCAGCTGGCGATCTTCATCATGGATTACTACGCGCGTCCGAACAAGCAGGGCGGCGCCTGGATGAACGAGTACGTCACGCAGTCCACGCTGCTGGGCAACCACCCGGTGGTGGCGAACCACCTGAACATCCCGAAGCCGCCCGCCGGCCAGCCGACCCTGCTGACCTATGACGAGGTGCGCACCGCCTTCCACGAATTCGGCCATGCGCTGCACGGCATGTTCTCGAACGTGAAGTACCCTACTTTTGGGGGCGCCAACACGCCGCGCGACTTCGTCGAGTACCCGTCGCAGGTCAACGAGATGTGGGCCACCTGGCCGGAAGTGCTGGCCAACTACGCGAAGCACTACCAGACCGGCGAGCCGATGCCGCAAGAGTTGCTGCAGAAGGTGCAGGCGTCCGCGAAGTTCAACATGGGCTACATCACCACCGAGTACCTGGCCGCTTCGCTGCTCGACCAGCGCTGGCACCAGCTGGCCCCGAGCCAGATCCCGACCGACGTGCTGGGCTTCGAGGCCGCCGCGCTGAAGGATGCGGGCGTCGACTTCGCGCCGGTGCCGCCGCGCTACCGCACGACCTATTTCTCGCACAGCTTCTCGCTCGGCTATTCGGCCGGCTACTACGCCTACCTGTGGAGCGAAAAGCTGGACGCCGATACGGTCGAGTGGTTCAAGGAGAACGGCGGCCTGCTGCGCAAGAACGGCGACCACTTCCGCGAGACCCTGCTGTCGCGCGGCGGTTCGGCCGACGCCATGGACCTGTTCCGCAATTTCCGTGGCCGTGATGCGCGGATCGAGCCGCTGCTGGAGCGCCGTGGCTTGACCGGCAATTGAGCGGCTGATCCACCGTCAAGCGTGGGCTCCCCGAGCCCACGCGAAGCACCACAACAAACAACAAGACGATTTTCACTGGAGAGAGAATGAACCGTTCCCACATCCTGGCCTTCGCCGTCACCGCGGCCGTCGCCACCTTCGCCCAGGCGGCGCCATCCCAGCTGCCGGCCTCGAACCCCTTCGCCAAGCCGAGCACCCTGCCGTTCCAGTACCCGGCCTTCGACAAGATCAGGAATGAAGACTTCGCCCCGGCCTTCGAGGAAGGCATGCGCCAGCAGTCGGCCGAGATCGACGTCATCGCCAATAGCAAGGCGGCGCCGAGCTTCCAGAACACCATCGTCGCGATGGAGCGTTCGGGCCAGCTGCTGAACCGCGTCTCGACCGTCTTCTACAACCTGGTCGGCGCTAACACCAACGACACCCTGAACGCGCTGGACAAGGAACTGGCGCCCAAGCTGGCCGCGCACAGCGACAAGATCCGCCTGAACGAGAAGCTCTACAAGCGCATCAAGACCCTGTACGACAAGCGCGAGCAGCTGCACCTCGATGCCGAATCGGCCTACCTGCTGGAGCGCTACCACACCGACTTCGTGCGCGCCGGCGCCCAGCTGTCCGCCAGCGACAAGATCAAGCTGAAGGCCTATAACGCGAAGATTGCAGCCCTGCAGACCCAGTTCAGCCAGAACGTGCTGAAGGAAGCGAACGCCTCGGCGCTGGTGGTCGACAGCCGCGAAGAGCTGGCCGGCATGTCGGACAAGGCGATCGACGTCGCCAGTGCGGAAGCGAAGAAGCGCGGCCTGGACGGCAAGTTCGTGATCCCGGTCGTGAACACCACCCAGCAGGCGCCGCTGTCCGTGCTGACCAACCGCGCGACCCGTGAAAAGCTGCTGGCAACCTCGCTGGCGCGCGGCAGCCATGGCGGCGAATTCGACAACCGCGCCCTGGTGCTGGAGCTGACCAAGGCGCGCGCCGAGCGCGCCGCGCTGCTGGGCTATCCGAGCCACGCGGCCTATATGCTGGAAGACCAGACAGCGAAGACCACCGGCGCGGTCAACAAGCTGCTGGCCGAATTCGCCAAGCCGGCCGTGAACAACGCGAAGAAGGAAGCGGCCGACCTGCAGAAGGTGATCGACGCCGAAGGCGGACAATTCCAGGCCGCCGCCTACGACTGGAACTACTACAGCGACAAGGTGCGCGCCCAGCGTTACGCCTTCGACCAGAACCAGCTGCGTCCCTACTTCGAGTACAACCGCGTCCTGATCGACGGCGTGTTCTTCGCCGCCACCAAGGAATACGGCATCACCTTCAAGGAGCGCAAGGACCTGCCGGTGTACGACCCGGACGTGCGCGTGTTCGACGTCTTCGACGCCGACGGCAAGCAGCTGGCGATCTTCCTGCACGATCCCTACGCGCGCGCCAACAAGCGCGGCGGCGCCTGGATGAATGCCTACGTCGGCCAGAACACCCTGCTGGGCACCCACCCGGTGATCGCGAATCACCTGAACATCCCGAAGCCGGCCGCCGGCGAGCCGACCCTGCTGACCTACGACGAAGTGCGCACCATGTTCCACGAGTTCGGCCACGCGCTGCACGGCATGTTCTCGAACGTGAAGTACCCGCGCTTCTCGGGCACCCGCGTGCCGCGCGACTACGTCGAGTTCCCCTCGCAGGTCAACGAAATGTGGATGGCCTGGCCGGAAGTGCTGGCCAACTATGCGAAGCACTACCAGACCGGCGAGGCGATGCCTCAGGCGCTGCTGGACAAGGTGCAGGCATCAAGCAAGTTCAACGAGGGCTACCGCACCACCGAGTACCTGGCGGCCTCGATCCTGGACCAAAGCTGGCACCAGCTGGCCCCGAACCAGATCCCGACCGACGTGCTGGGCTTCGAAGCCAAGGCCCTGCATGACGCCGGCGTCGACTTCCCGCTGGTGCCGCCGCGCTACCGCACGACCTATTTCTCGCACGTGTTCTCGGGCGGTTACTCGGCCGGCTACTACGGCTACCTGTGGGCCGAGAAGCTGGACGCCGACACCGTCGAGTGGTTCAAGGAGAACGGCGGCCTGCTGCGCAAGAACGGCGACCACTTCCGCCAGACCCTGCTGTCGCGCGGCGGCACCATGGATGCGATGGAGATGTACCGCAAGTTCCGCGGCCGCGATGCGAAGATCGAGCCGCTGCTGGAGCGCCGTGGACTGACGGGCGAGTAATAAGTTTTACGAATACCCGAGGGACTTGGATTCCCGCCTGCGCGGGAACGACGAAACAGGGCGCGGCAACGGCGAGCGGCGCGCCCATCCTTCCCCTTCAGATATAAAATTTCCCACAACGCCCTCACGAGGACATCGTCTCTGCAATGAGTGTTCAGGCATTACACGGTATTACCTTAGAATCCTTATTAACCCGCCTGGTCGAGCACTACGGCTGGGATGGGCTCGGCCGCCGTATCGCGATCAACTGCTTCATCAAGGACCCCAGCATCAAGTCGAGCCTGAAGTTCCTGCGCAAGACGCCCTGGGCCCGCGAACAGGTCGAGAAGCTGTACCTGGAGACCAGGTTCACCACATGAGGGACGACGACATGCTGCCTGATAACGAAGACACCCTGAAAGCGCACCTGAAGACCTTGCACCGCCACCTCGAGGAGACGGGCGAGGTCGACGACGAACTGGAGATGCTGCTGCGCCAGCTCGACGGCGACATCAAGCACGTGCTCGAGCGCCGCGCCGACGACCCGGACGCCAACACCTATGGCCTGGCTTCGCGCAGCCAGGAAATCACGGCCCGCTTCGCGGCCCGCCACCCGAACCTGGAGCCGGCCCTACGCCAGCTCGGCAATATCCTCAACAACATGGGCATCTGATTAAGTTGTTGAAAACTAAGCCAATTTTGGAGGGGGGAGGAGTTGACCGACGGCTTTTCCTGTAAAATGCCGGCCAATGAACTCCCCCACCAATCTTTTCGCGAGCGTCCCCAAGCGCTCCAGCCGCGCTCCCGCCGCGCCCTTCCTGCCCATGTCCCGCGCGGAGATGGACAAGCTGGGCTGGGATTCGTGCGACATCATCCTGATCACGGGCGACGCCTACATCGACCACCCGAGCTTCGGGATGGCGCTGGTCGGCCGCCTGCTGGAAGCCCAGGGTTATCGGGTCGGCATCATCAGCCAGCCGGACTGGACCTCCGTGGAACCCTTCCGCGCGCTCGGCAAGCCCAATCTGTACTGGGGCATCACCGCCGGCAACATGGACTCGATGGTCAACCGCTACACGGCCGACCGCAAGATCCGCTCGGACGACGCCTACACGCCGAACGCCGAGCCGAATAAACGTCCGGACCGCGCCGTGACCGTCTACTGCCAGCGCGCCCGCGAAGCCTTCCCGGGCGTGCCGGTGATCGCCGGTTCGATCGAGGCCTCGCTGCGCCGCATCGCGCATTACGACTACTGGTCGGACAAGGTGCGCCGCTCGGTGCTGTTCGAATCGAAGGCGGATCTGGTCATCTTCGGTAACGCCGAACGCGCCCTGGTCGACGTCACCCGCCGCATCGCGGCAGGGGAGAGCATCAAGAACATCCGCGACCTGCGCGGCACCGCCTTCCTGGTGCCGCACGGCTGGCTGCCGGACCAGGAGTGGTCGGTGCACAACTCCACCCGCGTGGACGTGCCGGGCCGCGTCGACCCGCATCCGAACCCCTACGCGATGGCGCAGGAAGACACCAAGGCCTGCGCCACCGAGAATGCGCAGCCGGAACCGGAGGTCAAGCCGATCGTCATCATGACGCGCGAAGAGAGACAGGCCGCCGCGCGCGAAAAAGCACGCAAGACCGTGGTGCGCCTGCCGTCCTTCGAGACCGTCAGCGAGGATCCGGTGATGTACGCGCACGCCTCGCGCGTGTTCCACCTCGAGTCGAACCCGGGCAACGCGCGCGCGCTGGTGCAGCAGCACGGCGACCGCGACGTCTGGCTGAACCCGCCGCCGCTGCCGCTGGCCATGGACGAGATGGACGGCGTATACGACCTGACGTACGCGCGCGCGCCGCACCCGAGCTACGGCAAGGCGCATATCCCGGCCTGGGAGATGATCCGCTATTCGGTGAACATCATGCGCGGCTGCTTCGGCGGCTGCACCTTCTGCTCGATCACCGAGCACGAAGGCCGCATCATCCAGAGCCGTTCGGAGCCGTCGATCCTGCGCGAGATCGAGCTGATCCGCGATACGACGAAGAACTTCGCCGGCACCATCACCGACCTCGGCGGTCCGACCGCGAACATGTATCGCCTGTCCTGCAAGGACAAGAAGATCGAGGAAACCTGCCGCCGCCTGTCCTGCGTCTATCCGACCATCTGTTCCAACCTGGGTACCGACCACAGCAAGCTGATCTCGCTGTACCGCAAGGCGCGCGCGATCCCGGGCATCAAGAAGATCCTGATCGGCTCCGGCCTGCGCTACGACCTGGCCGTGCGCTCGCCCGAGTACGTGAAGGAACTCGTCACCCACCACGTGGGCGGCCTGCTGAAGATCGCGCCGGAGCACACGGAAGAGGGCACGCTGTCGAAGATGATGAAGCCGGGCATCGGCACCTACGACGAGTTCAAGGCGCTGTTCGACAAGTACTCGAAGGAGGCGGGCAAGAAGCAGTACCTGATCCCCTACTTCATCGCGGCCCACCCGGGTTCGACCGACGAGGACATGCTGAATCTCGCCTTGTGGCTGAAGAAGAACAACTTCCACCTCGACCAGGTCCAGACCTTCACGCCGACGCCGATGGCGATGGCAACCACCATGTACCACACGGGCAAGAACCCGCTGGCCAAGGTGACCGAGGATTCGGAAGAAGTCGTCACCGCCAAGAGCGGCAAGACGCGCAAGCTGCACAAAGCCTTCCTGCGCTACTACGACCCGGAAAACTGGCCGGTGCTGCGCGAAGGCCTGAAACGCATGGGCCGCGGCGACCTGATCGGCAACGGCGAGCGCCACCTGGTGCCGCCGCCCGGCAGCGAGCAGGAAGCCACGCCGCGTAGCGAGCGCAAGGCCCTGCCGCTGGTGGCCGAGTCCCGCGGTGCCGCGCCGAAGGGCCGGGTGATCGAGGTGGCCACCCGCCGCAACGGGCGTGGAAACAGCCGCAACGATCCAGCACCCTTCGTGGCGCCGCCGGGCAAGGCCAAGCCGGGCATCCTGTCAACCATCAAGACCAAACCGAAGGCGGCAGGGCGGAAGTAGAGCCCGGCTCTACACGCCCGGCTTGCGGCGACGGACCGCAGCCAGGCCTGCGCTGCCGATGGCCATCAGCAGCCAGGTCGCCGGCACCGGCACGTCATTCGGCGGCGGACCCTCGTCCGCCGTGCCCTCCACGCCGACGGTGAAACCATTCCAGTATTCGGAAGTCAGGCTGCGCCAGGTCAGCGCGTCGAAGGTGCCGGTGAAACGGATGGTGCCATGCGGCTCGCCGGTGCCGATCAGCCGGTATTCGGTGTTGCCGCCGCCGAGATCCACTACCTGCTTGGTCAGGGTGCCGCAGCCATAGAAGCCGCAGCTATGGTTGCCTGGAGCGGCCGCTCCCAGGCCGGCGCCATAGCTGAGGATATCGAAGTCCTGGTTCAGGAAGGCGTAGCCGTTGCCGTTCAGGCTGACGACGGCGAATACCGGATTGGCGACCGATTGCGAGAAGGTCAGCGTCTGGCTGCCCGCATACTGCAAGGCGATGATGTCGGTGCCGGTGGGCGCGTTGTCGACTGCGCTGCTGGTGTAGGGCGAAGTCGAGTTGCGCGGCCCCCAGTAGTCGGTACCGCCGCTGGGCTGGTAGAAACCGACGCCCGCAGCATTCGTATACGTGACGGTGACTGTCGAGGTGGCGGTGGTGATGGTGCCCTGGGCCCTGAAGCCGGGACCGGTGTCGAGGTCGCCGCCCTGCCAATCGGTCCAGTAGATCGGAGCGGCGCTGGCCGTGCCGGCGGCCACGAAGGCCAGGGCGAAAATGGCACTCCGAAGGAATGCGGTATGGCGATTTGTTGTCATTTTGCTCCCTCTTTGTTTTTGGTTGCCGAAGGAATTTCGACGCAAAACGCAATGCAATATTCATACCATTAAACCAAGTCCTTGATTTTCCATCGAAAGGGAGTGCCAGGGATGAGCAGACGTCAAATTTTCCGACAGTTGGTTAATAATTTAATATAACCAACAATATGCAGCCTGGGTTGAACGTCGCCGTCAGGCAAGCAGATCCTCGCTCGCCTGTTTTTCCCGCAACTGCCTTGCGTAGCGGTGCCTTGCCCGCAGCCGTGGATTGGTCATCAGGCGGCCCAGGGTTTCTCCGATGACCATCGCCACGCCCAGCAGCGGCAGCACCAGCATCAGGCCGGCCACGCCGGACAGGGCGCCGCCGATGAAGATCATCAGCACCGCGATCAGCGGGTGGATCTTCAGGCTGCGGCCGAGGGTGATCGGCATGAAGACGAAATCGTCCAGCAGGCGCGCCAGGATGAAGACGACGATGGCGCCGTAGGCCACCAGCGGATTGACGGGGGCGTCGGTGGCGGCGACGATCACCACCATCACGCAGCCGACCACCGAGCCGATGAAGGGCACCCAGGCCAGCAGCGCGGAAATGAAGCCCAGCAGCAGCGGAGATGACACGCCGATCACCCACAGGCCGAAGCCCAGCACGATGGTGTCGAGCACGGTCAGCTTGAGCAGGCCCTCGAAATAGCGGCGCGCGGTCTGGTCGACCTCGTGCAGCAGGAACAGGGTGCGTTCAAAGTAGGCGTTCGGCACCGCGCGCGCCAGGAATTTCTTGAAGCGCAGGCCGTCGCGCAGGAAGAAGAAGGCAAGGAAGGGTGCCAGCAGCAGCGAGGGCAGCCAGCCGGCCGCGGTGACCAGGATGGTGGCCAGGTAGCGCTGGGCGAAGTTGTCGGTGAAGGCCTTGAAGCGCTTGTTGACCAGCGAGGTCAGGTGCATCTCGGCCAGCAGCGGGAATTTCGCTTCCAGCAGCGCCATCGTGTTGCGCACGAAGGCCACGCCGCCGTTCGCGTACAGCGACAGGGTCTCGCTCCAGGAAGCGCTGTCCTCCGCCGGTCCGCTGCTCCACGACAGCGCGGCCGCGACCGCCAGCGTGGCGAGCCCGAAGAACACGGCGCACACCAGCATCGACGAGACGCTGCGCGAAAAGCCCAGGCGCAGCAGGCGCCGCATCGGCCCCAGCAGGGTGAAGTACATCACGGTGCCGAAGATGAAGGGCAGTACCAGCCACAGCATGTGCTCGAGCAGCACCAGCAGCAGGCAGGTGACGGCGACGATCGCGGTCCAGGCCACCGGTCCGGCGCGCTCCTCGCGGACCACGGGGCCGCCGATCACAGCGCTTCCAGCTGCGGACGGCCGTCGAGACGCTCGCGCAGGCGCTGGCCGATGTGGCGCGCCAGCGCCAGCGAGATCTTGTAGCCGATCACGGCGTCGGTATCCATCAGCGCCAGGAAGTCGTCGCGGAAGAACACCGCCAGCTCGCAGTGCTCGACGGCGCGCGCCTGGGCGCTGCGCGGCGAGTTGTCGAGCAGGGCGAGGTCGCCGAAGAAGCCGCCCGGTCCCAGCTCGCTCACCAGCCGGCGGCTGCCTTCGTGGGCGCGGCTGATCTCGACCCGGCCCGCCATCACCAGGTAGAGCGCCTGGCCTTCCTCGTTCTCGTCGAAGACGATTTCTTCCGGCAGGTAGCGCCGCTCGTGCATCAGGCCATCCACGAACTTGACCTCGAGCGGCTTGAGCGTGCGGAACAGCGGTGTGTTCTGCAGCCTGTGCTGGCGCGGGGACAGGGTCTGGGATGTGAGAAAACCAAAGATCACGGCGGCTCCATGAATTATGCACGATTCAGTTGTGCCATGTAGCAATGTTCCAACAGTGCGGCATATCCGGCAGCAAACCGAGGACGCACTCGAATTGTGCGTAACCAAATGTTGAAACCGTGTAAGATAATTCCTTTGGGAAACAGCTGTTGTAATAATTACAGTAAACCGCAGCAGTCCCTGAGGACCACAGTGATCGATATTCAAACCTTCATGCTGGCGCTCGGTGTCGGCAATATCGCGTTTGCCCTGCTGATGGCAGGTTATATGCGGGGGGCGGACAACAGCCCGGCGCTCGGCTGGTGGATGTGGGGACGCCTGTCGATCGGGCTCGCCCAGCTCTGCTGGTGGGTCGCGCCGCAGTTCGAGCCGGGCCTGGTCGAGGCGCTGTCCGCCTGCGTCTGGCTGGCCGGGGTGGCGCTGGAAGTGGGCGCCAACTGCCTGTTCTTCGGCTTCAGGCGCTGGCGCCAGTCCCTCTACCTGTTCACGCTGCCCGGCTGGGTGGCGATCGGCTATGCGGTGGCGACCGGAGCCTCGCGCCTGCAGCTCACCGAACTGATTTCCTTCATCATCGCCCTGTTCGTATTCGGCGCGGCGGTGGTCCTGCTGCGTCCGCGCAAGGCACCGCTGCTGCAGCGTCTCATCGGCATCAACAACATCCTGTTCGCGCTGGCGATCTGGACCTGGCTGGGCCTCGAGGGCGGCAATCCGGGAACGACCGTGTCGCCGGTGAAGGACGTGGCCTACCTGGCCAGCTATCTCCTGATGATCGTGAACGGCTTCGGCTTCCTGTTGCTGTGCAAGCAGAAGGACGATGCCCTGATGCGCAGCCTGGCCACCGTCGACAGCCTGACCGGCATGCTGAACCGCCGCGCCTTCTTCGAGCGCGCCGACAGTGCGCGCCTGCTGGCGCTGCGCCTGCGCAAGCCGATCACCCTGCTGATGCTCGACATCGACCACTTCAAGCAGCTCAACGACGGCTATGGCCACGCCTGCGGCGATCGCGCCCTGCAGGCATTCGCCGACACCGCGCGCGGCGTGCTGCGCGAGCACGACGTGATCGGCCGCCTGGGCGGCGAGGAATTCGCGCTGGTCCTGCCGGGCACCGCGCTCGAGGGCGCGCTCGAAGCGGCCGAACGCCTGCGTATCGCGGTGGCCGAGGCCCCGGTGCTCGACTGCGCGCCCGGCTACCGCATGACGGTGAGCATCGGCGTGGTGACGATCGGCGTCGGCGAGGAGCTGACGGCGGCGCTGGCGCGCGCCGACCACGCGCTGTATGCGGCCAAGACCGGCGGACGCAACCGCGTCGAGCTTGGCGCCCCGATGCTCAGGAGGGCATGACGCGCAAGGCAGGGCAGAAACGAAAAAAGGTCCGACAAGTCGGACCTTTCTTCTTTGATTCTGGCGGAGCGGACGGGGCTCGCCCACGTCCCGCGGGCCGCGGAATCGCTTGCAGGCGATTCCCTTCGAGCCCGAAACCGGGTCGCCCGCAGGGGAGACCCTCCTGTAGCTAAAAAGAAAAAAGGCCCGACAAGTCGGACCTTTCTTCTTTGATTCTGGCGGAGCGGACGGGGCTCGAACCCGCGACCCCCGGCGTGACAGGCCGGTATTCTAACCAACTGAACTACCGCTCCGTTTTTACTGATCTTTTCTTCGCTGTCGGCATCATCGGAAGATCTGGTGGGCGCTGAGAGGCTCGAACTCCCGACCTAATCCTTGTAAGGGATCCGCTCTACCAACTGAGCTAAGCGCCCGCAAACCACTTCGATGTTGCCTTCGACGTTTGTCACCGCGTCCGAAGAGGCCCGAATCATAGCGTATCCCTTCCGGAGCACGCAAGGGTTTTGGGGAAAAATAATTTGTTGTATGGCCGCCTATCCCCACGCATATTTCTTGCCTTGACTTATACACATGCTCGACAATTGCGCGCTTACCAACCTGGCAATATGAAGACGCCGAGCACGGCGCGCTTGCCGGGGGAAGAGGGGGCTGGGGGAGACATAAATACAAGTTTTTTTACCCTTCCTAGGAAATCGAAATGACCAAGATGTCCAAGATGCACAAGCGCGTCATCGCCGCCCACGGCGCGATGCTGGCGCTGTCCGCCATGTCGGCCGCCCCGGCCCTGGCCCAAGCTACATCGACCAACGAGCTGCAAACCGTTACCGTGACGGCGCAGCGCCGCACCGAAAACATCAAGGAGGTGCCGGTTTCCGTCAGCGCCATCAAGGGTGAGAAACTGGACGTCATCGTCTCCGGTGGCGAAGACATCCGCGTGCTGGCCGGCAAGGTGCCGAGCCTGAACATCGAATCGTCGAACGGCCGCACCTTCCCGCGCTTCTACATCCGCGGCTACGGCAACACCGACTTCTCGCTGTTCGCGTCGCAGCCGGTGTCGCTGATCGTCGACGACATCGTGCAGGAAAACCCGATCCTGAAAGGCTTCCCGATCTTCGACGTGGCCGGCGTGGAAGTGCTGCGCGGCCCGCAGGGCACCCTGTTCGGCCGCAACACCCCGGCCGGCGTGGTCAAGTTCGAATCCGAAAAGCCGAACCTGAAGAAGGTCGAGGGCTACTACAACGCCTCGTGGGGCACGCATAACACCGTCAACCTGGAAGGCGCCGTCAACGTGCCGCTGTCCGACAAGTGGGCGATGCGCGTCTCGACCCTGCGCCAGCACCGCGACAACTACGTCGACAACTACAGCGACCTGGCCAAGACCAACAAGACCGGCGAACTGGACGGCTACAACGAACACGCCGAGCGCGTGCAGTTCCTGTACACCCCGGACAGCACCTTCAGCGCCCTGTTCAACGTGCACCAGCGCACCACCGCCGGCAGCGCCCGCCTGTTCCGCGCCAACCTGATCAAGAAGGGCACCAACGACATCGCCGACGGTTACGACCTGAACAGCATCGTCACCAATGCCCTGAACTTCCAGAACCTCAAGACCAACGGCGCCAACCTGCGCCTGTCGTGGGACCTGGGCCCGGTCAAGCTGTACTCGATTACCGGCTACGAAGGCGTGGGCCACTACAACAGCCGCGGCGACATCGACGGCGGCACCCCGGCCGGTCCGGGCTTCATTCCTTTCCAGGTACAGACCGCCAGCCGCCTGACCGACCTGACCCAGTACTCGCAGGAATTCCGTGTCGAGTCGAAGAACGCGGGCCCGATGAACTGGCAGGCCGGCCTGTACTACTTCGATGAAGACGCGACCGGCGGCAGCGACAACTTCGACAGCGTGACCCAGCAGCAGACCTCGCGCGTGGTCTCGAACCAGAAGAACAAGGCCTGGGCCGCCTTCGGTTCCGTGACCTATGCCGTCAACGATGCCTTCACCCTGCGCGGCGGCCTGCGCTACACCGACGACAAGAAGGACTTCGCCACGCTGGAACACACCAACGTGACCCTGATCGGCCCGGCCGGCATCAGCGAGAGCAAGAGCAAGGTCAACTGGGACCTGTCGGGTACCTACAAGCTGAACCGCGAAGTGAACCTGTACGCCCGCATGGCGACCGGCTTCCGCGCGCCGAGTATCGCCGCCGCGTCGGCATCGGTGCCGGTGACCGTGGCCGATGCCGAGACCGTCACCTCGGTCGAAGGCGGCATCAAGGCCGACCTGTTCGAGCGCCGCGCCCGCGTCAACTTCTCGCTGTACGACTTCGAGGTCAAGAACCAGCAGCTGACCGTGGTCGGCGGTAACTCCAACGTCACCAAGCTGATCAACGCCAAGAAGACCAAGGCCCAGGGTGCCGAGTTCGACTTCGAAGGCATCGTCAGCCCGTCGCTGCGCGTGACCGGCGGCGCCAGCTACAACTTCACCGAGATCCGCGACCCGAGCCTGTCGGTCAACAAGTGCGCCCAGTGCACCGTCACCGACCCGGTCAACGCGGCCGGCCGCGTCGAGATCAACGGCAACCCGCTGCCGCAGGCGCCGAAGTGGACCCTCAACGCCACCGCGCGCTATGGCATCCCGATGGGCGACGGCGAGTTCTTCGTCTACACCGACTGGTCCTACCGTACGAAGATCAATTTCTTCCTGTACGAAGCGAAGGAATTCAGCGGCAAGCCGCTGACCGAAGGCGGCCTGCGCGTCGGCTACAACTGGGCGGGCGGCAAGTATGAAGTGGCTGCCTTCGGCCGCAACATCCTCGACCAGCGCCGCATCACCGGTGCGATCGACTTCAACAACCTGACCGGCTTCACCAACGAGCCGCGCACCTACGGCGTCCAGTTCAAGGGCAATTTCTAAGTCCTGAACGGCTGTCCGGTTGAGCAAAAGGCCGCGAGCGATCGCGGCCTTTTTTACGTCTGGCGCGTATGCATCTTCGTTAAAATTTATGCGTTATATCTGATATAGATCAAAGCTATGTGTTAAATGTTATGGCTGACCAAGAATGATAATCTCCTTATAATTTTGCGTTTTTTAGCAAGATCTTATTTTGCTGAGCCGATTTTCCGCCAAATAAAGTAGGTTTTTGCTACGAAGTACTGTTTTTCGTTGTAAAGATGCCGAAATCAATTGTGAAATTTCCACAAGGTTTCTTCCTTCGCGCTACTCTTCCGTGTCCGCTTTCAGACGGGCAATCGGTGTGCAGAAATAGCGCCGACACAACTAGATCTCAGGCACTCAGTAGTTCATGACGTGCTTGCGGAAAATCAAAACTTTTGTGTTTTTCTATAAAAAGGAAGAAACATGAAGTCTCAGAAATCGATGTACCCGGCAGTCTTGAAACTGTGCGCAGTGGCCGTCCTCGGCATCGGCGCAGGCTTTGTCCAGGCCGGCGTGCCGGCCACGGCAGTCACCGCATCCGCCGCGCAGGGTGTGGACGTCACTGCCGAGACCGACCGCCTGATCGTCAAGTACAAGGACGAGTCGGCGCCGGATGCCAAGAGCGTCGCCAAAGGGCTGTCGCGGGCCGCCGCGGCGTCGCCGATGGCCGCTTCGCGCCTGGCCGTCCTCAACACGGCCGGCCGCAAGCTCGGCCTGACGATGAAGGAACTGCACACCATCGGTACCGGCGCCCGCGTGATCCAGATGAACCGCAAGATTTCGGTGGCCGAGGCCGCCAAGCTGGCGGCCGACCTGACCGCCGGCGATGCCTCGATCGAGTACGCGGAACCGGACCGCATCAAGAAGCCGATGTTCACGCCGAACGATCCCTACTTCAGCCAGCAGTGGGACTACACCGATACCGTCGGCGGCATGCGCCTGCCGGCGGCCTGGGACAAGGCCACCGGCACCGGCATCCGGGTGGCGGTGATCGATACCGGCTACCGTCCGCACGTCGACCTGCAGGGCCAGATCCTGGCAGGCTACGACTTCATCGCCGACACCACGATCTCCAACGACGGCAACGGCCGCGACAGTGATGCCAGCGATCCGGGCGACTGGACCGCCGCCGGCCAGTGCGGTACTGGCCAGGCCGCCACCAACTCGAGCTGGCACGGCACCCACGTGGCCGGCACCATCGCCGCCCTCACCAACAACGGCATCGGCGTGGCCGGCGTCGCCTACAACGCCAAGGTCGTGCCGGTGCGCGTGCTGGGCCAGTGCGGCGGCTATACCTCGGACATCGCCGACGGCATCATCTGGGCTTCCGGCGGCACCGTCTCGGGCGTGCCGAACATCGCGGCGCGCGCGCAGGTGATCAATATGTCGCTGGGCGGCGGCGGCGCCTGCGACACCACCACCCAGAACGCGATCAACGGCGCCCGTTCGCGCGGCACCGTGGTCGTGGTCGCGGCCGGCAACGAGTCGCAGAACGTCAGCAACAGCAGCCCGGCCAACTGCTCGGGCGTGATCGCGGTGGCGGCCACCAACAAGTCGGGCGGCCGTGCCTCGTACTCGAACTACGGCACCCTGGTCGACGTGGCGGCGCCGGGCGGCGACAGCGGCGCGGCGATCCTGTCGACCCTGAACGCCGGCACCAAGGGTCCGGGCGCCGACAGCTACGCCGGCTACATGGGCACCTCGATGGCCACTCCGCACGTGGCCGGCGTGGTCGCGCTGATGCTGTCGGTGAATCCGAACCTGACCCCGGACGACGTCGAATCCCGCCTGAAGTCGAGCGCGCGCGCCTTCCCGGCATCGTGCTCGGGCTGCGGCGCGGGCATCGTCGACGCCTCGGCGGCGGTCGATGCGGCCCTGGGCACCGGCGGCACCGGCACCACGATCTCGGAAACCGAGTCGAACAACACGATCTCCACCGCGAACGCCGTGACGACCGCGGGCACCACGGTCAACGGCACCATGGGCAGCACCACCGACACCGACTACTTCGTGGTCCAGGTGCCGGCCGGCAAGACCCTGAGCGCGACCCTGACGCCGAACTCGACCTCGGACTACGACCTGTACATCTACAACAGCGCCGGCACCCAGGTGACGTCCAGCACCAATGGCGCCGGTTCGATCGATTCGGCCAGTGCGACAAATACCGGCTCCACCACCGTGCCCGCCTACGTGCGCGTGGTGTACTACAGCGGCGGCACCGGTTCGACCAGCGGCAAATACACGCTGAAGCTGAGCTGGTAACCGAGCTGGTAATTGCCTGGAAACGGGAAAGCTGATTGCCTGTAAAGGAAATGCCGAGAGTCAATAAATTCCTTTAGCAATCAATTACTTATCAAAAATTTTCCTGTGGTGAAAACCCCTAAAGCGGCCCCAAGCGGGCCGCTTTTCGTTACGCTCGTCGGTTCGGTTAACGAAAAGAGGAAGCAAGCATGTCGCACCACAAGATGTCTCCCGTGTTGAAACTCTGCGCCGCAGCCCTCGTCGCCTTCGGGTCGCTGGCCGCCAACGCCGCGCCGCAGGATGCGGCGCACACCAAGGTCATCACCCAGACCGACCGCCTGATCGTCCGCTACAAGGATGCGGTCGACAATTCCAAGGGCGCCATGCCCGCCCGCGCCCTGACGGCCGCGCGCCAGGCCTTGATGGCCCGCTCCGGCCAGCAGCTCGGCGCCACCATGCGCTTGCTGCGCGCCACCGCCACCGGCGCCAACGTGATGCAGCTCAGCCGCGCCATGTCGATCGACGAAGCCAGGGCCCTGGCCGCCGACCTGGCGGCGCGCGACCCGGACGTTGAATACGCCGAACCGGACCGCATCATGCTGCCGCTGTTCGTGCCCAACGATCCGATGTACACCCAGCAGTGGGACCTGTTCGACGCCAAGGGCGGCATGAACGTGCCGGCCGCCTGGGACAAGTCGACCGGCGCCGGCATCAACGTGGCCGTGATCGATACCGGCTACCGTCCGCACGTCGACCTGCAGGGCCAGATCCTGCCGGGCTATGACTTCATCACCAACGCCACCATCGCCGGCGACGGCAACGGCCGCGACAGCGACGCCAGCGACCCGGGCGACAACACCTATGCCGGCCAGTGCGGCACCGGCATCCCGGCGCAGGACGAAGCCTCGAGCTGGCACGGGACCCACGTGGCCGGCACCATCGCCGCCAAGGCCAACAACGGCGTCGGCGTGGCCGGCATCGCCTACGGCGCGAAGATCGTCCCGGCCCGCGTGCTGGGCAAGTGCGGCGGCTATACCTCGGACATCGCCGACGCCATCGTCTGGGCCTCCGGCGGCGCCGTCACCGGCGTGCCGGCCAATGCCAACAAGGCGCGCGTGCTGAACCTGTCGCTGGGCGGCAGCGGCGCCTGCGACACCACCACCCAGAATGCGATCAACAGCGCCCGTTCGCGCGGCGCCGTGGTCGTGGTAGCGGCCGGCAACTCGAACATCAATGCCGCCAACTCGAATCCGGCCAACTGCGCTGGCGTGATCGCGGTGGCGGCGGTCGGCCGTACCGGCGGCAAGGCCTCGTACTCGAACTACGGCAGCGTGGTCGACGTGGCGGCGCCGGGCGGCGACAGCGGCGCGGGCATCCTGTCGACCTGGAACGCCGGCACCAGCACCCCGGCCGGCGACAATTACGGCTACATGATGGGCACCTCGATGGCGACCCCGCACGTGGCCGCCGTGGCCGCCCTGATGCTGTCGACGAACCCGAATCTGACGCCGGACGAAGTCGAGGCCAAGCTGAAGTCCACCGCGCGCGCCTTCCCGGCGGCATGCTCGGGTTGCGGCGCCGGCATCGTCGACGCCGCAGCGGCCGTGAACGCCGTGGCGGCCGGCGCGACGGTCACGCCGCCGACGCAGAACGAGGTCGAGCCGAACAACTCGATCTCGGCCGCCAATGCGGTGAACGTCTCGGGCACCGTGGTCAAGGGCACGCTGTACGGTACGACCGACAACGACTACTTCGTGGTCCAGGTCCCGGCCGGCAAGACCCTGACCGCGACCCTGACCATGAACGCCGGCAGCGGCAGCACGGACTATGACCTGTACGCCTACAACAGCGCCGGCACCCAGCTGGCGATGAGCACCAACGGCGCGGGCACGCCGGACGCGGTGTCGGTCGCCAACGCCACCTCGGCGACTTCGCCGCGTTACGTCCGCGTGCGCTACCACACGGGTGTGTATGGCGCGTCGTACTCGCTGAAGTTTACCTGGTAAGCGGCTGGACAAGCAGTGAGACAAGGGCGCGCGACGCAGGTTGCGCGCCCTTTTTGCTTGCACTCTTGCATCATTCCCGCTTTCCCCTGATACTGTATGCAATTACAGTATGAACATCCCCCTCCGCAAGATCATCCACTGCGATTGCGACTGTTTCTACGCATCCGTCGAGATGCGGGACGACCCGTCGCTGCGCGGCCGGCCGCTGGCGGTCGGGGGACGGCCGGACCAGCGTGGCGTGGTCGCCACCTGCAACTACGAGGCGCGCCGCTTCGGCATCCATTCGGCGATGGCGACCGCCCAGGCGATGAAGCTGTGCCCGGAGCTGCTCCTGATCCCGCCGAACATGGAAAAGTACCGGATCGCATCAACCCAGATCATGGACATCTACCGCGACTACACGGAGCTGGTGGAGCCGCTGTCGCTGGACGAGGCCTACCTGGACGTGACGGCCTCACCGCACTGCAAGGGCAGCGCGACCCTGATCGCGCAGGAGATCCGCCGGCGCATCTTCGAGACCGTCGGCATCACCGCCTCGGCCGGGGTGGCGCCGAACAAGTTCGTGGCCAAGATTGCCAGCGACTGGAACAAGCCGGATGGCCTGTTCCTGGTGCGGCCGGAGGAGATCGATGATTTCGTCGCGGCGCTGCCGGTGAAAAAGCTGCATGGCGTCGGCAAGGTCACGGCGGCCAAGATGAATGGCCTGGGCGTGCAGACCTGCGCCGACCTGCGCGGCTGGAGCATGGCGAAGCTGCAGGAACATTTCGGGTCCTTCGGCGCCCGCCTGCACGACCTGTGCCGCGGCATCGACTACCGCGAGGTGAATCCGGTACGCGAGCGCAAGTCGATCAGCACCGAGGAAACCTATACGCCGGACGTGCCGGACCTGTCCGCCTGCCTGGCCCTGCTGCCGGAATTGATGGAGCACCTGCAGGGCCGCATCAAGCGCAACAATGCCGAAAAATTCATCAACAAGCTGTTCGTGAAAATCAAGTTCAACGACTTCCAGCAGACCACGGTCGAGTGCGTCGGCTATGCGCCCAACCTGGCGGTCTATACCCACCTGATGGAAACCGGCTGGCTGCGCGCCAGCCGGCCGGTGCGCCTGCTGGGCGTGGGCGTGCGGCTGGCGGACAGCGAACAGGTTGAGCAGCTGAGCTTGTTTGACGAACGCGCAACACATTAAAAAAGGCCGCGCTGCCGGCTGAAATTTGCCACCCGGCAGCGTGTAGAATGTCGTTCCCCTGGAAATAAAGAGATAACTGAAAGCAACTATGTGGTTCAAGAATCTTCAGATTTACCGCCTGCCCGCACCGTGGGCATACACCGCCGAACAAATGGAAGAGGCGCTGCAGTCGCAGGCGTTCACGCCGGCCAGCAGCAATGAACTGCTGCGCCAGGGCTGGGATTCGCCGCGCGGCAACGGCAAGCTGGTCCACGAAGTGAACAAGCAGATGCTGATGATGCTGGGCACGGAAAAGAAACTGCTGCCGGGCTCGGTCATCAACCAGGTTGCCAAGGCCCGTGCAGCCGAGCTGGAAGAGCAGCAGGGCTTCCCGCCGGGCAAGAAAGCAATGAAGGAACTGAAGGAGCGCGTGGCCGACGAACTGCTGCCGCGCGCATTCTCGATCCGCAGCAATGTCTGGACCTGGATCGACCCGGTCAACGGCTGGCTGGTGGTCGACGCCGCCAGCCCGTCGAAGGCCGACGACGTCATCAAGCTGCTGCTGAAGGCCGTCGACAAGATGCCGCTGGAATCGCTGCGCGTGCAGCGCTCGCCGGTGGCCGTGATGACCGGCTGGCTGGAATCGGACGAAGCGCCGTACAACTTCACCATCGACCAGGACACCGAACTGCGCGCCACCGGCGAGAGCAAGGCCGCGGTGCGCTACGTCAAGCACTCGCTGGACCCGGAAGATATCCGCCGCCACATCGCCGCCGGCAAGCAGTGCACCCGCCTGGCCATGACCTGGAACAGCCGCGTCTCCTTCGTGCTGACCGAGCAGCTGGCAATCAAGGGCGTCAAGCCGCTGGACGTGATCAAGGAAAACGAAACCATCACCTATAGCGATGACGAGCGTTTCGATAACGACATCATGCTGATGACCGGTGAGCTGTCGAAGCTGATGGCGGATCTGGTTGAGGCGCTGGGCGGGGAAGCCAAGGCGTAAGCAACACCCGCGCAACCCGCCGTCGTTCCCGACCTGGCCGGCCGCCTTGGCGGGAACGACGGTTGGTCAGCTGACTGTTCTTCACTTGGTCGCCACTTCCTCCGAAGTAGCCGGCTCCTTCCTCCCCTCCGATCCCATCTCCGCCTGTCCGCTGGTATACGTGGCCGCGCCGCGGTTCTGATGCGGCGCCGGCTTGCCCGGCAGCGGCGGCAGGGCCTTCGCCTTTTCCAGGTCGATGCCGGCCACCTGCGCCACGCGGCGGCCGTAGTCCTCGTCGCAGTGCCACAGGTGCCAGACCATGCGTAGCTGTATGACTTCAGGACATTTCTTCAGATCGCCGCCGACGTTGTTGACCAGGTCGTCGCGTTCCCAGTCCTGGAAGGACCGGTAACGGTCGCCCGCCTGCTTGTAGTCGGAGGCAGTGTTCGTGGTCTGGTAGCGGCCCAGGTGGCCCTGCACGACCTGGTGGTAGTCCTTCTGCGGCTGCGGCGCTTCCTGCAGGCCGCCCAGCAGGCTGGGCTCGTAGTTGATGTGCTTTTCTTCTCCGCCGCCGTCGACGTAGAAGGCCATCTGGCCGTCGCGCTGGTTGGTGCGGGCGCGGGCCTTTTCCTGGGGCGCATTGATCGGCAGCTGGAGGTAGTTGGGGCCGACGCGGTAGCGCTGGGTGTCCGAATAGGACAGGGTGCGGCCCTGCAGCATCTTGTCATCCGAGAAGTCGACGCCGTCGACCAGTACGCCGGTGCCGAAGGCCGATTGCTCGGTTTCGGCAAACACATTGTCCGGGTTCTTGTTGAGTACCATGCGTCCCAGCGGCAGCAGCGGGAACTGGTCTTCCGGCCAGCGCTTGGTGTCGTCCAGCGGATCGAAGTCGAGCTCGGGATGCTCGCCGTCGAACATCATCTGCACGCAGAATTCCCACTCCGGAAACTCGCCGCGTTCGATCGCCGCGTACAGGTCGCGGGTGGCGTGGCTGGTGTCGTGGCCCTGGATCTCGGCGGCCTGCTGGCTGGTGAGGTTGCGCACGCCCTGTTTCGGTTGCCAGTGGAACTTTACGAGGTGGGCGATGCCCTGGTCGTTCACCAGTTTATAGGTGTTCACGCCCGAGCCTTCCATCTCGCGGTAGTTGGCAGGAATGCCCCATGGGCTCTTGAGCCAGGTAACCATGTGCAGGGCTTCCGGATGACTGCAGATGAAGTCGTAGAAGCGCCACGGCTCCTGCTGGTTGGTGACGGGGTCGGGCTTGAAAGCGTGGATCATGTCCGGGAACTTGATCGCATCGCGGATGAAGAAGACCTTCAGGTTATTGCCGACCAGGTCCCAGTTGCCGTCGACGGTCTTGAGCTTGACGGCGAAGCCGCGCGGATCGCGCGCCGTCTCCGGGGATTCCTTGCCGCCGATGACGGTCGAGAAACGCACGAATACCGGGGTCTGCACGCCGGTCTCGTTGAGGACGCGGGCGCGGGTGTACTTGCTGGCCGGCTCGTCGCCGATCTTGCCGTAGGCTTCGAAATAGCCGTGGGCGCCGGTGCCGCGCGCATGCACCACGCGTTCGGGAATGCGTTCGCGGTCGAAGTGGGTGATCTTCTCGATGAACTGGTAGTTTTCCAGCGTGGCCGGGCCGCGCTCGCCGACCGAGCGCAAGGACTGGTTGTCGCGGACGGGATGCCCCTGGCGGGTGGTCAAAGTCGGGCGCTGCTCGTTCATTGCTTCCTCCTGCGTTGGTGGAAGAAGCATTGTAAAAATGGCGGGAAACGCGCAGCGCCCGATAGCCGTCCAGCAATGCTGTCGTGTCAGCGCGCCTCGAACACGCCGGCGGCGCGGTTTTTGGTGACTTTATCCCAGGTGAAAATGGTGCCGTTCATCGCCACGTACACGCCCGGCGGCAGCGTTTGCGCCACGCCGCAGGCGAAGCCGAAGTTGAACAGCGCGTCGGAGTTGGCGATCTCGTAGGGGATCATGGCGCCGGTGAAGACGATGGTCTTGTCGCTCGTGCCTGCGGCCGCGCCCAGCACCTCGGCGGTTTCGCGCATGGTGTCGGTGCCGTGCACGATCACGATCGCCTTCTCGCTGGCGGCCTGGCAGGCGGCCAGGACCTTCTGGCGGTCGGCGTCCTGCATGTCGAGCGAGTCGAGCAGGGAAACCACTTCGAGCGCGGCCGGAATGGTGATGCGCGCGCGCTTGATAACTTCAGGCAAGTGGCTGTCCGCAAAGCCCAGGACACCGTTGAGTTCGTTGTAGTGTTTGTCGAAAGTGCCGCCGGTGGCGATGATCCGCAAAGTCATGATAATGGTTTGGAAACGCAGAAAAATAAGGTGCTTATGATAGCCGCAAACGGGTATGTATCCGCATGTGACTGCGCTAGAATCTTCCGGATCGGATGAGTACATTGATCACATGAAACCCGTCGCTCCAGGCACTGTCATCTTCCATCGCCATCGCGGTTACGGCGTGATTACCCACGTCAACCTGCTGACCGGCTGGATCTCCGCGCGCTTCGGCAACGAAGCGCGCACGCTCGACCTCAACCTCTCCACCGACGAAGTGCAGCACGCCGATGGCGAGGCCATCCTGTTCCGCCGCTCGCCGCCGGACCGCATGCCGCACGCTCGCCTGATGGCGATGGTGCGCGAGCTGCACAAGGCCGGCTACGAAAAGCTCTACCTGCACTCCTGGCCGAAGCCGTCCGGCCTGCACTGGCGCTGGCACCTGTTCGCCGGCCAGCGCGACTGGATGCAGCGGCCCTGGCGCGAAGGCTGGTACGGTTCGGGCGACGTGTATAACGGCAATCCGGTGATGGGCTGGGGCGATGCGCCCGGCGCCAGCACGGACGAGCTGATCCACGCGCTGGCGAAGTTCGATCCCGAAGGCCTGGCGCGCGCGCTGGGCCGCGACGACGACCATACCGCCTGGTTCGCCGGCGTCTGCGAGGCCCTGCTGCCGGGTTATATGTACAGCTTCGACATGGCGCCCCAGCCGAAGGGCGGCGGCCTGGTCGAGATGCCGCCGGTGCCCGTGGTGCCGGTGCGCGCCGGCCTGCCGGCCTACGACGGTCCCGTCATCGAGTGGCCGCCGGGCTGGGCCGGCTTGTGGACGCGCCGGCATGAGATGCCGATGCGTAAGCCGAATTTCACCGGCGAACCCGAGTTGCGATAACCTAGGGTGGGCATTCCATGCCCACGCGGACGCATGCGGTCATTTCGCCGACGCGTCCGGATTCAAGATGTTCGTCGCCGTGCCGTTCGCGAAATTGACCACGTTCTCGAACGCCACCCGGAAATACAGCTCGTAGCTGTCCTTCTCCACATAGCCCAGGTGCGGCGTCGCCAGCACGGTCGGGATCTTCAGCAGCGGCGACTCGGCCGGCAGCGGCTCGTCGGTGAACACGTCCAGTGCTGCATAGCCCGGGCGGCCGCGCTGCAGCGCGTCTTCCAGCGCATTCTCTTCCACCAGCTCGGCGCGGCTGGTATTCACGAACAGGGCGTCGCGCTTCATGCGCGCCAGGTCGTCCCGGGTGACGATGCCGCGCGTGGCGGCGTTCAGGCGCAGGTGCAGGCTCAGCACGTCGGCCTGCTCGAAGAAGGCTTCGCGCGAGGGCGCCGCCTGGAAGCCGTCGCCGACCGCCGCCGCGCGGCTGGTCTCGCTGCCCCACACCATGACCTGCATCCCGAAGGCCTTGCCGTAGCCGGCCACCATGCGTCCGATCTTGCCGTAGCCCCAGATCGCCAGGGTGCGTCCCTTCAGCGTCCGCCCCAGGCCGTTCAGCTCCGGATTGCTTGACGCCGTCTGCCACAGGCCCTGCTTCAGGTTGTTGGCGTAGGGGACGATCTTGCGGCTCGCGGCCATGATCAGCGCCCAGGTCAGCTCGGCCGGCGCGACCGGCGAGCCGATGCCTTCCGCGATCGCGATGCCGTGCTCGGTCGCGGCCGCCACATCGACGTGGCCCGCCAGCTTGCCGGTCTGCGACAGCAGCTTCAGGTTCGGCAGCTTGGCCAGCAGGGCGCGCGGAAACGCGGTGCGTTCGCGGATCAGGACCAGGGCGTCGAAGGGTGCCAGGCGGATCGCCAGCTGGCCCAGGCCGCGGCTCGAATTGGTGAACACCTTGACCTCGTGTCCGTCCAACAGCTTGAAGCAATCGAGATGGCGGACGGCGTCCTGGTAGTCGTCAAGGATGGCTATTTTCATAATGTTTTCTGTAAATTTCGTACGGGTAAGTAATGAAATAACGCGGATTCAAAAGATGGAGAATAACCTACTACATTGGTCAACCAAATTTCCTACATTTTTGTTATTGAAGCATTTGAAACGCATTTGTGCGGGTGTAGAATCGACCAGAAATAAAGGCCAGCGATGTCTGATTGACATGTTTTGAGACATCGATCGAGGCCAGCAGCCGACACGACCGCCGCATCACGTTACCCCGGCGCCGATCCATTGCCAAATGGATTCTTGAGCGCGGGCCCGGTACCGGGATTCCCTGACGGACGGACCCTCGATGACACCGTTACCAGCCGCGGCCCTGTGACGCGAAGCCGGTTTTTCGAGGCCCCAAGAATTCTTTATTGGCATTGGAGGTACCTATGAATCAGCCCGTGATGGGCGGCGTTGCCGCTTTGAACGTCCCAGCTTACATCAAGCACAACAAACTCATCAATTGGGTGGCCGAGATCGCGGCCCTGACCAAGCCCGACGCCATCTACTGGTGCGACGGTTCCCAGGAAGAGTACGACCGCCTGTGCGCCCTGATGGTCGAAGCCGGCACGATGAAGCGCCTGAATCCGGAAAAGCGCCCGAACTCCTACCTCGCATGCTCGGACCCGAGCGACGTCGCGCGCGTCGAGGACCGCACCTTCATCTGCTCGGCAACCAAAGAGCAGGCCGGCCCGACCAATAACTGGACCGACCCGAACGAGATGCGCCAGACCCTGAACGGCCTGTTCGACGGCTGCATGGCCGGCCGCACCATGTACGTGGTGCCGTTCTCGATGGGCCCGCTGGGCTCGCCGATCGCCCACATCGGCGTCGAACTGTCCGACTCGCCCTACGTGGCCGTCAACATGCGCATCATGACCCGCATGGGCCGTGCCGTGTACGACGTGCTGGGCGAGAACGGCGACTTCGTGCCCTGCGTGCACAGCGTCGGCATGCCGCTTGCCGCCGGCCAGCAGGACGTGCGCTGGCCGTGCAACGCCACCAAGTACATCGTCCACTATCCGGAAACCCGCGAGATCTGGTCCTTCGGCTCCGGCTACGGCGGCAACGCGCTGCTGGGCAAGAAATGCTTCGCGCTGCGCATCGCTTCCAACATGGGGTACCAGGAAGCCCAGCAGGGCGGCACCGGCTGGCTGGCCGAGCACATGCTGATCCTGGGCGTCGAATCGCCTGAAGGCGCAAAGAAATACGTGGCCGCCGCCTTCCCCTCGGCCTGCGGCAAGACCAACTTCGCGATGCTGATCCCGCCCGCCGGTTTCGAAGGCTGGAAGGTCACCACCATCGGCGACGACATCGCCTGGATCAAGCCGGGCGCGGACGGCAAGCTGGTCGCGATCAACCCGGAAGCCGGCTACTTCGGCGTCGCCCCGGGCACCAACGAGAAGACCAACCCCAACTGCATGGCCTCGCTGCGCGAGAACGTCATCTTCACCAACGTCGCCCTGACCGACGACGGCGACGTCTGGTGGGAAGGCATGACCAAGGAAGCTCCTGCCCACCTGATCGACTGGCAGGGCAAGGACTGGACCCCGGCGTCCGGCACCAAGGCCGCCCACCCGAACGCGCGCTTCACCGTGGCCGCGACCCAGAACCCGGTCATCGATCCGGCCTGGGACGATCCGGCCGGCGTGCCGATCTCGGCCTTCATCTTCGGCGGCCGCCGCTCGACCACGGTGCCGCTGGTGACCGAGGCCCGCAACTGGACCGAAGGCGTGTACATGGCCGCGACCATGGGCTCGGAAACCACCGCCGCCGCCGCCGGCCAGATGGGCGTGGTGCGCCGCGATCCCTACGCGATGCTGCCCTTCATCGGCTACAACATGAGCGACTACTTCCAGCACTGGCTGAACCTGGGCAAGAAAATCTCGGCGCAGCCGAAGATCTTCTGCGTCAACTGGTTCCGTACCGACGAGAAGGGCAACTTCGTGTGGCCGGGCTACGGCGACAACATGCGCGTGCTGAAGTGGATCCTCGAACGCACCGAAGGCAAGCAGGGCGGCGTCGAGCACATGTTCGGCACCTCGCCGTCGTACGGCGACCTGAACTGGACCGGCATCGACTTCACCGAAGCGCAGTTCCAGCAGATCACCTCGATCGACAAGGACGCCTGGCGCGAAGAACTGAAGCTGCACAGCGAGCTGTTCGACAAGCTGGCTTACCGCCTGCCGCAGGAACTGGTGGCGACCAAGCAGCAGCTGGAGCAGCGCCTGGGCGCATGACGCGATGAATTAGTGGGGAGACGACGGCCGGTTCACCGAAACCGGCCGCACAAAACGAAAAAGGGACAGGCGAGCGCCTGTCCCTTTTTTCATGCGCGATTGCGCAAGCCCCTCAGCTCCACCCCATCAGGCAGGGCGGCACCAGCAGCAGCAGCGCCAGCACCAGGTAGATCAGCTGCAGCGGGATCATCCACTTGGCCCAGGTCAGCCAGGGCACGCGCGCCAGCGCCAGCACGCCGACCGTGATGCCGGAGGTCGGGATCATGGGCGTCGACAGCTCCCCCAGCTGGAAGGCCAGGATCGCGGTCTGGCGCGACACGCCCACCAGGTCCGCCAGCGGCGCCATGATAGGCATCGTCAGCGCTGCCTGGCCGGTGCCCGAATGGATGAAGAAGTTGATCACCGACTGGATCAGGTACATCTTCTGCGCCGCGAATACCGGATGGCTCGACGCTACCCACGGCATCAGGCCGTGCAGCATGGTGTCGATGATGTGGGCGTCGCGGGCGATGATCATGGTGGCGCGCGCGATCGCGATCACCAGCGCCGTCGGCGCCAGGTCTTTTGCGCCCTGCATGAAGGCCGCCACCCAGCTGTCGGCGCCGAGGCGGCCGACCAGGCCGACGACGATCGCCATCGCCAGGAACAGGGCCGCGATCTCGTCGATGAACCAGTCGTACTTCACCACCCCGATCACCATGGTGCCGAGCGAGATTGCGAAGATCGCCAGCACCGCCGCATGGCGGCCCGTCATCCGGTCGTCGGACGACACGGCCACCGGATGCTCGAGGCGCTTGGCCTGGTCCAGCACGAAGGTCGGGCTCAGCGACGGATTGCGTTTCACGCGCGCGGCGTACCACATCAGGAAGGCGATCGTCACAATCGTCGCCGCCGCCCACACGATCAGGCGGTAGCCCATCCCAGAGAACACCGGTACGCCGGCGATGCCCTGCGCGATGCCGACGTTGAAGGGATTCAGGAAGGCGGCGCCGAAGCCGACCTGGGAGCCGAGGAAGGGGATCGAGACGCCGGTCACGGTGTCGTAGCCGAGCGCCAGTGCCAGCGGAACGAAAATGAGCACGAAGGGGATCACTTCCTCGTTCATGCCGAAGGTGGCGCCGCCCAGCGAGAACAGGGTGACGAACACCGGGATGATGGTCGCGCGCACCAGTGCCGAGTGTTCGTGGGCGCGCGCGATCGAACGGATCGCGGTGTCGATCGCTTCCGTCTTCTGCACCACCGCGAAGGCGCCGCCGACGATCAGCACGAAGCCGATGATCTGCGCCGCCTCGACGAAGCCTTTGATGGGCGCCTTCATCAGCGCCACCAGGCCCTGCGGGGCGCTGGCCACGTAATGGAAGGTGTCCGGGTCGACCAGCTGCTTGCCGCCCACGAGGTGGGTCTCGTACTTCCCGCCGGGGACGAACCAGGTCGCCAGCGCGATCAGGGCGAGGATCGCGAACAGCAGCACGAAGGTATTGGGCATTCGAAGGCGCATGCTTATGGAATCCTCATTGGCTCAGCAGGGAACCGGAACGGAAGGGCGTCGCCCCGGCGATTTTACAGATGTGCATGCCGCGCAGCAGGTGGCGATGGGCGGTCGAGGCGAACAGCAGGCCGCCATGGTGCGCGTGCACGGTCGCGGTGACGCCGGTGACCGGATTGACGATGTCGGCGACGGCTTCGCCGGCAGCGACCTGTTCGCCCAGCGCTTTCAGGAACACCAGCACGCCCGACTGCGGCGCATCCAGGCGCTCGACGGCCGTCAGGGGCGTCGGCGCGCACAGCGGCGCGGGCAGGGGGCCCTGCGGGATCTCGAGCAGGCCTTCGCGCGCCAGGTACTGGAGCAGCGCCTGCGCATCCTGCCGGGCGTAGTCGTAGCGCACCTCCATCTCGCCGCGCAGTTCGACCGTGATCGCGGCGCAGGCCGGCGGAATGGGCGTATCCGGACCGAAGTGCGCGGCCAGGTCCCACCATAGCCGGCTGCAGGCTTCGTCGAAAGGCTCGCCGCCGGACGCATCGGACAGCAGCAGGACGCGCGCGCCGAGCAGCGCCGCCAGCGGCTCGACCCGCCCGGCCAGCGCGCTGCCGGTGTAGACGTGCAGCACGGCTTCGTTATCGCAGTGCAGGTCGAGCACGATGTCGGCGTCGATCGCCATCCCCAGCAGGGTTTTCTTGAGGGCCTCGGTATGGTCGGCCGGTTCCCAGCGGGCGACGGCGGCGCGCGCCTCGCTGCGGATCAGGGCGACGTTCGCCCGCGCATCGGCGCCGAGCCTGCCCGCCAGCGCTGGCTTCAGTTCGTCGGCCAGGTGGCGGAAGGCGCGGTTGAAGTTGACGCCGGTGCCGAGGTCGAAGCGGCCGAAGGGCATGCCGTGCACGATTTGCGACAGGCCGACCGGATTCGCGGCCGGCACCAGGACGATCTCGCCGCGCACCCGGCCTTCGGCATCCAGCCGGTCCAGCTCGCGCTTCAGGAAGTGCGCCACCAGCATCGCCGGTACTTCGTCCGCATGCAGGGCGGCCTGGATATAGACCTTCTTGCCGCTGCCCGGGCTGCCGTAGTGGCAGGAAGCGAGCTGGTAGCTGGCGACGCCTGGTTCGGTCGCGATCGGGTGGGTGTGTGCATGCATATGCGGTCTCCTCGGCCGGGTCGGCTGCCCGGCGGATTATGTATGAATTTTTACACAAGGTAAATCCGTGATGGATTATTTTCAAAAATATGTTGAGTTCGTGAATACACCTGGTTTAAATTTGGAAATGTTTATTCATTAACATTGGTCATCATGACTTCAGCCGCTCTGCCCAACGCTTCGCCCGACATCGGCTTCGCCGAGTCTTCGCTTGGCCAGAGCCTGCTGCGCATGCTGGCCGAGGGCTCGGCCTCGAACCGTACGATCGCCGACTACCTGCTGCGCAACCAGGTTCGCGTGACCGCGCTCGGTATCGAGGAACTGGCCGATGCCTGCGCCGTCTCCACCGCCACCATCAGCCGCTTCGCGCGCGATCTCGGCTTCAAGAACTATGCGGCGATGCGCGGCGCGGTGGCGGAGACCCTGCAGTCGGTACTGCAGCCGGTCGAGAAGCTGCGCAGCACGATCGCCCGCAAAGCCTCAGCCGCCTCTCCCGCGCTCGAAAGCCTGAATTACGCGGAGGCGGCCATCACGGCCACCAGCCGTGCGCTGGCAGGTGCCCAGCTCGACCGCATTGGCGCCGTGCTCACCAAGGCCGGTACCGTATATGTGATGGGCTTCGGCCTGTCGTCCTTCCTGGCGGGCGCGCTCGCCATGCACCTGCAGCCCTTCTGTCGTCACGTGGTCGAAGTGGCTGCAAGCGGCGGCACCGAAGTCGCGGCCAGCCACCTGGCGAATATCACCGGCAAGGATGTGCTGGTCGTTGTCTCCCTGCCGCGCTACACGCTGGCCGTCGTTCCGCTCACCCGGTTCGCACGCGACAGCGGCGCGACCGTCGTTTCGATCACGGATTCGCCCGCGTCCCCGCTCGCGGAGCTGGGGCATCACGTGCTGTATGCCCACAGTGCGCACCCCGTGCTGCCCAGTAGCTCGAGCTCCGCACTGGCCGTGATCGAAGCGCTGGCCGTATCGCTGATGACCTCCAACAAAGCCAATGTGGCCAAGGCGGCCCGGCATACCGAAGCCATTGCCGCCTACCTCTACGGCGAACACCAGATTCGTACCGGCAGCATGCAGAAAAAGGAAGGCGCCCGCAGGCGCCGCACAGTGAAACCAAGAGGGAGCACCAATGACTAAGCACACTTCGAGTACCCTTCGGCCCGCCATCCTGGCATCGAGCGTCGCCGCGGCGCTGGGCCTGATGGCGCAACAGGCCTGGGCGCAGGAGCAGGCGCAGGGCCAGACGATGCACCGGGTGGAGATCACCGGTTCGTCGATCAAGCGCATCGATACCGAGACCGCGCTGCCGGTGCAGACGATCACGCGCGAAGAGATCGAGAAGATGGGCGCCACCACCGCCGCCGAACTGGTCAAGAACATCAGCGCCAACACGGCGCCGATCACGGACGGCCCCAGCATCACGGACGGCACCTCGGGCCAGCGCGGCCTGAACGCCGCGAACATGCGCGGCATCGGCGCCTCGTCGACGCTGGTCCTGCTGAACGGCCGCCGCCTGGCCAACTTCGCTTCCCCCGGCGACAACGCCGGCGTCGACCTGAACAACATCCCGGCCGCCGCCATCCAGCGCGTCGAGGTGCTGAAGGACGGCGCTTCGGCGATCTACGGCACCGACGCCATCGGCGGCGTGATCAACTTCATCACGCGCAAGGACTATACCGGCGTCGACCTGGCCGGCTCGCTGGCCGGTACCCAGCACGGCGGTGCCGGCAAGAAGACCGCCAGCATCAGCGCCGGCTTCGGCGACCTGAGCACCGACCGCTTCAATGTGTTCGGCGTGCTCGACGTGCAGCAGCTCGACCGCCTGCGTTCGGGCCAGCGCAGCTTCATCAAGGAACGCGAGCTGGCGACCACCTTGCCGGCCCAGATGTCGAGCAATACCTTCCCGGCGAATATCGACATCTCGGGCGCGCAGCGCGCCGCCCTGATCGCCGCCGGCCTGCTCCCGGCCGGCACCACCTCCAGCCGGGTCAATCCGAGCTCGCCGGGCTGTAACCCGCCCGCCACCGTGTATGCGCCCAAGGGCCCTGGCGGCGTGGCAGGCTGCAGCTACGACTACATGGAAGATACCGAGATCTATCCGGATTCGCGCAAGGTCGGCTTCATCGGCCGCGCGACCTTCCAGCTGGATTCGGAAAACCAGTTGTTCGCGGAACTGGTGCAGAGCGAGGCGAAGACGAAATACGTGCTGTCGCCGAACCCGGTCCGGATCCGCAACCTGCCGGTCAGCATCCTGCCGCAGGCCTATCGCACGGCGCTCTCGGGCGCCGGCCTGCCCACCACCTTCAGCGGGATCCGCTACCGCATGGCGGAAGCCGGCAACCGCAGCAACGAGGTGACCAGTACCGGCCAGCGCCTGGTGCTGGGCGCCACCGGTACCCTGGGCGGCTGGGACTACGACGCGGCCCTGGCGCGCGCCGAGAACCGCGCGATCGACAAGTACGTCGACGGCTACGTCCTCTACGACAAGTTCGACGCCGCCGTGCGCAACGGCACCGTCAATCCCTTCGCGCCTTCGTCCAAGGCCGGCATCGACCTGATCAACAGCATCAAGATCAACGACGAGGCGCGCAAGGCCAAGGGCATTGCCACTTCGCTGGACGGCAAGATGTCGCGCGCGCTGACCCCGCTCGCCGGCGGCGACCTCGCGATCGCGATCGGCGGCGAACTGCGTCATGAGCACCAGCTGTTCACGCCTTCGGAGCTGCTGAAGTCGAACAATATCGCCGGCGACCGCGACAGCACGGTTCCCGCCGGCCAGCTGCTCGAGGTCGAGACCGCGGACAATACCCGCAAGGTGGCCTCGGTGTTCACCGAAGTGGTGGCGCCGTTCACCAAGGAACTGGAGATGCAGTTCGCGCTGCGCTGGGACCACTACAGCGAAGTCGGCAACACCACCAATCCGAAGATCGGCCTGCGCTGGCAGCCGTCCCAGGCCCTGCTGCTGCGCGCCTCGGCCGGCACCGGCTTCCGCGCGCCCTCGCTGTCGGACCTGAAGCGCCCGACCATCTTCGGCACCACCGCCGGCATCCTGACCGACCCGCAGTGCGTGAAGCAGGAAGGCAGCATCGACACCTGTACCGACCAGTGGAACGTCGAGCGCCGCTCGAATCCGAACCTGAAGCCCGAGAAGTCGCGCCAGTTCACGCTGGGCGTGGTGTTCGAGCCGGTCAAGCGCGCCAGCCTCTCGATCGACTACTGGAACATCGAGAAGAAGGACGTGATCAGCACCCTGGGCGAACAGGTCATCATCGAAAACCCGGCCGCCTACAACGGCAAGTACATCGAGCGCGACGAGGACGGCTTCATCTCCAACATCCTGCTGATGAAGGAGAACCAGGGCCGCCTGAAGACCTCGGGCTTCGACATCGCCGGCGACTGGCGCACCGAGCGCGGCCCCTGGGGACGCTTCGGCATCAACCTGTCCGGCACCTGGGTGCTGAAGTACGACCGCCAGTTCGGCCCGCAGGAACCCTACCGCAGCAACCTGAACGTGTTCCTGAACGACCAGGTGATCCAGAAGTGGCGCCACCGCATCAACTTCGAATGGGACAACGGCCCGGTCACGCTGACCCTGGCGAACCAGTACTCGACCAGCTACACCGACCAGAACACGACCTACGACCCCTACACCGACACGCTGCTGCCGCCGAACCACGTGAAGGCGTATTCGCTGTGGGACCTGACCGGCAGCTGGGCGATCGGCAAGAACCTCAAGCTGCGCGCCGGCATCCTGAACCTGCTCGACAAGGATCCGCCGTTCTCGAACCAGGCCTGGTTCTTCCTGGCCGGCTACGACCCGAGCTACACCGATCCGCGCGGCCGCAGCGGCTTCGTGAGCGTGAACTACTCGTTCAAGTGATGGGTTCCGTATGCTGAAGAGATGGTACTTCGCGCTGGCGATGCTGGCCGCCGGCGCCGGCGGACAGGCGGCCGAACCCGCAGCGCCGGCCGCCGGTGCGCCGGCCGCCGTGAAAGGATCGCTGGTCATCATCGGCGGCGGCCTGCGCGCCAACAACGCCGAGGTGTACCAGAAGATCGTCGCGCTGGCGGGCGGCAAGGGAGCGCGCATCGCGGTGTTCCCGACCGCGGCCGGGACGCCGCAGCGGGAAGCCGAGCTCACCGCCGCCAACCTGAAGCGCTACGGCGCCCAGCCCTTCGTGGTGCCGATCGCGCCGCGCCTGGCGGGCACGGACGCACGCAGGGCCGCCGACGATCCGGCCCTGGCGGAGGCGGTGGGCAAGGCCGGCGGCGCCTTCTTCACCGGCGGCGACCAGGCCCGCATCACAGGCGCGCTGCGCCGCGTCGACGGCAGCAACACCGCCGTGCTGGATGCGCTGTGGGCGATGTACCGGAGAGGCGGCGTGATCGCCGGCACCAGCGCCGGCGCCGCCATCATGAGCAGCACCATGTTCTACGATCCGCCGCTGGATGTGCTGCCGTTGCTGAAGCACGGCGTGGTCGACGGCAAGGACGTCGCGCCGGGGCTCGGCTTCGTCGGCGACGACGTCTTCATCGACCAGCACTTCCTGGTCCGCGGACGCTTCGCCCGCATGCTGCCGGTGATGCTGGCCAAGGGTTACACGCTGGGACTGGGCATCGACGAGAACACCGCCGCCGTGGTCGGTCCCTCGCGCGACGTGAGCATCGTCGGCTACCGCGGCGCACTGGTGCTCGACCTGGCCGGGGCCACCGTCGACAAGGCGAAGCCGGACTTCAACCTGTCGAATGCGCGCATCAGTTACCTGGACAGCGGCGACCGCTTCAACCTCGTCAACCGCGCCTATTCGCCGGGACCGGACAAGGAGCCCTTGAAGAACATCGACCGCGAGCACCGCGAATCGATCTTCACCACCGACATCCTCGGCAACACCTCGGTGGTGAACCTGCTCGAGAAGCTGGTGGACAGCGACCAGCAGCGCGCCGTCGGCATCGCTTTCGACGGACCTGCCAGCAAGTCGCCGGAACGCGGCTTCGAGTTTACGTTTACGCGCGTGCCGGACACCAGGGAATACGCCACCAACCGCGAGGATGCGTATTCGATCTACCGGATCAGGATGGATATCCGGCCGGTCAAGATGCACCAGCCGCTGTACTCGGCCGACTGAGCGCCGGCTAGAAGCCGATGCCGCGCGCCATGGCGGCCGCGAAGATCGGGATCAGCGCGAACACGTGGATCTCGATCAGCAGCTGGCGGCGCACCGCGCCGATCTCCTGCACGGCCGGCACGAAGGCGGCATCGGCCTTCAACACCTTTTGCCACGCCAGGATGCGCAGGGTGGGGCGGATCGACACCAGCCCGACCACGAGGAAGGCGCCGATCTTGGCCCAGAACATCGGATTGTGCAGATAGAAATCCGGCCCCCTGGCGCCGAACCACACCCGCGCGAAGCCGACCCCCAGGATCGCCATCGCCAGAGCGCCGTAAACCGCATCGAAGCGCCCCAGCAGCCTGACCGTGTGCGGCGACATGGCCGCGGGGCGCATCAGCGCCAGTTCGGCCGCCAGCACCGAGGCGATGCCGAACACGATCAGGTGGTGGACCGAGGCCAGCAGGAAGTCGCTCATGGTCTGGATTCTCCGTGTTGTCTGCGGTAGCGCGCCGGCGAGGGCAGGCCGTGGCTGCGGAAGTGGCGCCGCAGCGATTCGGGCGAGCCGAGTCCCGCCAGGTCGGCCACGGCCTCGATGCCGAGCGCCGGCCGGGTCTCCAGCAGCTGCGCGGCGAGCATCACGCGTTCGCGCACCAGCCAGTCCAGCGGGCTGGCGCCGGTGCGTTCCTTGAAGTGGCGCTGGAAGGTGCGCACGCCCATGCGGGCCTGTTCCGCCATCGAGGCCAGCGTGTGCGCGGCGCGCAGGTTTTCTCTTGCCCAGTCCATGGTGCGGGCGATCGGGTCGGTATTCGACTGCGGCAGCGGACGCGCCACCAGCTGCGCCTGGTCGCCGTCGCGGTGGGCCGGGATGACCAGGCGCTGGGCGACCCTGTTCGCGATGCCGGCGCCGAAGTCGCTGCGCACCAGGTGCAGCAGCATGTCGAGGCCGGCCGCCGAGCCGGCCGAGGTGACGATATTCCCATCCTCGACGTACAGCGTGCCGTGCTCGATCGCGATGGCCGGGAAATGCGAAGCCAGCCTGTCGAAATAGCGCCAGTGGGTGGTTGCCCTGCGGCCGTCGAGCAGGCCGGCATGCGCCAGCACGAAGGCGCCCGAGCAGATCGAGCACAGGCGCGCGCCGCGTGCGTGGGCGCGGCGCAGGGCGTCAAGCAGCGCCGGAGGGGGGGCTTCGTCCGCGTCGCGCCAGCCGGGGATGACGATGGTGCCGGCGCCGTCGAGGGCATCCAGGCCGTGCGGCGCCTGCACTGTCAGGCCGCCGGCGGCGCGCAGCGGGCCCGGCTCGATGGCGCACACCGCGTAGCTGTACCAGTCCACATCCAGCTCCGGCCGTTCCAGCGCGAACAGCTCGACCGCGCAGCCGAATTCGAAGGTGCACAGGCGATCGTAGGCGAGGATGGCGACGTGGTGGGACATGGCCGGATGTTACCAGCTTCTGTCGCCGCGGCCACTGCCGGGTTGTCGAACCCACGGGCACACTGCAGTCTCATTTTGCAAAGGAGATCGAGATGGCTTCAGCAGTTTCAAGCATACCCGCTGCGCCCGGCGAACAGGCGGCCCGGCATTTCGGCACGGCCTTCGAATACGAGACCGATTGCGCCGACGTGCACGAGGCGATGAGCGGCGGCCTGCAGGACTTCGTGCTGCTGGATGTGCGCGGACCCGCGCTGTACGGGCAGGGCCACGTGCCGGGCGCGCTCAATCTGCCGCATGGGAAGATCGTCGAGGCGAAGCTGAAGGAATACCCGACGGAGACCCTGTTCGTGGTGTACTGCGCCGGGCCGCACTGCAATGGCGCCCACCGCGGGGCGCTGCGCCTGGCCAGGCTGGGACGGCCCGTGAAACTGATGATCGGCGGGATCACCGGCTGGCTGGACGAGGGGTACCAGTTAGCGAGATAAGAAGCCTCGTCATTCCCGCGCAGGCGGGAATCCAAGCTTCGGGTGCCTCATAACTTGGGTCCCCGCCTGCGCGGGGACGACGTCCTCTTGGCTTACTGCTTCAGCAGCGGCTTCAGGTACTTGCCGGTCACGCTGGCCTTGTTCTTGGCCACGTCCTCCGGCGTGCCGGTGGCGACGATGGTGCCGCCGCCCGCGCCGCCTTCGGGACCGAGGTCGACGATCCAGTCCGCGGTCTTGACCACGTCCAGGTTGTGCTCGATGATCACGAGCGTGTTGCCCTGGTCGCGCAGGCGGTGGATCACCTTCAGCAGCAGGTCGATGTCGGCGAAGTGCAGGCCGGTGGTCGGTTCATCCAGGATGTACAGCGTGCGGCCGGTGTCGCGCTTGGACAGTTCCAGCGACAGCTTTACGCGCTGCGCCTCGCCGCCCGACAGCGTGGTCGCGCTCTGGCCCAGCTTGATGTAGCCGAGGCCCACGTCCAGCAGCGTGTGCAGCTTGCGGGCGATGACCGGCACCGGCTTGAAGAACTCATGCGCGTCCTCGACCGTCATCTCCAGCACTTCGGTGATGTTCTTGCCCTTGTACTGGACTTCCAGCGTCTCGCGGTTGTAGCGCTTGCCGTGGCAGACGTCGCAAGGCACGTAGACGTCCGGCAGGAAGTGCATCTCGACCTTGATCACGCCGTCGCCCTGGCAGGCTTCGCAGCGGCCGCCCTTCACGTTGAACGAGAAGCGGCCGGCCGAGTAGCCGCGTTCCTTCGCGGTCGGCACCGTCGCGAACAGGTCGCGGATCGGGGTGAACACGCCGGTATAGGTGGCGGGGTTCGAACGCGGGGTGCGGCCGATCGGCGCCTGGTCGACCGAGATCACCTTGTCGAAGTGTTCCAGGCCGTGGATCGTCGCGTGCGGCGCCGGCTCGGTCTGCGAGCCGTACAGGTGGCGCGACAGGGCAGGATACAGCGTGTCGTTGACCAGGGTCGACTTGCCCGAGCCGGACACGCCGGTCACGCAGGTCATCAGGCCCACCGGCAGTTCCAGGGTGACGTTCTTCAGGTTGTTGCCGGTCGCGCCGCTAATGTGCAGCATGCGCTCCGGGTCGGCCTCGGTACGCTTCTTCGGCACCTCGATCTTCTTCCGGCCGCTCAGGTAGGCCGCGGTCAGGGACTCCTTGTTCTTCATGATGTCCTTGATCGTTCCCTCGGCGATCACGGCGCCGCCATGCACGCCGGCGCCCGGACCCATGTCGACGATGTAGTCGGCGGTACGGATCGCATCCTCGTCGTGCTCGACCACCAGCACGCTGTTGCCGATGTCGCGCAGGTGCTTGAGGGTCGCGATCAGGCGGTCGTTGTCGCGCTGGTGCAGGCCGATCGAGGGCTCGTCCAGCACGTACATCACGCCGGTCAGGCCGGAGCCGATCTGCGAGGCCAGGCGGATACGCTGGGCTTCGCCGCCCGACAGGGTATCGGCGCTGCGGTCCAGCGACAGGTAGTCGAGGCCGACGTCGTTCAGGAATTTCAGGCGTGCGATGATCTCCTTGATCACGCGCTCGGCGATGTCCTTCTTGGCGCCCGTCAGCTGCAGGCTGTCGAAGTAGGCCAGGCAGTCGCGCAGCGGGGTCCTGGCGACCTCGTAGATGGCGCGTTCCTGCTCGCCGTGGCCGATGCGGACATAGCGCGCTTCGGTGCGCAGGCGCGCGCCGCCGCAGGTCGGGCATTCCTTCTCGTTGATGAACTTGGCCAGCTCCTCCTTCACCGCCATCGAATCGGTCTCGCGGTAGCGGCGCTGCAGGTTGTTGACCACGCCCTCGAAGGTGTGTTCGCGGATCACGGTGCGGCCACGCTCGTTCACATAGGCGAAGGGCACGGTGTTCTTGCCGGAGCCGAACAGGACCGCGTCCTGGGCCGTCTTCGGCAACTGCTCGAAGGGTTTGTCGAGGTCGAAGCCGTAGTGCTGCGCCAGGCTGCTCAGCATCTGGAAGTAGAACTGGTTGCGGCGGTCCCAGCCCTTCACGGCGCCGGAGGCCAGCGACAGGTTGGGGAAGGCGACGATGCGCTTCGGATCGAAGAACTCGATGTGGCCCAGGCCATCGCATTCCTGGCAGGCGCCCATCGGGTTATTGAAGGAGAACAGGCGCGGCTCAAGCTCCTGCAGCGAATAGCCGCAGACATTGCAGGCGAACTTGTTCGAGAAGATGTGTTCCTTGGCGGTGTCCATCTCGTAGGCCACGGCGCGGCCGTCGGCCAGGCGCAGCGCGGTTTCGAAACTTTCGGCCAGGCGCTGCTTGATCTCGGCGTTGACCTTCACGCGGTCGATCACGACGTCGATGGTGTGCTTCTCGGTCTTCTTCAGCTTCGGCAGGTCGTCGACGTCATGGATCCTGGCGTCGCCGGTGCCGCTCTGCACGCGGAAGCGCACGAAGCCCTGGGCCTGCATCGAGGCGAACAGGTCGCTGTGCTCGCCCTTGCGGTTGGCGACCACCGGAGCCAGGATCATCAGCTTGGTCTCTTCCGGCATGGCGAGCACGGCGTCGACCATCTGCGAGACGGTCTGCGCGGTCAGCGGCTCGTGCGAGTGGTCCGGGCAATAGGGCGTGCCGACGCGCGCGTACAGCAGGCGCAGGTAGTCGTGGATCTCGGTGACGGTGCCGACGGTCGAACGCGGGTTGTGCGAGGTCGCTTTCTGTTCGATCGAGATCGCCGGCGACAGGCCTTCGATCAGGTCGACGTCCGGCTTTTCCATCAGCTGCAGGAACTGGCGCGCATAGGCCGACAGCGATTCGACGTAGCGGCGCTGGCCCTCGGCATACAGGGTATCGAAGGCGAGCGAGGATTTGCCGGAGCCCGACAGGCCGGTGATCACGATCAGCTTGTTGCGCGGCAGGTCGAGATTGATGTTCTTGAGGTTGTGCGTGCGGGCGCCGCGGATTCGGATTTCTTCCATCAGGTTTTTGCTGGCTTTCGAATGGTTGAGGGCCGGCGCACGAAGTTCCACGGTGAGCGGGCCAAGCGAGAAGAACTCACTAGTTTACCTGTTTTTATTCACAGTGGTATACGTGGCGTGAATTAACTGTGGCCGCGTTATCTACATGGAATCTCTGGTCTTTCGTATGTGGGCTGCTTCAGGCCCTCTTCAATGACAAAGCGATCAAAATCTCGAAATTAATTCCTGAGACAGGTGGCGTTTTATTAAAAGTATTAAGTGCATAATTACTTTTGGTTTCTATTGGAATGGAATTGAGAGGTCGGCCGGACAGTGAAATACTTTTCGGTTTTCAACGCTTGCCGTCCCCGGCTCATTTCATGAAGATCATCCTGCGCACGCTGTTCCTGGCGACGCTGGCCATCGCACAGGTAGGCTGCAACGGCAGCGGCAAGAGTGCGGTCGGCGCCGGCCCGGTTGCCGGGCCGGCGCGCGTTCCCGCCGGCGCCTTGCCGCAGGCGGCGCCGGCAAGCCACCTGACGCCCTTGTCCGCCATGCCGGGCCTGCCGGCCTGGTCGGCGACGGGCGGCAATGCCGGCCACACGAACCACGTGCCCGCCGCCTTCGACCCGGCAAGATTCACACGCCGTTTCGCCTGGTCCCTGCCTGCCGGCGCATCGGTTTCCCAGGCCCAGCTTGCGCTCGACAAGGGGCAGGCTTTCGCCGTCGTCCAGGAAGCCGCCGGGCAATGGACCCTGCGCGCCCTCGACGAAGCGACGGGCAAGGAAAGCTGGGCCGCGGCGCTCGGCAAATTCGACCTCGTCGATCCGCCGGCGGCCGATGACGGCAAGGTGGTGCTGAGCGCCCAGGCCGGCATCGATGGCGATGCCCTCCTGTTCTTCGACCAGCGCACCGGCGCGTTGCTCGACAAGCGGGTCATCCCGAGCCGGCGTGCACCCGGCCACTCGACCGCCGACATGCGCATGGCGCCCGTCATTGCCGACGGCGGCATCTACGTGAACGACCGCGCCGCCGGCAAGCTGCTGGCGAAATTCGACGCCGCGACCCATGAGCTGCTGTGGGAAAGCGAGTGGACCGGCGCGCCGAACCATGCCTTCGCGCCGGCCGTCGACCAGGGCCGGGTCTACGTGGCCTTTTCCGATGGCGGCCTGCTCGGCATGGATGCGAAGACCGGCGCCAAGGTGGTGGATCATCACCGCCAATTCACCGACAGCCCCATGGACGGAATGGTGGCGGATGGCCTGGCGTATGCGCTGTCGCCGAACGGACTCGTGGCGACCGGCATCGCCCAGGGCAGCTTCAAGTGGCAGGGGCCGGTACTGCTGGAGATGGCAGCACCGCCGGGGCCGGTGCTGTACGGCGTCACCGGCAATGCCGTGCTGGCGCTCGACCGCGCCACCGGCAAGACCTTGTGGAGCATGCCGAGACCGGGCCCGGTCTCGGTCTCGCATTCGATCCTGGCCACCAGGAACCTGCTGTTCGTCAGCGGCGAGCCGCAGGGCGGCGCCGGCACGGTTGCGATCGATATCGCGACCCGGAAGGTCGTGTGGTCCTGCCCGGAGGGAGGCCGGCTGTCGCTGTCGCCGAACGGGGTGCTGTACATCACGCCGCTCGGGGGCGAGATTACCGCGGTGAACCTCGAGTAAAAAGCGCTCGGGTAAAGCGACTTACTAGCGCATCGTTACCTCGAGAACTTTGACGGGCGTCTCTTCCAAATGGGGCACTTCGCCCCCATTTTGCCTGTCTGAGCGGATGTCGGATAAACCGGCATGCGCCTGCCTCCGCAGCGTTTAAAAAGTTGCCTGTTAAGCCTAGCAAACAGGCATAATAACGGAGGCAATACCCTTAATTTCCCTGGCACTTAGTCAACACGCAGAGCCAGGGCTCACATCATTCTGAAGGAGTTTCACCATGGCATCAGTCAACAAGGTCATCATCGTCGGCAACCTCGGCCGCGATCCGGAAATCCGCTACATGCCGAGCGGTGACGCCATCGCCAACATCGCTGTGGCCACTTCGTACAAATCCAAGGACCGCAACACCGGCGAACAGAAAGAGCTGACCGAGTGGCACCGCATCTCCTTCTTCGGCCGCCTCGCTGAAATCGTCGGCCAGTACCTGAAGAAAGGTTCCTCGGTCTACGTCGAAGGCCGCCTGCAGACCCGCAAGTACACCGACAAGGACGGCATCGAACGCTACGCCACCGACATCATCGCTGAAAACATGCAGATGCTGGGCGGCCGCCAGGGCATGGGCGGCGGCGACAGCTTCGGTGGTGGCGACAGCTACGGCGGCGGCGGCGACAGCTACGACGCACCGCCGAGCCGTCCGGCGCCGCGCCAGGCCCCGCCGGCACCGGCAGCCCGTCCGCAGCCGAAACCGGCACCGAACTTCTCGGATATGGATGACGACATCCCGTTCTAAACCAGGAAGGTCCCCAAGCGGATTCGCTGTCGAAACGGCGAGCGCCACCCGGCGCTCGCCGTTTTCTTTTGATCTTCCGCATCCCGTTCACCTTCTACTGATTCGACTTGCCATGTCCCTGTTTCGCCCCCTTGCTTTCTCGTTCGCATTCCTGCTGTCCTCCGTCCAAGCGGCCGAGCCGGCCCAGGCTGACCTGCTGATCCGCCATGCGCGCGTGGTCGACGTGGCGCAGGCGCGCGTTCTCGACGACCAGGCCGTGGCCGTGCGCGGCCAGGACATTGTCGCCAGCGGTCCCGACGCCGTCATCGCCGCCGGCTGGCGCGCCACGCGCAACAGCGATGCCGCCGGCCGTTACCTGCTGCCCGGTTTGTGGGATATGCACGTGCATTTCGGCGGTGGTCCCGAACTGATCGAAGAAAACCAGGCATTGCTGCCGCTGTATGTCGCGCATGGCATCACGACCGTGCGCGACGCCTCGGGCGACTTGCCCGAGCAAGTGCTGGCCTGGCGCGCCGATATCGCGGCAGGCCGCCTGTTCGGGCCGCAGCTGTTCACCTCGGGCGCCAAGATCGAGGGCATCAAGCCGGTCTGGAAGGGCACCCTGGAGGTGGGCAGCCGGGCCGATGCCGACGCCGCGCTGGACCGCCTGCAGCGGCGCGATAAAGTCGACTTCGTCAAGATCACCGACAGCACGCTCGATCCCCAGCTGTTCCTGTACACGCTGGCCCAGGCCAAGGCGCGCCACATGCGCACCTCGGGCCACATCCCGATGGCGCTGACGGTGCGCCAGGCCGTCGATGCCGGCATCAGTTCGATCGAACACCTCGACTACGCCTACAACGCAGGAGTGCGTGATGGCGACAGTATCGCCGCCGATTTTGCGGCTGGCCGCATCACGCGCGCCCAGGCCAGCGCCCGCCTTGCCAAAGGCTTCGACCCGCAAGGGGCGATGGCGTCGTATCGCCAGCTGGCGCAAGCCGGCGTGTTCGTGACGCCGACCCTGAACGGCAGCCGCGTCCTGGCCTTTCTCGACAGCGAAGCGCATGACAAGGACGCCTACCTCGCCTATATCGGTCCGCGCCTGCGCCAGACTTACCAGTGGCGTGTCGACCGCGCGGCCAAGGCCACGCCGGCCGACGTGGCGGCGCGCCACGCCCACTATGAGCAGGTGGCGGCCGTGCTGCCCATGCTGCAACAAGCCGGGGTGACGATCATGGCGGGCACCGATGCGGGCTTCCTCAATTCGTTCAACTATCCCGGCATCGGCCTGCACGATGAGCTGGCCCTGTTCGTCAAACTCGGCCTGACGCCGCCCCAGGCGCTGGCCGCGGCCACGCGTGCGGGACCGGCCTGGTTCGGCAAACTCGATCGCTACGGCGCGGTGCAAGCCGGCAAGGCGGCCGACCTGTTGCTGGTCGAGCGCAATCCGCTGGAGGATATCGGCGCGCTGCGCGAGATCCGCGCCGTGGTGCTGCGCGGTCGATTGCAGGATCGGGCGGCGCTGGACGCCATGCTGGCGCAGACGCGTGCCAAGGTTGCGGCCTGGAACGCGGCGAAGTAAGCGAGGACAGATGATGGAACCGCTGCCGCCGGGCGGAACGACAAGCGCTCGGAGAAGCTGGAGGCAATTCAGCTTGTGGCGGCGGGCAAGCGTGCGATTCGTCGCCGGACAAAGCCTTACACTGCCGACTTCTCATGAAAGGAGTGTCCATGCCTACCATCCGCACGTCCGGCGCCAATCCGACCGAGCTGTACTACTACGAACAGGGGCAAGGAAAACCCGTCGTGCTGATCCACGGCTGGCCGCTCAGCCACCGCATGTGGGAATCGCAGATCACGGCGCTGGCCGAGGCCGGCTACCGCGCGATCGCCTACGACCGCCGCGGCTTCGGCCAGTCCGGCCGTCCGACCGCGGGCTACGACTACGACAGCTTTGCCGCCGACCTGAACGAGCTGATCACCCAGCTCGACCTGCGCGACGTGGCGCTGGCCGGCTTTTCGATGGGCGGCGGCGAGGTGGCGCGCTACATCGGCCGCTACGGCACGGAGCGCGTGTCGAAGGCCATGCTGCTGGGCGCCGTGCCGCCCTTCCTGCTGAAGACGGACGACAACCCGGAGGGCGTGGACAAATCCGTGTTCGACGGCATGCTGGAGGGCGTGAGGAAAGACCGCATCGCCTTCCTCGAAGGATTCTTCCCGAATTTCTACAACCTGCAGCCGGGGCAAGGCCAGGACTTGCTGGCCTTCAGCAAATGGCAGGCCTGGGCGGCATCGCCGCTGGCGACCGAACAATGCATCGTCGCCTTCGGCACCACGGACTTTCGCGCCGACCTGAAAAAATTCGACGTCCCGACCCTGGTCGCCCACGGCGACGCCGACCAGATCGTGCCGCTGGCAGTGTCCGGCCAGCGCTCGCACCAGATGATTCCCGGCAGCCGCCTCGAGGTGGTGAAGGGCGCGCCGCACGGCTTTGCCGCGACCCACGCCCAGCAGCTCAACGGGCTGATGCTGGATTTCCTGAAGAGCTGACCGGCGCAGGTCGGTGCAGTGTCCCGGCCGACCTGATCGACCGGGCTGCATCCGCACATTCGTAACGCCGGCAGCAGCTGCGCGTTGCATTCAGTTACAAAATCTCTCCTGCCGAAAACCTGCTCGCATGACACGCGGCGAGGTGGCTTTCACGCGTCCGGCAGCGGCGGGTTCCACGGCGATTTTTTGCTTTCCAGTCACAAATCGCGGCCATTATGAGGTTTGCACATGGCTGATATCACGCTTCTTTTTCACGTAATTCACCGCTAAATTCGACTTATTCTCTGTTTTCGAAGAAATTTTCGTTATCGCTTGCATCATTTTGTCTATATCGCGCAACGCTTCGATAAATGCTTACAAATGGAAAGAAATTTTTTTCCGCACGGCAAAGCAAAAGTCCTGTGGAGGGCGTAGAATTTCCTTCCATCAGTTTCCGATCGCCAACTACTTCTGGTTGGCGTTTTGCTTTCAGCTTCCCGAAAACGAATAATGCCGACTCCTTCCCGCACCAGCACCGCCCGAGCCATCGCCCGCACCCCGTCGATCGCGCAGGCTCAGCAATATGCATTGCCCGTCCTGTTCACCCTGTTCGGCGTGATCATGGGTTCTTGGGCCGGCCGCATCCCGGCGATGGCCGAGCGCGTGCACGTTTCGCACTCGGCGCTGTCGATGGTGCTGCTGATGGGCGGCCTGGGCGCCGTCCTGTCCTATCCGATCTCGTCGCGCATGATGGCCTCGCTCGGCGCGCGCAAGACCCTGCTGTTCTCGGGCCTGGCCCTGCTGTGCGTGCTGATCGCCATCGGCGCCGCCCCGACCGTACCGCTGCTGATGATGGCCGTGCTGAGCCTGGGCATCACCGCCAGCACCTTCGACGTCGCCATCAACTCGGCCGCCACCGCCCGTGAAAAGGCGACCGGCAAGTCGGAGCTGTCCAAGCTGCACGGCCTCGGCTGCGCCGGCGGCCTGGCGGGCGCGACCCTGGGCAGCCTGATGGCCAGCCTGCACATCATGCCGGCCACCCACTTCCTGATGCTGGCCGGTCCGCTGGCGGTCGTCCTGTACTACGCCTACACCATGCTGGATGCCGACGACAGTGCCGGCGCCACCGTCGAGAAGAAGAAGTTCACGCTGCCGCGCGGCGAACTGCTGGTGCTGGGCGCGCTGGGCTTCCTGGGTTCGATGGCCGAAGGCAGCATCGCCGACTGGAGCGGCGTGTTCCTGAAAGAGCACTTCGGCGCATCGGACGGCCTGGCGCCGCTGGCCCTGTCCTGCTTCTCGGTGATGATGCTGCTGTCGCGCCTGATCGGCGACAAGCTGAAGGCCCGCTACGGCGCCCGTCCGCTGGTGACCAGCGGTTCGATGCTGGGCGCGGCCGGCCTGTTCTTCGCCGTGCTGTCGCCGAATGCCTACTGCGCCCTGTTCGGCTTTGCCGTCGCCGGTCTCGGCATGTCGCTGGTGTTTCCGTTCGTGTTCAGCGCCGCCGGCGGCCAGGGTCCGGCAGCACTGGCCGGCGTGGCCAGCATGGCCTACAGCGGCAGCCTGATGGGTCCGCCGGTGATCGGCGCCATCGCCCAGAGCTTCGGCATGCAGATCGCCATCGCCTACGTCGGCGGCCTGGCAACGCTGATCGCCTGGGTGGCCACCCGCGCCCGCATGCTGAAGTAATCAGGGGCGGTTACCGCAAGGCGCCGCCCTTTTTTATCCTGGTCTCCACCGTTTGCGCCCCGCCAAGCATGGGGGTGGTCGCGTGAACTCCCCGTATGCCTGGGCACTCCAAACGCTGTCGCCACCGTACAGCAGGGAGTCTTCATGCACAGCACCATCGACGCGGCATCGGTCGTGGCTTTCCACGACCGGCAGTTGCGCAATCCCGACTGGCCCATCTTCGATGACGCCCAATCCGGCGCCTGGACCTGGATCGCCGCCAACCACCGCTACAACGGCCTGCTGTGGCGCGAGGAAGACCGCGCCCGCCGGCTCGACGTGCCGCCCACCGAGATCGCCGCCGGCAAGCGCCTGATCGACCGCTACAACCAGAAGCGCAACGACGCGGTCGAGGCCCTCGACGAACGCCTGCTGCGCGAGTTCGAGCGCATCAGCCGCCGTCCCGGCGCCCGCCTGTCGAGCGAAACCGCGGGGGCGATGATCGACCGCCTGTCGATCCTGGCGCTCAAGATCCACCACATGCGCGCCCAGGCCCGGCGCCACGAAGCCGGGTCAGACCACATGCACGCCTGCGCCTGCAAGCTGGAGCGCCTGGCTGCGCAGCGCGAAGACCTGATGTCCTGCCTCGACAAGCTGCTGGCCGAGGCGCGGGCGGGACAGGCCTTCTTCAAGGTCTACCGCCAGTTCAAGCTGTACGACGATCCCAGCCTGAATCCCTGGCTGTACGGGAAGACGCAGGCGGCGGACAAGGCGGCGGCGCAGCGTCACCAGTAAGGCCACATCCCCACGCTGCGCTGGCGGCTCGGCCCGGTGCCGGAAAGCAGGGCGCGCGCATGCTGCAGCACGACGGCGGCGCGCTGGGCGTCCGGGTCCCAGATGCAGCGGTGGCTGTGACGGTCGAGCGGTGCCCAGCGCGCAATGTCGGCCTTGCTGAATACCACCACGCTTTTGAGCCTGAGGCCGGCGGCAATGTGGGACACGCCGGTGTCGTTGCACAGCAGCAGCTGTGCCTTGCGCATCAGCACGGCCATGGCGCCGATCGAGATCGGGGCGGCGGCATCCAGCGGCTTGTGATGCATGTGGGATGCCACTTCGGCCGTCAGGTCGGCTTCGGCGGCCGATCCGGTCAGCACCGGCTGCAGACCGAATTCCGCTGCCAGGCGGTCGCCGACTTCGGCGAATCGCGGCGGCGGCCAGCATTTGTCGCGCTGGCGCGCGCCGGGGTGGATGCAGAAATAGGCGGCGTCCTTCAACTTCTTCGCCAGGCCGCTGGCGTCGAGTTCTTCCTCGTCCTGCTGCGACAGCGGAAACTCCAGGTGCAGCCCGGCCGCCTCGGCGCCGAGTCGCTCCATGAGGCCCAGCAGGCGCTCCGGCTCGGCCCCCGTCTCCGGATAGGGCAGCAGGACGGTGCGGCCGCGGACCACCGCCTCGCCGCGGGAATAGCCGGCCAGCGCTTTGGCGCCGAAGCCGCTGACGATGTCGTTGCTGACGTCGCCGCTGCCGTGCAGCTGGATCGCCAGCCCGAACTCGCGCGCGGACAGGCTGTTGTAGAAGCGCGCCAGGCCGTCGCGCTGCACCGGCTGTTCGGGCAGCAGCGGATGGCCGGGAAAGGGGATGAACTCGTCGACGTAGCCGGTAAAGCGGTCGGCGAACTGCTGCGCCCAGGGCAGGCCGACCAGGGCGATGTGGGCGCGCGGCACGGCCGAGCGCAGCGCCCGCAGGGCCGGCACGGCGCACAGCATGTCGCCCAGATCGAGCGCGCGGAACACGACGACGGATGGCGGGTCGAGGCGGTGCAGGAATGGACGGCGGATCATCGTTTCCTCCTTCTGCATGTGCGCCGTAACGGTCCAGCGAAGGTTTGGAGCATGATGAGCCGGGAATAGTTCTGCGCGACCAAGCGAGGGATATCAGGGCATGGTCATCGAAGCTGTGCGTGTCGCGGTATGATCGGGTATCTCGTTACCGGATACCACCATGCTCCAGACGCCCGCCTCGTTCACGCCCCTGATGGCGCCTCCGCAGGACCCGCAGCAAGCGGATGACGCGCTGTCGCTCATCTTTCATGCAGGCCGCCTGCTGGTGCGCGAAGCCGACCTGGCCCTGCCCGACCGCGCCGCCGTCGCCAGCCTGGCTCTCGACCCGCAAGCCCTGCAGCCGGTCGGCCTGCTGGACGGCCGCTATTGCCAGGCCGGCTGGGTCGAGGACGAAGCGCGCGCGCCCCAGGGCTATGGCTGGCGCGGCCTGCGTTCGCTGTTCGCGGAATTCGACGAGACCCTGCTGGGGGTGGCCGCACGGGCGGCCCAGGTAGCCGAATGGGCGCGCACCCACCGCTTCTGCGGCGCCTGCGGCAGTGCCACCTTCCGCATGGCGGGGGAACGTTGTTTCAAGTGCACGAACTGCGGCCACATGGCCTATCCGCGCATCTCGCCGGCGATGATGGTACTGATCCGCAAGGGGGATTCCTTCCTGCTGGCCCTGCACACGCAGTCGCCCTCGAAGCGCTTCGTGCCGCTCGCCGGCTTCCTGGAGGCCGGCGAATCGATCGAGGAGGCGGTGCACCGCGAAGTGTTCGAGGAAGTCGGCCTGCGCGTGCACAACCTGCGCTATTTCGGCAGCCAGTCCTGGCCCTTCCCGCATTCGCTGATGATCGCGTTTACCGCGGATTACCTGGACGGCGAGATCCGTACCGATCCCAACGAGATCATGGAGGCGCGCTGGTTCGGTCCGGACGACGAGTGGCCGGAGCGCGTGCCGCACGTGTCGGTGTCGAGCGTGCTGGTGGATGCGCACCGGCCTTCCGGGCGCTGAGTTAATTCAAGGTAGCGGTACCGGCGTCGCCGCCACTTTCCCCTCGATCCGCAGCGCCAGCGGCACCTCTTCCGGCCTGGCGCCGGTGGCGCGCATGCGCACCACCCGCTGCATCAGGTCGAACCAGAACGGCGCGCCGAACAGGGCGGTGGTGGCGGTGATCATCCAGCCCGCCGCCTGCAGCGCGAAGTCGGCGTCCAGCACCGGCGGAAATTTCGTCCAGCCGATGGGAAGGGCCATCAGGGCGTCGATCACGGCCGGGTCGAGCGCGCCGGGCACGTCCTTCAGGTGGGCGGCCAGGGCCGGCTGCTGCCACAGGGTGCGGAACAGGTGGATGCTGTCGATATTGAACAGGATCGCCAGCAGCAGCGACAGCAGCAGCGAGATCAGCAGCTGTTTGCGCTTGTAGGCGCCGGACATGCGCGCCATCGCATTGTCGAACCAGCCGGCCAGCATGTCCTGGAACTGCTGCAGGTCGCGCGCGCGGCTAACCATGCCCAGCATGGCGGCCCGCAGCTGCGGGTCGGCGATCGTGTCGATGGCGCTGCGCAGCTGGAGGAAGTCGCCCGGTACCTTCCACAGGCTGTCGACCAGGGCAATCGCAAAATGCGCGGGTTCGATGTAGGATGGTTTCGAGCGCAGCGCGCGCTCGTTCGCGGCGTTGCCGTCGGTATGCGGATTGACCAGAGGATGGGCATACACGGCGCGCGCCAGGCCGTCGAAGGCCGGGTCGTTGAGCATGCTCTTGATGCCCGCCAGCAGGGTGTTGGCGCGCAGGCGGAACAGGGAGGCCAGTGCCTCCTGCAGGGTGGTGACGATCAGGGCCACCGTGCCGTAACAGAAGGTCAGGCCGATGGCGACTTCCAGGACAGTGCTGCCGAGCATGGCTGTTCTCCTAGCAGTGAAAAGGACGTCGACCACGCTAGCGCATCGATGCCAAGGCCGCGTCCATTTCGCTCAAAGAAATAGCCCGCAGTCTGTAGATCGACTGCATTTTCTATATACTCTCGGCAGTCTTCAATTTTAGGGTTAACCATGTCTGACAAAGAAGTCTTCACCGAAAACGACTGGCGCCGCCTGCTGGCCAGCCTCGGCGAAGATCCCAATCGTCCCGGCCTGCACGAGACCCCGGCGCGCGTCGCCAAGGCCTGGAAGCACTGGACTTCCGGCTACGAGCAGGATCCGGTCGAGATCCTCAAGGCCTTCGAAGATGGCGCCGAGGAATACAACGAGCTGATCGTGGTGCGCGGCATCCCGGTCTACAGCCATTGCGAACACCACCTGGCCCCCTTCTTCGGCAAGGCCACCGTCGGCTATCTGCCGAACGGCAAGATCGTCGGCCTGTCGAAGCTGACTCGCCTGGTCGATGTGTTCGCCAAGCGCCTGCAGGTGCAGGAGCGCCTGACGGTCCAGATCGCCAATACGCTGATGGAAGTGCTGGAACCGAAGGCCGTCGGCGTGGTCATCAAGTGCCGCCACATGTGCATGGAAAGCCGCGGCATCCGCACGCCGGGCGAGGAAACCATCACCTCGGCCATGCTGGGCGAACTGCAGCCGAACCTGGGATTGCGCACCGAGTTCCTGGCGCTGGCCCGCGACTGATCTTCCCGGGCGGCCACGCGCCGCCCATTCCTTCCACCGGTCCGATGCGCCATGCCGCGCAGGGCCGCGCTCGCCGTGTATCGCTGTGTAAAAACCGCAGCAGTGTGCGGAATCCCCTGCTACACTGTATTGACAAAACCCCGCCGTTCGACCGCCTGGTCGGCATCGCGAGGCCTTCACGTGCTAGTCGGGAACCGTTCCGTATCACGCGTCTCCAATTGACTTTGTCTGAGGCGAACGACATGAACAGGCCTACATTTCCTAGCGATCTAACGCGCGAGCAGTTCGAGACCGTCCGCGACATGCTTGAGGCGGCGCGCCGCAAGACCAGGCCGCGCAAGCACGACCTGTACGATGTCTTCTGCGCCGTCCTCTACTTCCTGCATACCGGCAGCGCCTGGCGCAGCATGCCGCCCGAGTTCCCTCCCTGGCGTACCGTGCACGAATACTTTACGCAATGGACCATGCTGCGCGACGGCGACCGCACCCTGCTCGAGAGCGCTCTCGAACGCCTCGGCCGCAGCACCGAGATCGCACGCTTGCGCCATCTGACCGGACAACGCTGAAGTAAGCGTGCAAGCAGCGTAAGCGCGTCAGCGAACTTGGTTAAATTTGCGTAATAGTGTGTGAGTTCCCACTGCCGAGCTGATACAGTCGCGTTTTGTCATCCGCGCGTCATGTAGTCATGTTCGAGAACATCAATCTGCTGTGGTTTTCCATGATCAACTCCAACGCCGGCCTGCATGGCTGGCGACTGGAACTGGCCCTGTTCTGCGCCGAATGGCTGATCCTGCTGGTGCCGATCGGCCTGGTCGGCCTGTGGATGCGCGGGGCGGGCGCGCAGCGCGAGGCGGCGGTGAAGGCGCTGGCCGCGACCGGCTGCGCTTTGGGCATCAATGCCGTGATCGGCCTGCTGTGGTATCACGAGCGGCCCTTCGTTGCCGGCGTCGGCCACAATTTCCTGCACCATGCGCCGGACAGCTCCTTCCCGAGCGACCACGGCACCATCATGTTCACCGTCTCCCTGGTGCTGGCCGCCAGCAGCGTGCCGGCGGCGAAGCGTTTCGGCCGCTCGCTGCTGCCGCTGGCCTTCGTGGTGGCGTGGGCGCGCGTCTTCGTTGGCGTGCACTGGCCGCTGGATATGCTGGGCGCGCTGGCGGTGGCACTGGGCATGACCCTGCTGTTCCAGACGCGCCTGGCGGACAGCGTCTGCGCCTTGCTCACCGTTTCGCTGGGCTCGCTGTACCGCCGCCTGCTGGCCGGTCCGATCGCGCGCGGCTGGCTGCGGCCGTGAGCGGTATTCAAACAGATTGACCGAGGAGATTTACTGAGCGCTGGCGGCCGCGCCTTCCGCGCGTTCGAACACCAGCTTTTTCCTGCCGTCGAAGTGGAATACACCGATCGGCTGGGCCTGCACATTGTCGGCGGGCGGCGGCAGTTGGGTGCAGTTCTGGGTGTCGACCTGCCACATCTCGTCGCCCGAGCGCAGCAGGTAGCTGTCTTCGCCGGTCGAGAACAGTTCGACGTTGAGGTCGGCCATCGGGGTCTTGCCGAGGTCGAACTGGCGCTGGCAGTCCGGCAGCCGCGACGCGATCAGGCGCAGTCCGGCCTGCTTGCTCCAGAAATAATCCTGCGTGACGATCACGGTCAGTGCGTGGTCGCTGCTGTCGATGGCATAGCTGGCCGTTTCGTTGACGCAGCCGGCCAGCAGCAAGGGCGTCGCCAGGATCAGGAGGGAGCGTTTGGTCATGTCAGGAGTATAAAACAAAAATTTCCTAAGTGATTGATTCCTTGGCGGAATAACATCACGCGCGCTCCTCGCTTTCCGGATTTCGGCCATCATGGACCGATGTCAATCAGCTAAAGAAGCGAGCGAAACCATGCCACAAGACGAACACCGGGAAATCGGGCAGGGCGCGCATGCCCTGTCCCCCGCGCCCTATGCGCCGCCGCAGCCGCTGAAGCTGCGCATCAACGGCGCCGAACACCAGCTCCACATCGAACCGCGCGTCACCCTGCTCGACGCCTTGCGCGAAGTCCTGCACCTGACCGGCACCAAGAAGGGCTGCGACCGCGGCCAGTGCGGCGCCTGCACCGTGCTGGTGGACGGCCAGCGCATCAACTCCTGCCTGACCCTGGCCGTGATGCACGACGGCCGCGAGATCGTCACGGTCGAGGGGCTGGGCACGGCCGAACAGCCGCACCCGATGCAGCAGGCCTTCATGGACTGCGACGGCTTCCAGTGCGGCTACTGCACGCCGGGCCAGGTGTGTTCGGCGGTGGCCCTGCTCGACGAGGTCAAGCAGCGCCAGGCCAGCGCCGTCACGGAAGGCGAGCAGCTCGAACCCTCCCTGTTCACCGAGGACGAGACCCGCGAGCGCATGAGCGGCAACCTGTGCCGCTGCGGCGCCTATCCGAACATCGTCAAGGCGATCCACAGCGTCGTGCTGCGCCAGGCCTGAAGGGAAACTTTGCATGCAATCGATCTTCTACGAACGCGCGCGTGACGTGAACCACGCGATCGAGCTGGCGCGCGAGCCCGGCGCGAAATTCATCGGCGGCGGCACCAATCTGCTGGACCTGTACAAAAGCGGCATCGAGAAGCCGGTGCGCCTGGTGGACGTCAGCCGCCTCGCGCTGTCCGCCATCGAGGAACTGCCGGACGGCGGCCTGCGCATCGGCGCGATGGCGAGCAACACGGCGGTCGGCACCGACCCGCTGGTGCGCCGGCGCTACCGGGTGCTGTCCGAAGCCCTGCTGAACGGCGCCACGACCCAGCTGCGCAATATGGCGACGGTGGGCGGCAACCTGCTGCAGCGCACCCGTTGTTATTACTTCACCGACCCCGCCTTCGCCCGCTGCAACAAGCGCGACCCGGGTTCGGGCTGCGATGCCATCGACGGCCATAACCGCATCCACGCCATCCTCGGCGCCAGCCCGCAATGCATCGCGACCCACCCGTCTGACATGGCGGTGGCGCTGGCGGCGCTGGACGCCGTGGTCCACCTGCAGGGAGCGGACGGCGAGCGCCAGGTGCCGCTGGTCGACTTCCATCGCCTGCCGGAAGACCGGCCGGACGTCGATACCGTCGTCAAGCCGGGAGAGCTGATCACGGCGGTGGAGCTGCCTTTGACGCCGTTCGCGCGCAACTCGCATTACCTGAAGGTGCGCGATCGCGCCAGCTACGCCTTCGCGCTGGTGTCGGTGGCGGTGGCCGTCGACCTCGACGGCGGCAAACTCCGCGACCTGCGCATCGCGCTGGGCGGCGTGGCCCACAAGCCGTGGCGGGTACCGGATGCGGAAGCCATCCTGCGCGGCCAGGCGCCGAGCGCCGAACTGCTGGCGCGCGCCGGCGAGGCGGCGGTTGCCGGCGCCCAGGCGTATGCGCACAACGGCTTCAAGGTCGAACTGGCGCGTCGCGCGGTCGTGCGGGCGCTGCAAACGGTCATCAGGAAAGCAGGAGCTGAGAAAGGAACCGCGGCATGAACGGAATCGGCGCACCCATCAACCGTACCGACGCCTGGGCCAAGGTCAGCGGCGCAGCCCACTACACGGCCGAACACCAGGTCGAGGGACTCACCCACGCCGTGCTGGTGACCAGCACCATCCCCAGCGGCCGGGTAGTCCGCATCGACGACAGAGCGGCCCGCGAAGTGCCCGGCCTGCTGCTGGTGATGACCCCGCAGAACGCCATGCGCCTGCCGAAGGAAACCAGGGACGGCAAGCTGCAGCCGCCGATCGGCCGCCGCCTGACCCTGCTGCAGGAAGACGACGTCTATTACAACAACCAGCCGATCGCGGTGGTCGTGGCCGACACCTACGAGCATGCGCGCGAAGCCGCGGCCCGGCTGCACATCGAGTACGAGAAGAAGGACGCCGTGCTCGACTTCGAACAGGCCAGGCAGAAGCTGCATCCGCCCGAGAAGGTGCTGGCCGAGGAAACGGATACCAGGCGTGGCGACCTGGCGGACGGCTGGCTCGCCTCCAGCGTGCGCCTGGACGCGACCTACACGACGCCGATCGAGCACCACAATCCGCTCGAGACCCACGCCACCATCGCTGAATGGAGCAACAGCGGGGACGGCGACAAACTGACCATCCACGAATCGACCCAGTACATGAAGGGCGTGCAGCGCATCCTTGCCGCCATCTTCGGCATCTCGCCCGACAACGTGACCGCGATCTGCCCCTACACCGGCGGCGGCTTCGGCTCGAAGGGATCGGTGTGGTCGCACGCGCCCCTGACGGCGATGGCGGCGAAGATGCTGGGCCGTCCGGTCAAGCTGTCGCTGGACCGGAACAATATGTTCGGCCCGGTCGGCCAGCGGCCCAACACCGAGCAGCGCTTCCGGCTGGGCGCGACCGAGGATGGCAGCCTGCTGGCCTCCGGCCACGACACCATCGCCTATACCTCGATGATTGAGGACTGGATCGAACCCTGCGGCATCGTCACGCGCATGATGTACGAGAGCCCGCACCAGCAGACCACGCACCGGCTGGCGTGCATGAACCTGGGCACGCCGACCTTCATGCGCGCGCCGGGCGAAGCCAGCGGCACCTTTGCGCTCGAATCCGCGATGGACGAGCTGGCGTATGAGCTGGGCATGGACCCGCTGGCGCTGCGCCTGAAGAACTACACGGAAAAGGACCCGGGCAAGGACCTGCCGTGGTCGAGCAAATCGCTGCGCCAGTGCTACGAAATCGGCGCCGAGCGCTTCGGCTGGAAGGACCGCAAGCCGCAGCCGCGCTCTATGAAGCGCGGGGATAAGCTGGTCGGCTGGGGCATGGCCACCGCGACCTATCCGACCAACCGCTCGGCCGGCGAGTGCTCGGCCAGCCTGCAGCCGGACGGCACGGCGCTGTTCCGCTCCGCCACCCAGGACCTCGGCACCGGCACCTATACCGTGATGACCCAGGTGGCGGCCGACGCCATCGGCCTGAGGGTGGAGCAGGTGCGCTTCGAACTCGGCAACTCGCGGATGCCGGAAGCGCCGGTCTCCGGCGGCTCGACCACGGTGGCCAGCGTGGCGCCCGCGGTGCAGGCGGCCGGCCATGCGCTGCGCCTGAAGCTGGCGGGCATCGCGCTGGCCGACCAGGCCTCGCCCCTGTTCGGCGCAACCGCCGACCGGATCGGCGTCGAGAACGGCGAACTTTATCTGCTGGACGAACCGTCGCGCCGCGAAGCCATGGCCGCCATCGTCGCGCGCCACGGCGAGCCGGTCGAGGTGACGGCGAAGGCCGAACCCGGCGACGAAAAGAAGAAGTATTCGATGCACGCCTTCGGTGCGGTATTCGTCGAGGTGACGGTGGACGAGGCACTGGGCGAGATCCGCGTGCCGCGCGTGGTCGGCGTCTACGGAGTCGGCAAGCTGATGAACGAGAAGACCGGCTACAGCCAGCTGATGGGCGGCATCGTCTGGGGCATCGGCCTGGCGATGTTCGAGGAAACCCTCATCGACGGCCGCTCCGGACGCGCGGTGAACGGCAACCTGGCCGAGTACCACGTGCCGACCAATGCCGACATCCAGGGCATCGACGTGCAGATCGTCGACGAGGACGACCCGCACGTGAACCCGCTGGGGGCGAAGGGCATCGGCGAGATCGGCATCACCGGCGTGGGGGCCGCGATTGCGAATGCGGTGTTCCACGCTACCGGCAGGCGGGTGCGGGATTTGCCGGTTACGCTGGATAAGCTCCTCTGACCCGTCGTTCCCGCTTTCGGGGGGACGACGGTTTACGCATTAGTGGTGGGCGCCAGCCGCCTGCTGCGCAGCAGCCTCGTGCTCACCCTTGGCTTCCTTGCCTTCGCCATGCTCCCCATGCTTGCCATGGGTATTCTCCCAACCACCTCCCAAAGCCAGGAACAGCTGCACCTGGTCCGCCGCCAGCTGCGCATCCGACGCCGCCAGCAGGTTTTCGGCACTGGCCAGGGTACGGTCGGCGTCCAGCGCGGCCAGGAAGTCGGTGCGGCCGTACCGGTAGAGCTTGGCCGTCTGCTGCGAGGCGAGTGCGCTCTGGTCGCGCGAGGAGCGCAGCATGGCGTTGCGGTCGAGTTCACGGGCATACACCGTCAGCGCCGATTCCGTCTCGCGCAGGGCGTTCAGCACCACCGAGTCGAAACGGGCCAGCGCGGCCGCCGTACCGGCATTGGCCTGGGCGATGTGCGCGTGCGCCGAACTGGTCGACGGCAGGCTCCACGAGATCAGCGGGCCGAGCGCGAACTTCCAGGTGTTCGCGTTGCCGAAGTCCTTCATGAAGCCGACCCCGCCGATCGAGGCGCCCAGGGTGATGTTCGGGTACAGCTCCGCGGTGGCGACGCCGATGCGGGCGGTGGCACCGGCCAGCTGGCGTTCGGCCTGGCGCACGTCCGGACGGCGGCGCAGCAGGGCGGCGCCGTCGCCAACGGGAATCGCGGTGGCGACGCGCGGCGGCGTGGTGCACTGCGCCACCTCGGCCGGGAAGGCGCTCGGCACTTCGCCGGTCAGCACGGCCAGGCGGTACAGGGCGGTGCGCTGGCGCGCCATCAGCGGCGGCAGGTTGGCGCGCAGCTGGTCGAGCTGGGCGTTGACGCGGCTGGTGTCGATCGCGATGCCGCGGCCGCGCTGCACGCGCTCGGTGGTCAGGTTGGCGAACTTCTGCTGCAGGTCGACCGACTGCTGCGCCACCTTCAGCTGGTAGCCGGCCGAGCAGGCTTCCACATAGGCGCGCGTGGTGTCGGCGGCGACCATCACGTGGGCCAGGTCGGCGGCGGCCTGGGCGGCGTCCTGGTCGGCTTCCACGGCTTCGATGGCGCGGCGGATGCGGCCGAACATGTCGAGCTGGTAGGAGACCTTGATGTCGCCGTCGTAGATGCCGGTGCGCGGCAGCGTTTCGGGGATGCCGATCGATTCGCCGGCGAGGCGGCCATACAGCGGCGCTACGCTGCCTTCGACTTCCGGACGCTTCTTCTCTTCGACCTCTTCCAGCACCGCGTGCGCGCGCTGCAGGTTGGCGGCGGCCACGCGCAGGTCGGCGTTGGCGCTGAAGGCCTTGACGATCAGCTTGTCCAGCACCGGGTCCTGGTACAGGTGCCACCAATCGGCTGGCAGCGGCTCGGACTTGAAGGATTTTTCGGCGGCGCCCATGAAGGGCGCGTTGGCGGCGTCGCGCTTGACCACGGCGTTCTTCGGCACGTGGTAGTCGGGGCCGACCGTGGTACAGGCGGCGACCGCCGCCGCCAGCACCGACAGGGTCAGTACTCTTTTAGCAGTGGAGCGGTATCGGTTCATGATCATTCCTTAATGCGTTGCCTTGGCGGCCGGCGCCTTCGCGGCAGGCGTTGCCGTGGGCGCCGTGGTGGGCGCTGCGGCGGGAGCGGCCGCAGGCTGGGCCACAGCCGGCAGCACTTTCACGGTCGCGGTCTGGCCCGCCACCAGGCGCACGTTGGCCGGCACCGGATCGAGGGCGACACGCACCGGGATACGCTGGGCCAGGCGCACCCAGTTGAAGGTCGGGTTCACGTTCGGCAGCATGTTGGCGCCGGTGGAGCGGTCGCGGTCGGCGATGCCTTCGGCGAAGCTCTCCACGTGGCCGGAGATCGGCTGGCGCGTGCCCATCAGGGTCACCTCGACCTTGTCGCCGATCTGGATGCCGGGCAGCTTGGTTTCTTCGAAATAGCCTTCGACATAGAAGGTGTTGCGGTCGACCAGGGCCATCACCGGGTGGGACGCGGTGGCGTAGGCGCCTTCGCGCAGGTCGAGGTTGGTGACGATGCCGTCCACCGCCGACACCACGTGCGAGCGCTGCAGGTTCAGCCTGGCGGTATCGCGGTTGACCTCGGCCTGGGCCAGGGCGGCGCGCGCCTGGTCGGTGCGGGTCTGGCCCTGTTCGCGGGTCTCCTGCGAGACCAGGTCGTCGAGCTGGGTATTACGTGTGTTCTCGCGCTGGGCCTGGGACAGCGCGGCCTGGGCCGCGATCACCTGGGCCTCGGCCTGGCGCAGCGCCAGTTCGAAGCGGGCGCGGTCGATCTCGAACAGCGGTTCCCCTAGAGCCACGCGCTGGTTGTCGTGCACGTAGACCTTGGTCACCTGGCCGGTCACGTCCGGCGCCACCTGCACCACATAGGCCTTCACGCGGCCGTCGCGGGTCCAGGGCTCGACCTCGTAATGGCGCCACAGCTGCCAGCCAGCGTAGGCAGCGCCCGCGGCCACCAGCAAAGTGATACCCACCCGGCCGACCGCCGGAAGAAAATTTTTCGAAGCCATGTCAGGACCAGTTACGTGTGAAATACGTCAGTGCGCCAAGCACGATGACGAACAGGGAAAAATCGAACAGTGCCGGGTGCCACACCAGGCGATAGAAGCCGGTGCGGGCCAGGACCAGGTTGAGAAGGCGCGACACCACCAACGCCGCCAGCGTGAGCAGCAGGAGCGGAGGAAGGAAGAGGCCATAGATGCTGACTTCGCCGATCATCGGATCTCCATTGTCAGATTGCAGTCATAAGGGCAGGCTGGTACGGCGCCGCCTGAGGGAACAGGTCGCGCCGGATGCCGGTGAGCGCCGCCAGCGCCTCGCGCTGGGCGCCATCCTGGGCGCCTTCGCAGATGGCGCGCAGCGAGTTGTCGAGGGCGTCGAGCAGCTGCGCTTCGCCATTCCTGTCGACGGCAGGCAGGCGCGCGAAATGCTGCGACAGCTGCGACATCAGGGGGCTCAGGGCGGCGTCGCCGCGGCCGAGCTGGGGACGGGCTTCCTGCAGCAGGGTCATGTTCAGGCCGATGCGCAGGTCGCGCAGCGCGTCGCGCGCCTGCAGGTCCTGGTGGCCGCCGGCCGAGGCCAGGCGCGGGGTCAGCAGGCCGATGCGGTCGACCATGCGCGCCGAGAATTCCGGCAGCGTGGTCTTTTCGCCGCCGCCCAGGCGCGCCAGCTCGCTCCAGCCGGCCTTCAGCAGGCGGCGCGCGGTCCAGGCGGCGCCCACGGTGCGCACCACCCGGGTCGTCACCGCGGCCACGGTCAGGCCCAGCACCTGCGACAGCATCATGTTCATGAAGGACATCATGTCGGCGTTATGGGTATCGACCATGGCCAGGGTGCCGCAGATGCCGAACAGGAAGGGCATGGCGCGCCCGAAGGTGGCCGGACGGGCCAGCAGCACGCCCAGCACCAGGAACATCGGCGCGCACACCAGCATCAGCGCTTCGAAGCCGTGGACCGCCGGCAGCAGCACCAGCAGGTACAGGGCCGAGACCGGGATCGAATAGATGGTCCAGTGCAGGAAGCTCTTGATGAAGGGGACCGGGTCGTCCTGGGTCGAGAAGAAGCAGCACAGCACGGCGCACATCATCGGCGCGGTGGCGCCGCCCGGCCAGCCGGTCAGGATCCAGAAGGCGCAGCAGATCAGCACCGCGAAAGTGGCGGCGAAGGCCGACAGCGCGGCCATGCCGTAGTCCAGGTGCAGGGCGCTGGGCGGCACGTTCGGCAGCTTGCGCACTTCGTCCGGCAGGCGGCCGGCGACGCCGGCATCGATGTGCTGGCGCAGGGCGCGCGTCTCGAGGCAGATGTCGACCAGGCGGCGCAGGCGGGCGGCCAGGTTCAGCTCGATCATGCCGGCCCAGCCGAGGTCGCGGTGGACCTTTGGTGCGAGTTCGTCGATGCGGTCGTGCAGCAGCTTGCCCTGCCTGGCGATCACGGTCTCCTTCGGATTGTCGGTGAGCGCGACCACATCCTTCAGCAGCGCGCTCCAGTGCTCCGACACCTTGGTGGCGCCCATGGTGCGCAGCGCGGTCAGGCGGTCTTCGATGCCGGAGACGACCGGCACGAACTGCGCCAGGCGTTCCTGCAGCGCGTTCACCGCCCGCCCGGTCCAGCGCAGGTGCGAGGTATCGAAGGGCAGGTGGGTGCTCATCAGGCGCAGCTCGGTGATGTCGCCGGCCAGCTTGCGGCGGTCGCCGGCGGAACGGGCATCGCCGGCCGGATTCAGGGCGTCGCGGATCCAGTGCTGGGCATCGCGCACCGCATGGTCCAGGCGCGCCAGCAGCACCGGGCCGAAGGGCGCCGGCAGCACCAGGCTGTGGATCAGGGTCGCGCAGGTCACGCCCAGCGTGATCTCTTCCACGCGCGCCAGCGCGATGTCGAAGATGGCGCCCGGGTCGTTCACGGCCGGGAAGGCGATCAGGCCGGCGGTGTAACCGGCCAGCATCAGGAGATAGGAGCGCGGGGTGCGGTCCAGCAGCGAGACGAACAGGCAGCCGCCGATCCACAGCGCCAGCACCAGCGACAGCAGCTCGGGCGAGTTGACCAGGCGCGGCACCACGAAGGTGACCATGGTGCCGCCCAGGATGGTGCCGCCCGCGCGGTACAGGCCCTTGGAACGGGTCGGTCCGGCAAACGGGGCGGCACAGATGTAGGCGGTCATCATCGCCCAGAAAGGTCGTGGCAGTCCGATGCGCATCGAGATGTACACCGCAAGCATCGCTGCCACGAATGATTTGACGGAGAACAGCGCCTCCGACCAGGTGAACAGCTTCATGCGCTCTTGCGTTCGGCGGCTTGGGACAGGGTGAGATTCGTGATGGCGTCGGGCAGCCCGGCCAGCACGCGCAGGCAGGCTTCGACGTCGGCCGGCTCGAAGGCATCGAACAGCTTGCGGCGGAACGGGACCAGGGCCTGGTCCATCAGCTCGGCGGTTTTGTAGCCTTCGTCGGTCAGGCGCAGGATCTTGGCGCGGCGGTCGTTCGGATCGTCGTGGCGCTCCAGCAGGCCGGACTCGATCAGGTGGTCGACCACGCGCACCATCGACGAGGCTTCCAGGCTCAGGGTCTCGGCCAGCACGCCGGGTCGCACGCCGTTCTCGCCGAAGCGGCTGATGACCAGCACCGGCAGGCCGGTTGCCTGCGACAGGCCGTAGTCGGCCGCGACCTTGTCGGCGGCGGCCCGGTAGACGCGCGAGGAAAGGGTGAGAGCGGCGGTGAGATTGCTCAGGGTCTGGTCCGATAAGCGCATTTATTTATTCATGTAAATACTATTTGAATGCGAAAGTTTAGCATGCGAAGTAGTTGCTTTCAATGAGGGAGAACCACAATTTTGTGCGTTGCAATAAATTCTTACAAATCAGCTATCCGGCGCAGCTCGGATGGGGTGAAGAATTCGACGTCGCAGCCTGCCGTCCGCAGCGCCTCGATGGCGGCATAGCCCCAGTGCACGGCGCCGAAGGCCACGCCGGCCTTGCGCGAAGCTTCGGCGTCGGTGCCCTGGTCGCCGATGCAGATCGCCTCGCCGGCGGCGACGCCGCAGCGCTTCAGCACCGCGCGGATGCGGCTGGCCTTGCCGAAGATCGACATCCCGCATTCGAACTGCCTGACCAGGGCGGACAATTCCGGCCCCAGCACGGTGCGCACGTTGTGCTCGGAGTTCGACGACACCACCGTGATCAGCACGCCACGCTCGGCCAGGTGCCGCAGCGCCTCGGCGACGCCGTCGAACAGCGCGATCGAGCCGGCGCTCTCCTTCATCATCGCCATGAAAGTACGGGAGGCCGCCGGCAGCTTCCAGGCCGGCATGCCGACGTGCTCCATCATCTGCCGCGTGTTGTAGTGGCGCAGGTGGGCGGACTTCTCGATATCGATGCGGCGGAAACCATGACGGTCAGCAATCGTGTTGAAAACACTGAGGAAGAAGGGGAAGGAATCGGCCAGGGTGCCGTCGAAGTCGAAGATGGCGAGTCGGTAAGTCATGGGTACCGCAGCGTGGGATAATTGCCGACTAGACTATACATGATCCCGAGCCCGCCTTGACCACCGTCCTCGTCCTGAAGCTGTGCCTTGTTCCTGCCCTGATCTACCTGGTCACGCTGGCTGGACGGCGCTGGGGACCGAACGCGGCCGGATGGTTGTCGGCACTTCCCATCGTGGCCGGCCCTATCCTGTTGACCATGGCGATCGAGCAGGGTTCCGGCTTCGTGGCGACCGCCGCCGCGCATACCCTGATTGCCGTGATCGCGGTGCTGGTGTTCTGCCTGGCCTACGCCTGGGCTTCCGGCCGCTTCGGCGTTCCCGGCTCGCTGCTGGCGGCGCTGACGGCCTATGCGGCCGCGGTGGCGGGCCTGCAACTGATCGAACTGCCGCTGCTGCCGGGCTTCGTCCTGGTCGTCTGTGTGCTGGCGCTGGCGCCGCGGCTGTTCCCGCGCATGCATGGCGCCGGCGCACGCAGCCCGGTGCAGCCGAACGACCTGGCGCTGCGGATGCTGGCCGGCGCCCTCCTGACCCTGACGGTCACATATGCCGCCGCCGGCATCGGGCCGCGCCTGAGCGGCTTCTTTGCGATGTTCCCGGTGATGGGGACGATCCTGGTCGGCTTCTCGCATGCCGCATCGGGGCGCGAGTATGCGGTAAATATCCTGCTAGGCATGGTGCGCGGGTATTACGCGTTTGCGACTTTCTGCGTGGTGCTGTCGCTGCTGTTGCGCGGGCAGTCGATCGGGCTGGCGTTTTGCGTGGCGGCCGGGGCGGCGCTGATGGTGCAGGTGGCGAGCCGGCGCGGGTTGGCGGTGCCGATGAGGCGGGGGTGATGCCTGGACTGGATGTCAGCAGCGGAGTTCCCGGAAACGCTGCCGCATCAAGAACAGGCGTGCCTGGACGTCGCGTAATGCGTTCTGTGCGGCTCGCTTTTCTTCGTTTTCCGTGGTGACGAGGTCCTGATCCAGGCGACGGCATTCCTGTTGTGCTACCCAAGGTAGCTTCACTCGTCGCACTTCGACTTCGAACTGTTTATTGCTCATGCCGGTGAGCGGACGTACCATTTCGGCGAACATTTCCCGCTCAAGCTCACGTTGGACATCGGGACCAACTCGCTTTTCCCCGGAAAGTTTGTTGACTCCCCGAGTCGGCTCGACCTCCAGTTTTTCGGCACCCAGGCAGGGTGAATCCGAGTAGGTAAGCTTGCCTTGTTCCGCACATTTGTAGAGCGTCCGCGAAGGCGCGTGCAGAGTCTGCGCCGACGCACCGGTTGCGGTACTCAGCGTATATGTTCCGAAAAGGAATATAGCGACAAATTTCGGTACGCATCCAATGGAGAGCCTGAGCTTATTCGTTTGCACTAAAGGCGCCTTTTAATACGTTTCTTCATAGAACTATATTCCATGGACGCCTGCCGAAAATCCTCACATTCCCACCATATAAAAGGTAATTTGATCGCGAATAATCACAGCTAAATGATGCGTATTGACGGAAGTTACTGAATGTAACGAGTGGCCGTATTCAGCCTTGGTGGGCTATCATTCGCGCCCGCTCGGCAATATCGGCAGCACCTTGCCCGATGAAGGTCGGGTAAGGAATTGCTGAGGATATTGCCGATGAAGTTAGGAATGGGAGCAGGTGGGCCCCAACGGACGGTCCAGAAACAGTTTGGCCTGATTAATCTGCTGAAGGCCGGCGCCGCGCAGCTGATCGTCCTGCACCACCTGGCGTTCTATGGCCCGATGGCCGATCAGGCGCGGCCGCTGATGCCGGCGCTGATCGACTGGCTCGACGAATACGGCCGCATCGCCGTGCAGGTATTCCTCGTCGTCGGCGGCTTCCTGGCCGCGAAATCGCTCTCCCCGCAAGCCCATCCCGGCATTGAACATCCTTTCGCCACGATCTGGCGCCGCTATATCAGGCTGGCACTGCCCTTCATGGCGGCGATGCTGCTGGCGATCGGCGCCTCCGCATTGGCCAGCCAATGGATGACCCACGATTCGATCTCGGCGCCGCCGACGCTGCCGCAACTGAGCGCACATTTTCTGCTGCTGCATGACGTGCTGGGTTATGAGGCCCTGTCTGCAGGCGCCTGGTATGTGGCGATCGATTTTCAGCTGTATGCGCTGGTGACCCTGCTGTTGTGGAGTGCCGGCCGCGTTTCGAACCAGCGGCGCCGGTCCTGGCTGACGCCGGCCGTGGTTGCCATTGGCGTCTGCATCTCCCTGCTGTATTTCAATCGCGATGCCGACTGGGATGTGTGGGCGCCGTATTTCTTCGGTAGTTACGGGCTCGGCATGCTGGCATGGTGGGCGAGCGATCCGGCGCGCCGGCCAGGCGAAACCGCCGTGCTGCTGATGGTCATGGTGGTGCCGACGCTGCTGGCATTGAATCTCGAATTCCGCAGCCGGATTGCGGTGGCGCTGGTGGTGGCTTGCGTGCTGTTCCTGTTTGGCCGCATCAGGCTCGCGGATTATCGCGGCCATGGATGGGCGCTCGTGAATCGCATGGCGGCGATCTCGTTTTCGGTCTTCCTCGTCCACTTTCCGGTATGCCTGGTGGTGAATGCGGCGTTTACCCGTTTCGTGTCGGATCAGCCGCATGAGCAGGCGCTCGGGATGCTGGTGGCGTGGATGGCCAGCCTGGCGGCCGGAGCGGCCTTTTACCGCTGGGTGGAAAAGCCCTTGGGCCGGGTGCTGACGAGTTTCATGCAGCCTGCGACGCCTCGGCCATCCCTGTCGATCCAGACAGGAATGCAGAGCCGGGCCGTTGCCAAGCTACGGCTTTATCGTTAATCCAAAGGGGATTCATTCCAGCCGGACGGCAATATCGAAGATCCAGGTACGGCGGATTTCGATCACGTCGTACTGGCGCGCCAGCGACGGCGGAAATGCCCCATAGGGAGCCTGGCTGGCGATGATCTTGCGCACTGCGTCGTCGATGGCGGGAACGCCGCTCGACGTCACGAAGGTCACCTTTTCAACGGTCCCGTCGGACCGTACGGCGATCGTCACCGTCGGCCGATTGTGAGCTTGCTTGATGACCTCGCGGATCATCTCGAAGGTCATGTTCTTTTCGATCTTCTGGCTGATCGCCTCGGCGTAAAGGACGAGATCGCGATTCGCATCGGCGCGGCCGAACAGCCAGCCGCGGCGCAGGTTGCTGGCCGAGGGGAGGGTAGAGCGCGATGCCGCATCGCGTTGTGCCGCCTCCTGAGCCAACTGTCTTCCGATCGCCTTGAGGCGCTCTTCGCGTTCGGCTTCCTGCGCGGCCTTGTCACGTAGCGCCTGTTCCCGCCGTGCGGCGTCGGCGCGTTCCTGTTCCAGTTTTTCTGCCGCCAGGCGCGCCTTTTCGCCCTGAGCGGCCTGCTCTTGACGCAATGCTTCCTGGCGTTGTGCTTCCAGCTGCGCCTGTTTTGCCTGTTCTTGCCGAACGGCTTCCTGCCGGGCGGCCTCCTGGCGGGCGCGTTCCTGGCGCTGCAGTTCCAGTTGCGCCTGCTTTGCCTGCTCTTGCCGGATGGCTTCCTTGCGCGCCGCTTCCTGCCGAAGGAGTTCGGCTTTTTCCTGTTCTTGCCGGGCAGCCGCTTCCCGCGCTTTTTCTTCCTGCTTAGCCTGTTCCTGACGCAAAGTTTCGCGTCGCAGACTCTCCTGCCGCGCAAGTTCCTGGCGTTCGGCGTCCAGTCGGGCCGCCTCGTCCTTTGCGGCCCGTTCGGCGCGGGCAGTCTCTGCGCGGAGCAGCTCCTGGCGGCTTGCCTCGCGTTGTGCAGCGGCCATCAATTCGGTTTGCCTCAGGTTTTCAGCAAGCTGCTTCTCCTGTTCGAGTCCGGCCTGATCGAGTGCCGCACGCTCCTGGATCGCCTGTTCAACCGGAGGCTGCGCGACTTCGCGGGTGATGCTTTCGGTTGGCGCTTCGTCGATGTGTGCCGGGGACTGTCGCGGCACAGGGGCCGTCGACAGCTTTGCAAGGGCTTGCTTGTTCACCGTCATGACGGGTTCGACCGCGGATGCAGGCGCCGAGGCCGCAGCCGGCTTGGGATTCGGCAACGGCGCCGCAATCGGCGACGTCGACACGGACGACACCGTGCTGCCGAGCGTGGAGACGTTCTCCGGCGCGAGCACGGGATTGGCTTCCTGGGCGGGCGATTCCGGCCGCGGCGGAAAGACGCTGTTGCGGGCCTGTGCCGGCGCCGGCAATGGCGCGAGCATGACCCGTAAATCGTCGGCGCCGAGCCGCCTTTCTTTCCATGGCAGCTTGAAGCCGGGAAGGCCGAAGGTCTGGCCACCGAAGGTAATGCTGAGTAATAGCGCGTGAAGCAGCACGGCGATCAGTAGCGCCGTGCTCATGCGCCGTTGATCGCTCTGCATAAGAAGGCCACCGAAGTGCCTGGTGCTGGCTATCGAAAACATGAGCACAGACTATCACAGCGGTATTCTCTATTAATAGAAAAACAAAGAAAGCGTGGTTTCTTTGCCAGTCCAGCGGCACATGGCGAAGCTGAGGCTTGATCGATGAATTCCCGCGACGCCTTTTGTCGCTGCCTTGATGAGAATACCTTCTAGCTTGGAATTTTATTCAATAAATCATGCGCATTATTCTGATGATCGGCGTCATCCTTTTCTTTTTCTTCCTGCTTTGCGGCGTCTATGCCAGCCTGGCCTCGGTCGCGCGTGGCGCCGGCCGTATCTGTTCCCGCCTGGTAGCGAAACCGGAGCCGGTTGTCGCCGATGCAGCCGGGCGCGATCCGGATCAGGTCGACAAGCTGAAAAGCCTGTTCGAGCTTTACCAGCACGGCGCCTTGACGAAGGAAGAATTCAACCAGCTCAAGCGTCATTTATTTTCCACAATGCAAGTCCAGTCCTGAAGCCCGTAAAACCAGCGTGCTATGATAAAAGTTATGAAAAAGAAAGATAAATTGTCGGCTGGAACAGCAAAACGGGATTCAGACACCGTGCGCGCAGGCGTCGTCATGTCGGCCAGGGAGACGGTGGAACGTTTCGGCAGCGCGAACGCCGAATACATCAAAGGTTATCGCGGTGTCGATAACGAGACCGGCCAAAAACTGGCGAAGGGCCTGGCCGGCATTGCCAAGCACAAGGTCAGTGCAAATCCGGAAGAAGCTGCCAAGAACATCAAGCAGCAGGCCGGTTTTTCGGCCGAAGTGGCGACTACCAGCCGCGATAACGCGGAAGCCATCATCAAGGGCTCGAAACAGCGTACGGTAAGGAGTGACGACCTGCCGCAGTATGGGAAAAACCATAACGTGGTCGACCGGGTCCAGGTTCTCGACGGGCAGATCGTCCAGGGTACCGAAACCCAAATGAAATTCGTCGGTAACCGCAATCAGCTGTTTGCCCGGATCGCCGGCGAAGACGGCAAGTTCGCCCGCTATCGCGGCGTGAAGCTGGAACTGCCGTCCGAACAGTTTGTCGACGCCAAGGCCTATTGCCAGAAACAGGCCGAAAACCTGCGCAAGAATGCCGAGAAGGCCGAGCAGAACGGCAAGCCCGAGGTGGCCGCCAGGTTGCGGCGCGAAGCCGCGAATTACGAGGAACTTGCCGACAACGTCTGCGACAGCGGCCTGACGACGCAAGAGGCTATCTTCTACCGCCAGCATCCGACGCTCGCCACGGTACGCGACATTGCCAGGACTAGCCACCGGGCCGGCACGCAGGCGGCCAAATACGGCGCCGTTATCGGCGGCAGCGTTTCCCTGCTCAAGAATGCCTTCGCCGTGGCGCAGAACGAGAAGGAATTGCGCGAAGCCGCCGGCGAGATCGCAAAAGACGTCGTCAAGTCCGGCGCCACCGCTTACGGTACGGCTTTCGTCGGCTCGGCAACCAAGGCCCTGATGCAGCAATCCAGCCGCGAAGGCATCCGCGCGCTGGCGAATACCAGTGCTCCTACGCTCGTGGTCAATGTCTGCCTGTCCCTGGGCACGTCGATCGCCAGCTACGTGCGCGGCGAGATAACGGAATCGCAGCTGCTCATGGAAATCGGGGAAAAGGGTACGGGCATGCTGTCGAGCGGCATGTTTGCTGCGCTTGGCCAGGTGGTGGTCCCGATTCCCTTCGTTGGCGCCGCGATCGGCGGCATGGTCGGCTACACCCTTTCCTCGATTTTCTACCAGAGCGCGCTCGACGCGGCAAAAGGGGCGGAGCTGTCGCGCGAACACCTCGCGCGGGTGCGCGCCATCGAAGCCGGTGCGCGGGCGCAGATCGCCGAGGAGCAGGCCGCGCTGGACGCGATGGTGGCCAGCGAGATGCCGCAGCTGCGTCGTGAAACACAGGACCTGTTCCAGGCGGTCGATGCACTTCGCGGCGGCGGCGTCGACGACCTCGCCGCCGCCATCAATCACTACGCGACCTTGCTCGGCAAGCAGTTGCAGTTTGCATCGCAATCGGAATTCGATGCTTTCATGGATTCCGACGAGCCATTGCGGCTGTGAGCGTGGCGCGTCAATTCACTTTTTCCAAATAAGCCGGAGGTAATACATGCTGCTGAAGCAGCTTTCTGATGAGGACAAGCGCACTTTCCTTTGCATGGCGGAGCTGTTGAGTCTGTCGGACAAGCCCGTTCTTTGGGGCGGCAAGCGGCGCGAAACGATTGCGGACAATGCCAAATCCGCGAACGTCACGATCCAGCGTGACGAGCATGAAACCCGGATGATGGAAGAACTGGCGTCGATTGCCGCGGACAAGGGAGGCGGCAGTTTCTTCCTCCACAGGCTTCCCGGCATTCCCCTCGGCCGCTCCGATATCGAATCCGAACTGGTCGCGCGGATCAAGCCTCTGCGACTGCACGACGAGGACGACCCGGCCGTGCGCGTCCGGGTGGCAAGCGAAGTACTGCGCGAGATCCTGAAGGACAAGAAAGCGGACATTCCCAGCGCGCCCAAGCTGATGCTGTTCGAACTCATGATGCTCGCCCTGGCGGACGGCAGCATTTCGAATATCCAGTGGCAGCTGCTGGACGAGTTCAGGCATCACTACCAGCTTGAAGACTACATCTTCAACGACCTGCTGGAACGCGCCCGGACCACCTATGTAGAAACCCAGAAGACCCTCGCCATCATTCTCGAATAAGGACAATAACCATGGCCGTTCCCATCATTCTCGGCGCGATTGCGGGCGCCACCGCCCTGTACGGCGTCGTCAAAGGCGCCAGCGGCGCCATCGATCACAGCAATGCGAAAGACATCAATACCACCGCCCAATCGCTGGTCGACGGCGCCAACCGCAGCGTCGAAGAGCAGCGCAAGGCGACGAATACGGTCCTCGAGGACTACGGCACCCGCAAGCTGCGCGCTTTCAATGGGGTCATCGCCGATTTCGTCGACACCTTCGGCAAGCTGAAGAACGTGAAGGCCGTCCACACGCCCGAGCTGGACAAGCTGAACCTGGGCGATTTTTCGAAGATCACGCTGCAGGCGCTGCGCGACGACTATGCGCTGCTCAAGAGCTCGGGCCTCGGCCTGGGTTCGGGGCTGGGCGGCGGCGCGGCGCTGGCGTTCGGCGCCTATAACGGCACGATGCTGCTGGCCACGGCCAGCACCGGCACCGCCATCTCGACCCTGAGCGGCGCGGCGGCAACCAACGCGACCCTGGCCTGGATCGGCGGCGGTTCCCTCGCCGCGGGCGGTGGCGGCATCGCGCTCGGCACGATGGTATTGGGCGGCATCGTAGCCGGCCCGGCCCTGGCCATTTTCGGTCACATCGTCGGCAACAAGGGCGAAGAGGCGCTGAACAATGCCTACAGCAACCTGGAACAGGCCCGTACGATCAAGAAAGAAGCCGAACTCATGTGTTCGAAGCTCGAAGCCATCCAGCGCGTGTCTTCGCTCGCCAACACGACCTTCTCGAAAGTCAGCTCGAAGCTGCGCCGTGCCGTGAGCGACCTGACGAGCACCGTGGAAGCCAGCGGCGTCAATTACGCCAGATATTCGGACGAGGAGCGCGAAATCGTGTTCCGCTCGGTGAAGTTCGCCCAGCTGGTCAAGGCAATGATCGATACGCCTATCCTCGACGAGAATGGCGCCCTGGTGCTGTCGACCGAAAAGCGTACCGAGGAAATCGCCGCACTGGCTGCCTGACGATGTCCATGCACGATGTCGTCGCTCCGCGCCGCACCTTTCCTTGCACCGGGTGCGGGGCATGCTGCAGGCATGTCGGCCTTGCGGAGGAAACGCGTTTCCTCGACCGCGGCGACGGCACGTGCAGGCATTTCGACGAAGCGGGCAGGTCCTGCGCGATCTATGCGGAGCGCCCGCTGGTTTGCCGCGTCGATCGTTATTACGACGCCCATTATGTCCACCTGGTCGGCTGGGATGAATTCATCGAATTGAATCTCATGGAATGCGCCCGCCTGGCCGCCATGGACGAAGCTACCTCCCCGGACTGAGCAATTTCAACACGTCCATTCCCGTCCCGTATTTCAATTGCTGCCTGTGCCCGGCTTTGGAACGATGGAGCGTGAATAATGCAGCGATCCCTGATTTGTCTTGTCCTGGCGATGCAGGCATTTCCTGTGCCGGCCCAGGATTATCTTCCGCGCGACGTGCAGCGCTTCATGGACCGCCGTGAAAGCTGCGACCAGGTCCGGCGCATCAAGGATGCCGATGGCCGGATCCTCAAGCCCTGCATGGGAACGGACAAGGAGCTTGCGCAGTTGAAGCGCAAATACGCGGCCAATTCGACGATCATGCAGATTCTGAATCAGTTCGAAGCGTCTATCGACGTGGCTGAGGCGCCGGTTCGGCGCAAATGAAAAAGCCAGCCCCGAAAGGCTGGCTTTTGGCCGATCAGCGATCGGGCAGGATCAAACGTCGATATTCCCCGCCTGCAGCGCATTCGACTCAATAAAGTGACGACGCGGCTCGACCTCATCACCCATCAAGGTGGTGAAGATCTGGTCCGCAGCAATCGCATCCTCGATCTGCACCTTCAGCAGGCGGCGCACGGTCGGATCCATGGTGGTTTCCCACAGCTGCTCCGGATTCATCTCGCCCAGACCCTTATAGCGCTGCTTGGACACGCCACGCTCGGCTTCCTCGCGCAGCCATTCCATGGCCTGCTGGAAGTCGCGCACGGCGAATTCCTTCATCTTCTCGCCTTCGCCGCGGCGGATGATGGCGCCGTCGCCCATCAGGCCCTGGAAGGTGGCGGCCGAGCTGGCCAGGGTCGCGTAGTCGGCGCCGGCCACGAAGTCGGCGTCGATCGAGGTCACCTGCACGTTGCCGTGGTGGATGCGCTCGATGCGCAGTGCGTGCTTGTCCGACAGTGCGTCGGAGCGCACGCCAACCTTCACGCTCGGGTCCTTGACCGCGTCGGCCAGGGCCTGGGCCGATTTCTCGGCGGCTTCCTGGCTCGACAGGTCGAGGGTCACGCCGGTCATGATGGCGGACAGCGCGGCGCGGTCGATCACGCGCGTCAGGCGCATCATGATGGCGTTGGCCTTGTTGTACTTCTCGACCAGGTCGCCCAGGGCGCCGTCGGTGATCGGTTCCGCGCCGTCCTTCGGCAGCAGGGCGGCGCCGTTCAGGGCCACGCGCATCATGTAGCTCGCTTCCTCGACGTCGTCCTTCAGGTAGCGCTCGTCGCGGCCGGCCTTCACCTTGTACAGCGGCGGCTGGGCGATGTAGATGTGGCCGCGTTCGACCAGTTGCGGCATCTGGCGGTAGAACAGCGTCAGCAGCAGGGTGCGGATGTGGGCGCCGTCGACGTCCGCGTCGGTCATGATGATGATGCGGTGGTAGCGCAGCTTGTCGACGTTGAACTCGTCCGGGCCGATCGAGGTGCCGAGGGTCGCGATCAGGGTCGTGATCTGCTCCGACGACAGCATCTTCTCGAAGCGCGCCTTTTCCACGTTCAGCACCTTGCCGCGCAGCGGCAGGATGGCCTGGAATTTACGGTCGCGGCCCTGCTTGGCCGAACCGCCTGCGGAGTCACCCTCGACGATGTACAGTTCGGCCAGCGCCGGGTCGCGTTCCTGGCAGTCGGCCAGTTTGGACGACAAGCCCAGCCCATCCATCACGCCTTTGCGGCGGGTCAGGTCGCGTGCCTTGCGGGCGGCTTCACGCGCGCGCGCGGCTTCGACGATCTTGCCGCAGATGATCTTGGCGTCGTTCGGCTTTTCGTTCAGGAAGTCGGTGAGCGTCTTCGCCACGATCTCTTCGACCGGGCCGCGCACTTCCGACGACACGAGTTTGTCCTTGGTCTGCGACGAGAACTTCGGCTCGGGCACCTTCACGGACAGCACGCAGGTCAGGCCTTCGCGCATGTCGTCGCCCGAGATCTCGACTTTCGCCTTCTTGGCGAATTCGTTCTCGTCGATGTACTTGTTGATCACGCGGGTCATCGCCGCGCGCAGGCCGGTCAGGTGGGTGCCGCCGTCGCGCTGCGGAATGTTGTTGGTGAAGCACAGCACCTGCTCGTTGTACGAGTCGTTCCACTGCATCGACACGTCCACCGAGATATTGGTGCCCTGGTCCGACAGGCGGTCGCCGGTGGCCTGGAACACGGTCGGGTGGAGGACGCTCTTGGCCTTGTTGATGTACTCCACGAAGCCGCGGGTGCCGCCTTCGAAGGCGAAGATTTCTTCCTTGCCGTTGCGCTGGTCGGTCAGCTTGATGTTGACGCCGTTGTTCAGGAAGGAGAGTTCGCGGATGCGCTTGCTCAGGATCTCGTAGTGGAACTCGACGTGGGTGAAGATTTCCTCGTCGGCCCAGAAGTGGACCTCGGTGCCGCGCTTGTCGGTGTCGCCGATGATCTTCATCGGGGACACTTCCACGCCGTCGACGACTTCGATGATGCGGTCCATCGGAACGCCGCGCGAGAACTCGAGCTGGTGCACTTTGCCTTTTTGGCGAACGGTCACGCGCAGCAACTTCGACAGCGCGTTCACGCAGGAGACGCCGACGCCGTGCAGGCCACCGGAAACCTTGTACGAGTTCTGGTTGAACTTGCCGCCGGCGTGCAGTTCCGTCAGGGCGATCTCGGTTGCCGAGCGCTTTGGCTCGTGCTTGTCGTCCATCTTGACACCGGTCGGGATGCCGCGGCCGTTGTCGGTGATCGAGATCGAGTTGTCGGAGTGGATCGTGACGTGGATCTCGGTGCAGTAGCCGGCGAGGGCTTCGTCGATCGAGTTGTCCAGCACCTCGAACACCAGGTGGTGCAGGCCGGTGCCGTCCGACGTGTCGCCGATGTACATGCCCGGACGCTTTCGCACGGCCTCCAGGCCTTCGAGGATCTGAATCGACGAGGCGCCGTACTCTTCCGCCTTGGCAGGAGAGGATTCCAAAACTGCTTGAGTGTTCTCGGACATGACTGCTTTCTCAAATAACGTGTAAATCAGACGGCTGGCTTTTGGCTTGCTGTCTCAATCGTCTATGGGGAAGGCGTGCGATGCTGGTGTTGTTCAGCTCAGCATGGGTTCCCGCTTTCGCGGGAACGACGTAGCCACAATAGACGAATATATGGGCGCTTTGCCCTAATTAAATACGCATCGGCATGACGACGTACTTGAAGTCGCCATTTTCAGGAATCGACATCAGCGCCGACGAATTCGAATCGCCCAGCGAGATGTTCACCTGGTCGCACTTCAGGTTGTTCAGCACGTCCAGCAGGTAGGTCACGTTGAAACCGATGTCGATCGAATCGCCGCCGTAGTCGATTTCCAGTTCTTCCACCGCCTCTTCCTGGTCGGCGTTGGTCGAGCTGATCTTCATCGAGCCCGGGGCGATCAGGCAGCGCACGCCCTTGAACTTGTCGCTGGTCATGATCGCGGCGCGCTGCAACGAGCGCAGCAGTTCGTCGCGGCTGATCGTGAAGTCGTTCTTGTAACCCTTCGGGATCACGCGGGTGTAGTCAGGGAACTTGCCCTCGACCAACTTCGATACCAGTTCGATGTCGGCGAAGGTCAGTTTCACCTGCGAGGCGGCGATGTCCAGGCGGACGGTCTCGTCGCTTTCTTCCAGCAGGCGCTGCAGTTCGATGATGGTCTTGCGCGGGATGATGACTTCCTGGCGCTCGAAGGACTGCTCGGCTTCCACCTGGGCGAAGGCGAGGCGGTGGCCGTCGGTCGCGACCGCGATCACGTTGTGGCCGTCCAGCACCAGCAACAGGCCGTTCAGGTAGTAGCGGATGTCCTGCTGGGCCATCGCGAAGTGCACCATGTTGAACAGGTGCTTCAGCGTCTTCTGCGGCAGGGTGACGGAGGCGTTGTAGGTGTCGGCCACGGAGACGGTCGGGAATTCCTCGGCCGCCAGGGTCTGCAGGGCAAAGCGCGACTTGCCGCTCTGCACGGTCAGGCGCTTGTTCAGCAGGGTCATCGTCACGTCGCCCGATTCCGGCAGGGCGCGCAGGATGTCGAGCAGCTTGCGGGCCGCGACGGTGGTGCCGGTTTCTTCAGGGCCCGAGCCGATATTGGCCAGGGTCGTGATCTGCACCTCGGTGTCGGTCGACAGGAAAGAAACGCTCTCGCCATTCTTGCGGATGAGGATATTGGCCAGAATCGGCATGGTGTGCCGACGCTCGACAATACCACTCACGATCTGCAGTGGCCGGAGAAGCGTGTCTCGGGTGGTTTTGACCAGTTGCATAAATATCCCTCGGTTTTTATAAGGTAAAAATGTTGTCTGCGCAATATTTTGCCAGAAATCACTAAGGAAAAACCCTCCCGGCACATCCCTTACAGCGAGAGGGTTTTACCCGCCGTGCATCAGCCCTTCAGTGTCTGCTCCAGCACGTGCAGTTCATGGTTGCATTCGGCATTTTTCTGCCGGTCCTGGGCGATCTTGCGCACGGCGTGCAGCACCGTCGTATGGTCGCGGCCGCCGAACAGCTCGCCGATCTCCGGCAGGCTCTTCTGGGTCAGTTCCTTCGCCAGGTACATCGCGATCTGGCGCGGACGGGCGATGTTCGCCGGGCGGCGCTTCGAATACATGTCCGCGACCTTGATGTTGAAGAAGTCGGCCACGGTCTTCTGGATGTTTTCCACCGAAATCTGGCGGTTCTGTACCGACAGCAGATCCTTCAGGGCTTCCTTCACCACATCGATGGTGATCTCTTTGCCGTGGAAACGCGAGTAGGCCAGGATCTTGCGCAGCGCGCCTTCCAGCTCGCGCACGTTGGAACGCAGGTGCTTGGCCACGAAGAAGGCGACGTCGTCGTTCAGCACCACGCCTTCCGATTCCGCCTTCTTCATCAGGATCGCCACCCGCATCTCGAGTTCCGGCGGTTCGATCGCGACCGTCAGGCCGGAGTCGAAGCGCGAGATCAGGCGGTCGTCCATGCCGGTGATCTCTTTCGGATAGGTATCCGAGGTGATGATGATCTGCTTCTTGGCGGCGATCAGCGCTTCGAAGGCGTAGAAGAACTCTTCCTGCGTGCGGCTCTTGCCGCCGAAGAACTGAATATCGTCGATCAGCAGCATGTCCAGCGAGTGGTAGTAATGCTTGAAGTCGTCGAAGCCCTTGCGCTGGTAGGCGGTGACGACGTCGCGCACGTACTGCTCGGCGTGGATGTAGCGGATGCGCGCACCCGGCTGATCCGCCATCACCTGGTTGCCGATCGCGTGGATCAGGTGGGTCTTACCGAGGCCGACGCCGCCGTAGAAGAACAGCGGGTTGTAGGAGACGCCCGGATTGTTCGCGACCTGGATCGCGGCGGCGCGCGCCAGCTGGTTGGCCTTACCGGTCACGAAGTTCTCGAAGGTGAGCTCGGGATTGACGCGGCTCTGCTCGCGGCGCGGGTTGTTGGCGATGACGTTGTCCGGCGTGACCACCGGGGTGGCCGGCACGGTGTTGTCGGCGGCGGCATTGATGCCCAGCGCGCCGCTGCCACCGTTGATCCCACTGAGGCCGGCGCCGTTGCCCTGGCTGCCGGTGGACGTGGTCGGGGCCGGCTTTTTCGGCAGGTTCCGCGGGTCGAGCACGAACTGCACGTCAACCGGACGCTCCCAGAACTCGGAGGCGAGGGCGGTGATGCGATTGGCGAACTGCGATTTTACCCAGTCGAGCTTGAAGCGGTTGGGCGCCGCAATGCGCAGCTTACCGTCCTCATAGTCGAGGGCGACAAGTGGTTTGATCCACGCGGTATATTGCTGCGGCGTCAGCTCGAGTTCCAACTGCGTAGAACAGGCTTGCCAAAAGTTTTCCATACATCGACCAAGTTAAAGCGTAACACTCTATTTTAACTGTCTTCTCGAAAGTTATCCACAGGCGCGGCAGGTTTTTTCCACCGAATCTCAACAGCGTGATGCACATGCGCAACCGTTTTTCCTGCGCCCTCGGCGGCGCTGCAATGCAACAGCTTCCTTGACAGCTCGACTGAAAATGCTGTCTAATTCAGGGTTCCCCGCCCACACGCATTGCCGACTCAGGCACTCAGCACATGGGCGAACAAGCTTTGCTGAGGCGTGACGCTGGCTTAACAACTGCGAAATGTCATCGGCGTATTGCCGGCTCACGAGAAGCCGGCTCCGATTTTTTGCATTCTTTTTGCTTTAAGCGAGACCACCATGAAACGTACTTACCAACCTTCCGTCGTTCGTCGCAAGCGCACGCACGGCTTCCGCGCACGTATGGCTACCCGTGGTGGCCGTCTGGTCCTGAACGCACGCCGCGCCAAGGGCCGCAAGCGTCTGGCTGTCTAAGCCAACAGACGCTCCTGTCGACCGCGCTTCAAGTAATGACAGGCGAAGGTTCGCACGACTTCGCGCGCGTTCGGCGTATCGTAAAAACGGATGAGTTTTCATCCGTTTTTCGTTTGCGCCCGGTACAAAAAACCGCGCATTTCGTGCTCTATACCCGACCGAATGACCTGCCGCACGCACGGCTGGGCGTCGTCGCGGCCAAACGTTTCGCTCCGCGCGCGGTCACGCGTAACACCATCAAGCGCATCACGCGCGAACTGTTCCGCACCACGCCGCTCCCTGGCATCGACTGCATCGTGCGTCTCGCGCGGCCGGTCAACGCCAAGGACGGCCCGGCCACGACCGCGGCCCTGAAGACGCTGCTGCGCACCGAGCTGGCGCGCCTGTTCGCGTCGCAGGCGCCAAGGCCGCGCAAGCCGGCGCCGGCGCCTGCGCCGGACAGCTCGGGACGACAGCCATCATGAACTGGCTGCTCGTCCGGCTGTTGCGCGGTTACCAGTTACTGGTGTCTCCGATGTTCGGGCCGAGCTGCCGTTTTTATCCGACCTGTTCCAATTACGCGATCGAAGCGGTGCGCACGCATGGCGCCGCCCGTGGCGGCTGGCTGGCCTTGCGCCGCGTCTGCCGCTGCCATCCCTGGAACGCGGGCGGTGTCGATCCGGTGCCATCCCCACCAACCGCTTGCGGTTGCAACCATTCCTGAATAAGACCCAATGGAAATCAATAAACGTACCATCCTGTGGATCGTGTTCGCCGTCTCGCTGGTCGTCCTCTGGAACGACTGGATGGTGGCCAACGGCAAGCAGTCGATGTTCTCGCCGGCGCCGCCTGCCAAGGTCGCGACCGCGCCCGCTACCCAGCCGAAAGTGAACGATCTGCCGGCCCAGGCCGCCACGCCCGCATCCGTGCCCGAGTCCGGAGCAAGCCCGGTTCCGGCCGAAGGCGCCGCCGCCGCACCGGCACCGATCCAGACCAAGATCATCACGATCACGACCGACGTCTACAAGGCCGACATCGACACCGCCGGTGGCGTGATCCGCCGCCTGGAGCTGCTGAAGTTCCGCGACAAGGTCGACAACACCAGGAACCAGCTGCTGTTCCACGTCGATCCGGCCAAGGGCCGCCTCTACCTGGCGCAGACTGGCCTGACCCCGGCCGCGACCGGCGTCCTGCCGAACCACAACACCCCGTTCGTGGCCAAGCCGCTGGTTACGCTCGATAACGGCAACCAGACTCAATTAGTCCTGGAAGCGGAGCAGGGCGGCGTGCGCCTGACCAAGACCTTCACCTTCCGCCGCGGCGACTACGTGATCGGCGTGCGCCATGACGTGACCAATATCGGCACCGTGCCGGTATCGCCGTCGCTCTACCTGCAGCTGCAGCACGACGGCAGCAAGCCGGAAGGCGACACCTACTTCAACAGCAGCTACACCGGTCCGACCCTGTACACCTCGCAGGACAAGTACCAGAAGCTGACCTTCGAGAAGATCGCCAAGGGCAACGCCGAGCACGCGACCAAGGCCACCGACGGCTGGATCGCGATCTCGCAGCACTTCTTCGTCTCGGCCTTCATCCCGCCGGAGAAGGTCCAGCGCGACATCTACACGAAGAGCCTGGGTAACAACCTGTTCGCCATCGGCACCGTGATCCCGCTGGGCACCGTGGCGCCGGGCGCGACCGTGTCCGACGAGGCCCGCCTGTACTCGGGTCCGCAGGAAGAGAAAGTGCTGGAGAAGGTCACCCCGGGCCTGGAGCTGGTGCGTGACTACGGCTGGGCGACCATCATCGCCAAGCCGATTTTCTGGACCATGGACCAGCTGCATCAGATGATCGGCAACTGGGGCTGGACCATCGTCGCCTTCACTATCCTGATCAAGCTGCTGTTCTTCCCGCTGTCCGCAGCCGGCTATCGCAGCATGGCCAAGATGAAGACCGTGACGCCGAAGATGCAGGCGATCCGCGAGCGTCATAAAAACGATCCGGTCAAGATGCAGCAGGCCACCATGGAGCTGTACAAGACCGAGAAGATCAATCCGCTGGGCGGCTGCCTGCCGATCCTGATCCAGATGCCGGTGTTCCTGGCCCTGTACTGGACCCTGCAGGCCGCGGTCGAAATGCGCGGCGCGCCGTGGATCCTGTGGATTCACGACCTGACCGCCCCGGACCCGTTCTACGTGCTGCCGATCCTGTACGCGATCTCGATGTTCGTGACGACCCGCCTGAACCCGCAGCCGGCCGATCCGATGCAGGCCAAGATGATGATGTTCATGCCGCTGGCGTTCTCGGTCATCTTCATCTTCTTCCCGTCGGGCCTGGTGCTGTACTGGGTGGTGAACAACCTGATCTCGATGGCGCAGCAGTATGTGATCACCAAGAAGTATGCGCCGGCGAAGTAAGTCTGTGATGCTTTGATCGGAAAGCCCGTGTTCGCACGGGCTTTTTTTTCGCCACCGTCGTCCCCGCCTGCGCGGGAATGACGATGGTAGGTACAATCCTCCTCTATGAAACTCGACACCTCCCCAATAGCCGCCATCGCCACCGCCCCCGGCCGCGGCGGCATCGGCGTCGTGCGCGCCTCCGGCAAGTCGCTGGCGCCGCTGATCGACGCCCTGTTCCCCGGCTTGACGCTGGCGCCACGCCACGCCACCTACATCCCGTTCAAGGACGCCGCGGGTAGCGTCATCGACGAAGGCCTGGCCCTGTACTTCAAGGGCCCTCACTCCTATACGGGCGAGGACGTGCTGGAACTGCAGGGCCACGGCGGTCCGGTGGTGCTGCGCATGCTGCTGGCGCGCGTGCTGGAAGCCGGCGCGGACGTCGGCCTGCGCCTGGCCGAACCGGGCGAATTCACGCGCCGCGCCTTCCTGAACGACAAGCTCGACCTGGCCCAGGCCGAGGCCGTGGCCGACCTGATCGACGCCTCGACGGAAGCCGCCGCCAAGTCGGCCTCGCAATCGCTGTCCGGCGCCTTCTCGAAAGTCGTGCACGAGCTGGTCGACAAGACCATCAACTTGCGCATGCTGGTCGAGGCCACGCTCGACTTCCCGGAGGAGGAGATCGACTTCCTCGAGAAATCCAATGCGCGCGGCCAGCTGGCTGGCATCATCGACGCGCTGGAACACGTGTTCCGCCAGGCCGCGCAAGGTGCGCTGCTGCGCGAAGGCCTGAACGTGGTGCTGGTCGGCCAGCCGAATGTGGGTAAATCCTCGCTGCTGAACGCGCTGGCCGGCGCCGACGTCGCCATCGTCACCCCGATCGCCGGTACCACGCGCGACAAGGTCAGCGAGACCATCCAGGTCGAGGGCATCCCGCTGAACATCATCGACACGGCCGGCATCCGCGCGCTGGACGAGGGCATCGACGTGGTCGAGCGCATCGGCATCGAGCGCACCTGGGGAGAAGTCGGCAAGGCCGACGTGATCCTGCACCTGCTGGACGCGAACCTGGGTCCGGCCAAAGCCGACGAGGAGATCGTCGCCGCCTTCCCGGAAGGCGTGCCGGTCATCCGCATCTGGAACAAGATCGACCTGTCGGGCCACAAACCCTCGGTGGACGCGGGCGCGGACGCGACCCACATCTACCTGTCGGCCCACGAGAAGATCGGCATCGAGCTGCTGCGCGCGGAACTGCTGCGCATCGCCGGCTGGCAGCAGACCGGCGAATCGCTCTACCTGGCGCGCGAACGTCACCTGATCGCCCTTCGCGCGGCGCGCGAGCACCTCGATGTGGCGGCGGCGCACGCGGCGCTGGACGACCAGTCGCTCGACCTGTTTGCCGAGGAGCTGAGGCTGGCGCAGGATCAGCTGTCCAGCATTACCGGGCAGTTCACGCCGGATGATCTGCTGGGGGTGATTTTCAGCCGCTTCTGCATCGGCAAGTAATTCGATGCCGCCCCTGTCCGCCGACCTGCCGCCCGCACCCGGCGCGGATGCCGTCGCCTGGCTGTGGCGCGACGCGCCGGTGCCGGCCTGGTCGCGGCCGACCGTCGCCGTGGTCGACCGCCACATCTGGCTGGCCGGCGACAAGGTGCTGGTGCGTCCCGGCGCCCGGCCACGGCGGCTGACGGAGGACACCAGGGTCGTCCCGGTGGTGCACGTTGAGATCGATGCGCTGCGGCCGCCCGCCAGCCTGCAGCCGGCGCGCGCCGTTGTGATCGAGGCCATGCGCAAGGCGGCGCGCGCGACCACCTCTGGCTGGGTCCAGCTGGACCTCGAGGCCCGTCCTTCGCAGCGCGCCGACTATCGCGCCCTGGTGAACAGCATCCACGACTCCCTGCCGCATGGCGTACGCCTGAGCGTCACGGCGCTCGGCTGGTGGTGCCGCTCGCCGTCCTGGCTGGACGGGCTCAAGGCCGACGAGGTGGTGCCGATGTTCTTCCGAATGGGCCGCGACAATGCGGCGCTGCGCGATATCGTAGGGTCCCGGCCGCAGCTGCTGCATCCGCTTTGCCGCACGGGCAGTGCCGGCTTTTCGCGGCAGGAGCCGTTCGCGCCCGCGGTGGCGGCGCGCTACAGGCGCACTTACTGGTTCGATGAAAAAGGATGGAGAGATTCCGAATGAAGCGTTTTCCGAGGGCTGCCATGATCGCCGCCATGCTTGCCGCCGCATTATCGGTGACCGTGGATGCCGGCGCCAGCGGCGACTACGGTCCCAGCTACAGCATGTTCAAGGCCTACCGCGCGCCGGACATTCCGCTCGAGCGTTTCCAGGCAGGGGAGCTCGGCGTCCTGCAGCCGGGCATGCGCCGCGTCTACCTGTACACGGCGTGGCGCGCGATCTCGCTCGGGCCGAAGGTGGCCGCAGCGCCGGGCACCGCTGGCGGCCTGGCGCGCGCCGACGGTTCGGCCTTCGATCACGGCTGGGCCGATGCCACCGCGACCGAAGTGGAAGACGCGAGAAAGTCGCCGCTGCAGGGACCCCTGGCCATTCTCGCGGAGATCCTGCAGGTCGCTGAAAACGATCGGGCGCTCTACAAATACGACGCCTGCCCGGCGGCCGCGAACGAGCAGGCCAGACTGACCTGGCGCATGCTGGCGGCACGCCCGGACGCGAACAAGGAAAGGCGCGCCGCCTGGGTGCGTGCCCAGTACCAGGTTGCCGAAGCCTGTGCCGAAGCGGAGGATGCGCGCTACCGTTATGGCAACCAGAAGCCGCCGCAGCTGGTGCTGCCGGCGCCGCTGCCGGAATCCGAGCCGGCATTCTGGCGCCAGCTGCGCGACTACCAGCGCGCCGCCTGGAACTTCTACCTGCAGCGTTATGCGGAGAGCACGGTGCAGTTCGAGCGCATCGGCGCCACGCGCGGCCATCCGATGCAGGGCCTGGGCCAATACCTGGCGCTGCGCTCGGACATCCGGCGCGCGCTGGCCGTCAAGGAACACGAACTGGCCCCGCGCGACAGGGAGGCGCGCGCGCTCGAGCAGCGCGGTGCAGTCATCCTGGCCGACGCCTCGCTCGCACCCATGCATGAACCCACCCGGGCGCTGCTGCGTTCGATGCGTGTGAATCTCACGCCCGAGATCCGCCTGGAAGAGCTGAACCGCTACCTGGACGATCCGGCAGCCGACCCGTTCGCGCTGGACCGGCTGGGCGACTGGACGATCCTGATGGATGGCGCCAGGCCGCAGGCGGGCAAGCAGTACGACTTCATCGACTGGATCGAGACCCTGCAAGGCTGCGACCGGCAGCGCAAGGAGCCTTCCTGCGCCACCCAGGCCACGCATGCGCTGCAGCGCTGGCAGCAGACCAGGGCGAATACCTGGCTGGTAGCGGCGATGATGCTGGCATCAAACATGCCGCCGGAGATGGAGCGTGCGGCGCTGGCGGTCGGCGTCGATGATCCGTCCGGGCTGACCCTGCGCTACCACCTGGCACGCCTGTACCGCCTGGCGGGCCGGCAGCAGGAAGCGCGCGCCGTGAGCGAGGCGGCCCTGCGGCGCACGCTGTCGCCGGGCACGCGCAACCTGTTCCGTGAGGAGCGCTTTGCCGTCGCCACTTCGGTGCCGGACGCCGCTGCCTGGCTGTTGCGCACCAACGTCGATTACCGCAAGGGCAATCCCGCGCAGAAGGAGGACATGATCAACGACGACGGCCTGCTGTGGTTCAAGGTCGGCCTGCCGGTGGCGGGCATGGTCGAGCTGGCGCGTGTCGACAGCTTGCCCAAGCCGCTGCGCGCCCGCGCCGCCGGCGCCGCATGGATCCGCGCTTCCCTGCTCGACAAGCCGGAGCAGGGTGCCGCTGCCGCTGCCGTGCTCGCGCAGCTGGTACCCGAACTGGAGGCGCCGGCACAGCGTTACAGCCGCGCAGGGTCGAGCGCTGAACGGCGCCATATTGCGCTGGTGGCGGCCCTGCGCTTCGGCCTGTCCGCGCAGCTGGACATGGCGCCCCAGCCGGTTGCGCGCATGAACGAGGACGAGGTCACTGCCTCCAACTGGTGCTACTTCCGCGGGACCGACTTTGCGCAAATCGGCGAGGACCGCTTCGCCTGGCGCCTGCCCGTCATGCCGGCCACCGGCAATGCCGATGCCGTGCGCGACGAGCTGGCCCGCCTGGCGCCGATGAAAACCGCCACCGGCACTGTCGGCGACGATGTGCTGGCCTGGCTGGACAGCCACCCGAAGGATCCGGAGCTGCCCTGGCTGCTGCACGTCGTGGTGATGTCCACGCGCGGCGGCTGCCTCGACCCGGGCGCATCGCAGCTGTCGCGCAAGGCCTTCAACCTGCTGCAAAAGCGCTATCCGGGCACGGAGTGGGCGCGGAAGACGCCTTATTACTACTCGCCCGAATCCAGATAGGGCGCCATCAGCTCCGCCACCCAGTCCATGAAGGCCACCGCCCGCGCCGGCACGTGGCGCCGGGTCGGATACACGAAAGCCAGCGGCATCGGTGCCGGCCGGTAGTCCGGCAGCACCTCGACCAGCCGGCCGGCGCTGAATTGCTCGCGCAGGCCGGCCTGCGGCACCTGGATGATCCCGAGCCCGGCCACGCAGGCGGCTTCGTAGGAGGCGGTGCCGTTCACCGTCAGCGCGCTGCCCACCGGCGCGTAATGCGTACGCTCGCCGTCGAACCATTCCCAGGCCGGGGCGCTGCCGCCCAGCTGGGCGTCGTAGTGGATCAGGCGATGCCGGGCCAGGTCTTCGAGACGCTGCGGGGGGCCGTACCGTTCCAGGTAGGCCGGGCTGGCGCAGTTGACCTGCCGGTAGCTGCCCAGCGGGCGCGCCACCAGGCTGGAATCGAGCAGGGTGCCGGCGCGCAGCACGCAATCGTAGCCTTCGCGGATCAGGTCGACGCGGCGGTCGGCGGTGCCGAGGTCGATCGTCAGCTGCGGATGCCGGGCCATGAATTCTTTCATGCGCGGCAGCACCAGCTTGGTGGCCATCATCACCGACATGTCGACCCGCAGGCGGCCGGTGAGCACGTCGGCGCCGCCGCGGAACATGCCGCGCAGCGCCTCGACTTCGTTCAGCACTTCGCGGCTGCGCGCGTGGAAGGCTTCGCCCTCCTGCGTCATCTGGACCCGGCGCGTGGTCCGCTGCAGCAGGCGCGTGCCCAGCTGCTGCTCGAGCTGGCGCACGGCCGCGGACACCGTCGCATTCGGCAGGCCGAGCTGGCGGGCGGCGCCGCTGAAGCTCTCGAGTTCCGCCACCTTCAGGAAGACCTGGATCGTATCGAGTTCGTTCATGCAGCCATGATTCTTCGTAAATCCTGCAAAGTCAATTCGGATTTCGTTCGTTTATTACAGTGTGGACGAAGAATACACTGGACTCCTCTCACGAAACCACGAAACGAAGCAAAGGAGCCCGACATGACTATCCAGAACACCTCCCGTATCGCCATCATCACCGGCGGCAGCCGTGGCCTCGGCCGCAGCATGGCCCTGCACCTGGCGCGCGACGGCGTCGACATCATCCTGACCTACCAGCAGAACGAAGCGGCCGCGCAGGACGCCGTGGCGGCGATCGAGGCGCTGGGCCGCAAGGCGGCCGCCCTGAAGCTGGACGTGGCGGACAGCGGCGCCTTCCCGGGCTTCGCCGGCCAGGTGGACGCGGTGCTGGCCGGCTGGGGCCGCGAGCGCTTCGACATCCTCATCAACAATGCCGGCAGCGGCCTGCACGTGCCGCTGATGGAACTGACGGAGGCGCAGTTCGACGGCATGATCGCGGTCCACCTGAAATCGGCCGTGTTCCTGACCCAGGCCCTGGCGCCGCGCCTGAACGACGGCGGCCGCATCCTGAACATCTCCAGCGGCCTGACCCGCTTCACCTTGGCCGGCGCCGGCGCCTATGCCGCGGCCAAGGGCGGCGTCGAGGTCCTGACCCGCTACCTGGCGCGCGAGCTGGCCGGACGCGGCATCTCGGTGAACACGCTGGCGCCGGGCGCCATCGCCACCGATTTCGGCGGCGGCCGGGTGCGCGACGATGCGAACATGAACGCCTGGGTGGCTTCGCAGACGGCGCTGGGCCGCGCCGGCCTGGCCGACGATATCGGCGGCGCCGCCGCCAGCCTGCTGGCCGGGGGCAGCGCCTGGATCACCGGCCAGCGCATCGAAGCGTCGGGCGGAATGGGGCTGTAAGCCGAATATGCTACGCTTCGCCCATCTGAACAGTTGAAGGGCGAGGCGGGCATGGAAAAGGGGATCACGCGGCGGCGTTTCGGTTTGACGGTGGCGGCACTGGCGGCAGGCGGGATGCTGGCTTCCTGCGCCGGCCTCGCCGGACCGCGCCGCGTCGAGATCCCGCAGGCGAAGCTGCAGGCCGGCCTGGAGCGGCGCTTCCCGCTGCGTAACCGCCTGCTCCAACTATTCGACGTCCAGCTCACCCATCCGCGGCTGGACATCCTGCCCGACAGCGACCGTGTGGCGCTGACCCTGGACCTGTCGGTATCGCCGCCTTTCCTGCGCCAGTCCTGGGCCGGCATCATGACCCTGTCCGGCCACCTCTACGTGGATGCCGCGCGCAGCGGCGTGTTCATGGCCGACGCCCACGTCGACCGCTTCGACGTCCAGGGCATGGACAGCGTCCGCGCCAACGATCTCGGACGCGCCGCCGATGTGCTCATGAACCAGCTGGTGCGTGACGTCGCCATCTACAGCTTCCGCACGGAAGACCTGCGCTATGCCGGCGTCCAGTTCGTGCCGACCCGCCTCGATACCATCCCCGGCGCGCTGGTCGTGACCGTCGAACCGGTGCGCTGACTTACCCCGTCGCAAATCCGAGACGCGGGCCGCGCACGATTGAAAGGCTCCGTGCGCCTGTTGCCAATACTGCTATTATTTCTCGCAGCTAGAAGTCCGGCATCGTTCGCTTCGATGAATCGGGGAGTGCCGTAACTGTTGCGACATCAAGACTGTCGTCAGCACGCCATTGCGGAGGTAGCGCAATCGGCGCACACTGGAACGGCTTCGGGTGCGCATCAGCATGCAATGGACAAGCCGCGCTTGCGCTTTCTCATGCACACGGTGTTCCACTAAAGTAATCTTTGCGATACTGAATTGCTGCCGGTAAGGGGGTGACCTTGGGAACGATACAGGAAGGTTTTCCGGAGAAGAGCCTGGCCGTCGAGCCGCTCGTCGCCGCATCGATCGACACCGGCGCAGCGCCGGTGCCGGCGCGTCTCAGCCTGCCGCCGAAAGGCTCGTGCTGGTACTGCGAAAAACCTTTGGACAGCGTGCGCCGCTTCTGCGGAAAATCCTGTTCCGACTCCTTCGACGAAGAAGCCGAATTCACGCGCTGAGCCTGGCCAGCGCGCCTTCGAAGTCGAACACCTCGATCGCTGCCGCGACCCGGCGGTAGCGATCCTCTCCTAATTCCCTCGTCAAGCTTGCCGCGGCCTCCCGCACCAGGTCGATCGCGTCGCCGTTGCCGTCTTCGAGCAGGGCGCGCAACGTCGCCGCGGCCTCGCCGCTTTTCTCTCCCGGCAGCGCGTCCTGCAGCGCGGCCGGCCCGGACGGGGCGCCTTCCAGCGCATCCAGTTCGCGCATCACCTCATCGAGCGCGCGCTCCAGCCGCGCCAGGGGCAGGGCGGGATCGGCGCCCTGGCGCAGCGCCTGCTCCAGCGCCTGCGCTTGCGCCTGCAGGGGCAGCGCTTCGATCATCCCGGCTGCGCCCTTGAGCGTGTGGGCCAGGCGTTGCGCCAGCTGCACGTTGCCGGCTTCGATGGCGCCACGGATGACGACCGTCATATTCCGGTACTCCTTGCGGAAGCGCGCCAGCACGCGCCCGAACAGGGCGGCGTCGCCCATCAGGCGGGCGACGCCGTTCACGTGGTGGATGGCGGGAGAGGAGGGATAGTGATCCGGCAGCGTCATGTCCGCCGCTTACTTGGTCGTGAACGACCAGGTCTTGCTGACCGCCGTGCCGCTCAAGGTGCCGCTGAAGCTGACGTCATAGGTCGTGCCGGCAGTCAGCGGAGACAGCGGAATGATGGCCGCCACCGAGGACATGGTGGTGTTCGCGTCCTGGCCCTTCACCAGCAGGCGGGTGCTCAGGTTGGCGCCGCCGCGCGGACGCACCGTGAAGCTCTGCACGGCGATGGTCTCGGTCAGGTTCGCATGCACGCTGATCGGGTAGCCGACCTCATTGACGTCGGGGACCGGGTCCGGCTCCTCGTAGTCGCTCAGGAAGTTGCGCTGCACCCCGGTCTGGCCGTCGAAGGGCCAGGTGACGATGGTATGGCTGGGCAGGCCCGGGCTGTAGCCGCCGGTGGCCCCGAGGTTGGTGGTGAAATAGATATAGTTGTTCGACGCCGTGGCCGAGCCGCTGCCCATGTCCTTGAACAGGGGTTCGAACATCACGAAGCGGTGGTAGATCGCCGTGACCAGTTCCTCGGCCAGGTAGAAGCCGGTGTTGTTGGTGGTGGCGGCGATGATCTCGCCGGTGGCGTAGCTGCGTACCAGCTTGTAGCCGGCGGCCTGCACGCGGTCTTCCACCGTGGCGCCGGTGAAGCCGGCCTTGTTGGACTCCTCGGTGTGGGTCACCGCATTGTTGATGCGCTGGTAGTCCGAGTGGGCCTGGGCCGCCCGGTCCAGCATGTTGTTACGCGCCAGCGCACCGACGCCCGCCTGCGTGCGCCGGTAGTTGATCCAGTTGAAGCCATCGGTCGCCACGTTGTTCGTCAGGATCGGCGCCGAGGCGTCCTGTCCCGAAAACCCGGTCGACGTGCCGCCCGACGAGCCGTTTGCGCCGTTCGCGCCGCCGTTGCCCGAGCCGCCGCCGCCGCAGGCGGCCAGCGCCAGGGTGGTCATGAAAGCGGCGACGATGCTCTTCGCAGAATGCGGTTTGATCATCATGTAAGACTCCCAACTTCCGGCGATACCGGCTAAAAAGAACTGCCATTCTAGGCTAATTCGTGGATTCATGACGATGCGGCGCGATAAATCCGGTTCGCACGTAAGTCCATGTAAAATAAGCCATTCTTTCCATTTGTCGAGCTGATAATTTGAAGCCTAGCCGCCAGCAGCGCCTCGCCCGCGCCAAGTTTGCCCTACCCAGTTTCGTGACCCTGCTGTCGATCGCCTGCGGCTTCGGCAGCATCGTCATCTCGGTCGACAATGCCCCGGTGGGCAACCCGTCCGACTACCGCCTGGCGGCCATCCTGCTGGTGCTGGCCGGCGTCTTCGATGCCCTCGACGGCTTCGTGGCGCGCGCCACCAATACCCAGTCGGACTTCGGCGTGCAGCTCGACTCGATCGCCGACGTGATGAACTTCGGCTGCGCCCCCGGCCTGCTGCTGTACTGCTACGGCTTCGCGCAGATGAGCGCCGCCCATCCGACCCTGGTGCGCATGGGCGGCCTGGCCTGCTTCGTGTTCGTCGCCTGCGGCGCGCTGCGCCTGGCGCGCTTCAATGTCATGGTGGGCAGGACCGATCCGCGTTACTTCGTCGGCATGCCGATCACCGCCGGCGCGGCCTGCGTGGCCGCGGTGGTGGTGGCCTGGCCGGAACCGGCGGCCGGCATGGCGCAGGCCTTCCTGGTGATGCTGCTGATGGTGGCGGTCGGCGCGCTGATGGTGTCGACGATCCGATTCCCCAGCTCCAAGCAGCCGAAATCGAAGGCGATGTTCGTCGCGCTGGGCGTGTGCGTGCTGTTGCTGGTGCTGCTGCAGACGCGCTTCTTCGCGCTGTTCTTCGTGCTGTATATCAGTGCGGCGCTGCTGCTGAACATCGCGTGGCAGGGGGGATGGCGCGGCATTTCGCCGCCAAAGGTTTACGAGGATTGACGCTCGCGTGGGCACGTAAATCAATCCACTGGACTGATTTACCCCACCCTAGGTTCAAGCAAATTTATCGAACAGCGCCGCCAAATGAGCGGCGCTTCGTTTTGCATCCTCCAGATCCGCCGCGTTGCCGGTCTGGTTGACGATGCTCGCCGTGAGCAGCTGCACGAAAGAGCGGTCGAGCGCCTTGCGTGCCGCCGCCATCTGCTGGGCCACGGCATCGCAGTCGGACGGCGCATCGGCCAGCGCCACCAGCTTCTGGATGCCGCGCAGCTGGCCCTCGACCCGCGCCAGGCGGTTCAATAAATCCTTCTTCTGCTGCGCGCCGAGGGCGCGGCCCTCGACGATCTTCAGCGGCTCGGCCATGGCGGCGTGCTTCATGCGACTTCGTGGCCGCGCGCCGCGCGCAGGATCGCGAACCAGTCGGTGCGCGACAGTTTGAAGCTCGTACCGGCCACCGCCACCGCAATCGCCTCGATGCGGCCGCTGCCGGTCAGCGGAACCGGATTCGACGGCAGCTGCATGATCCAGGCGAAGATCACGCTGGCGAAGGGCTGGTGCAGGCGGTCGGCGATTTCCTTGACCACCAGGCGCAGGTTCTCGGCATTCGCCTCGTTCGAGGTGAACAGGCGGCCGCCGGCCAGCGGCGACCAGATCATCGGGTTGACGCCCAGGTCCTGCAGGCCGTCGAAGGTCTCGTCGAACATCGGCGCCACGTGCAGCGGCGAGAACTCGACCTGGTTGGTGGCCAGTTCGACGCGGCGGTTCAGCACCTCGAACTGGTGGCGGCTGAAGTTCGACACGCCCACGTGCAGCACCTTGCCGGCCTGCTTCAGGCGCGTGAAGGCGTCGGCGATCTCGTCGAAGTCCATCAGCGGATCCGGACGGTGGATCAGCAGCAGGTCGAGGCGGTCGGTATGCAGCTGGCGCAGCGATTCCTCGGCGGAAGCCACGATGTGGACGGCGCTGGTGTCGTAATGCTGGATCCTGTGTTCGGGGCGCTTGTTGGACAGCAGCTTGATGCCGCATTTACTCACCAGCTGGATCTGGTCGCGCAGCGAGGGCTGGGCGCGCAGGGCTTCGCCGAACAGGCCTTCGACGCCGTAGTTGCCGTAGATGTCGGCATGGTCGAACGAGGTCACGCCCATCGCGATGCACTGTTCGATCAGCGCGATGCGCTGCTCGACCGTCATGTTCCACTCGACCATGCGCCACATGCCGGCGACGATGCGGGACAGTTCGAGTCCGTTCGCGCGGGTGGCGATGCGGGGGCAGTGCAGGTCGCGGGGGAGGGCTTGGGTCATTGTGGGTATTCCTTTGAGCGGTTCGGCAAATTATAGCTGGCCCGTAAACGTAGCGTGGGCACCCTGTGCCACGCGGAAGCCAGCATGTCGCTAACCTCACGCGTGGACACGGAGTGCCCACCCTGCGTCATGCCTGGATTATTTCATCCACAGACGCATCGAGTCCCAGGCACGCCCGAAGATCGAGGCTTCCGACACCTCTTCCAGCGACACCACCGGCAGCGCCAGCAGCGGTTTACCGTCGACCATCATCTTGAGGGTGCCGACGCGGCCGTTCAGGGCCAGCGGGGCGACCAGCGGATCCTTGCGCTCCAGGACCGGCTTCATCTTCTGCGCCACGCCCTTCGGCACGGTCACCAGCACGTCGTTGGGGAAGCCGATCTTCACGGTCGACTTCGAGCCCTTCCACACTTCCGGGGTGGCGATCGCCTGGCCCTTGGTGTACAGCTTGACGGTGTCGAAGTTCTGGAAGCCCCAGTTCAGCAGCTTCTGGCTTTCGGCGGTGCGGTTGCCGTCGGAGGTGGCGCCGGACAGCACCGAGATCAGGCGGCGCTCGCCGGCCGTACCGTTCGGGCGGTGGGCCGAAGCGATCATCGAGAAGCCCGAGGCTTCGGTATGGCCGGTCTTCATGCCGTCCACGGTCGGGTCGAGCCACAGCAGGCGGTTGCGGTTCTGCTGCTTGATCTTGTTATAAGTGAATTCCTTGACCGAGTCGATCTTGTAGAACTCGGGGAAGTCCTTGATCACGTGCGAGGCCAGGATCGACAGGTCGCGCGCGGTCGAGTAGTTGTCCGGGCTGGGCAGGCCGTGCGGATTGGCGAACTTCGTGTTCTTCATGCCCATGCGCTGGGCCTGTTCGTTCATCAGGTGCGCGAAGGTGCCTTCGTCGCCGGCCACGGCTTCGGCCAGCGCCACCGCCGCGTCGTTACCCGACTGGACCATCAGGCCGTACAGCAGGTCGTTGATCGAGACCGGGGTGGCGGGGTCGATGAACATCTTCGAGCTGCTGCCGTCGACCTTCCAGGCGCGTACCGACACATTGACCTTCTGGTCCAGCGTGATCTTCTTGTCACGCAGGGCGCCGAAGACGACGTAGGCGGTCATGACCTTGGTGAGCGAAGCCGGCTCGATGCGCATGTCCGCATCCTGCGAAGCGATGATCTGGCCGCTGGTGACATCCAGCAGGGTCCACGAACGGGCGGCGATTTGTGGGGCCGGCACTTGCTGCGCATTGGCGGCCGACATCAGGAGGGCACTGGCGGCGAGGGCCGCGATTAACTTTTTCATGGGAGCAAACGAGGTGATCAGTGGATGGTGATGCATAGGCAATGCTCAAGAGCATTGCCTAAAACAAAGACGGACCATTATAGGCCAGTGATCGCTTCAAATGTCACGTCGCCACAATTGCGCGACAAGATTTTTAATATGAACGAGCTTGCGGTGGAAGAAATGGTCGGCGCCCGGAATCACGGTGACGGGGATGTCGAGCGGGCGCGCCCAGTCGAACACCTGCTGCAATGTGATCGTATCGTCAAGTTCGCCGTGGATCAGGATGGTGTCCGCCGGGACCGGCGGCATCGGCCATTTGCCGGCCGCGGTCCCCACCAGCACCAGGCGCTCGGCCGGGCGGCCTTGCGCTTCCAGGCGCTGCTGCAGCTGGGCCTGCACGAAGGTGCCGAAGGAGAAGCCGGTCAGCGCCACCGGCAGGCCGGGGTACTGTTCCGTCATGTGCTCGTACATGACCTGCATGTCGTCGACTTCGCCGCGGCCGTCGTCATACGTGCCTTCGGATTCGCCGACGCCGCGGAAGTTGAAGCGGGCCGTCACGTAGCCAAGGCCGACGAAGGCGCGCGCCAGCGTCTGCGCGACCTTGTTCTCCATCGTGCCGCCGTACAGCGGGTGCGGGTGGGCCACCAGGGCGATGCCGCGGGGTGCGCTTCCCGGCGCACCTTCCGGCTCGTCCAGCAGGCACTCCATCTTGCCGGCGTGGCCGGTCAGGTAAAACTTTTGCGAATGCTTGTTCATTGCTTGCTAAGGCAGATCAGATTTTCAGGCGCTCGACCACTTCACCCTTGATCAGGTGGCGGTCGATGATCTCGTCGATGTCCGAGGTATCGACATAGGTATACCAGGTGCCCTGCGGGTAGACCACCACGACGGGGCCTTCCTCGCAGCGGTCCAGGCAGCCGGACTGGTTGATGCGCACCTTGCCCTGGCCGTTCAGGCCGAGTTCCTTGATGCGCTTCTTGGCATGCTTCTGGGCGGTTTCGGCGCCGTGCTTGCCGCAGCTGGGGCGGCAGCCTTCGCCTTCGCGCACGTTCATGCAGAAGAAGACGTGGTGTTCGTAAAAGGGTTTGTCGTCGCTCATGTCGTTCTCGAATGGGTCCGGATGGGGCTATAGCTGCCCGCTATGATACGCCCTTCTCCCGTCAGGAGCGGTTCAGGCGGTGCGAAGGCAGCAGCAGGAACCACAGGGCGATGAAGGGCCAGGCCATGCCCAGGAACTGGGCGGCGCCGTTAAAGTTCAGGAATTTACCCTGCTGCCAGGCCTGCAGGGTGGCGACGAAATAAGGATTCGCCGGGATCGTGTTCACCACGATCAGCGACAGCACCAGGGTTACCACGGCCAGGCGGCGCTGCGCCACCGGGGGCGCGAAGGCCAGGCCGGCCAGCATGATCAGGCCGATCAAAAAGCCGCCCTGGGCGCCGGGCGTGATCCAGGTGAGGGCGTTATCCGGCGAGAAGAACAGCGAACTGGCCAGGGTCTTAACCACGATGCCGGTGAAGACCAGCGCCAGCATCAGCCACAGCCTGGGCGCGCCGCTCCGGGCCAGGCACAGCAGGGTCAGGGCGGCGCCGCTCATGCCGCAGGCCGTGATCACGATCTCCGACAGCCAGTACTGTTCGACCGTCATGCCGGCGCCGCCGCGGATCATGCTCACCAGGTCGATGTCGGCATCGAGCCAGTCGGACAGCCATTCCGACAGCAGCGGCAGGATCTGGCCATTGCCGAACAGGTAACCCTGGGGATAGACCTGGGCCAGCGGCCACAGCGCGACCAGCACCAGGCCCTGGCTGGCGTAGGCGGCAAACCAGCGCTGGCGCAGGCGCTGCAGGCGGCCATGGTCGAGCAGCAGCGGGGCGAAGAACAGCCCGAGCACCGCGCCGGCCAGGCAGCCGGCCGAATTCGTCAGCAGGTCGAGGTTCGACGGCACCCGGCTGGGCAGGTAGTTCTGCACCGTCTCCATGGTGCCGGACACCAGGATGCCGGTCAGGCCCGCCACCGCCACCGCCCACACGCCGCGCACCAGCGGATGCAGGGACAGCACCAGCAGCACACCGAGCGGCATGTAGCCGACGATGTTGACCATGACGTCGAAGCCGGTCCAGTAGCGCTGCGGCTGCAGGTTCAGGAAGGTGAACGGCGACAGGCCGCTGCTGCGCCAACCGGAAAACGGAAACCAGCTCGCGTAGACGATCAGCAGCAGGTAGGCCAGCAGCGCGGCGCGTGCAACCGGCGATGCGCGCGGCCTGCCCTGGTCTTGCGTCCCGGTCATCGGCGATTCAGGTTCAGGTTCAGCGTACCCAGCCAGGCCACGATGTCGACCGCGATGGCATCCGTGCTGGCAGCCAGTGCGCGCGCGCCGCCGGCGGCATCCGCAGTGCCTGCGGGGGTGGTGCGCGCAAAGCTGCGCTGGTCGACCAGCACGTGGCCCTGGAATACCGAGGCGCGCAGCGCGACCTGGCCTTCGCTCTGCGCCGCGCCACTGAAGTTGTGGATGAATTCGTCGACGTCGATACGCAGGATCGGAACCCCGTTCGAGGCGTCGGTTTCGGACAGCACCTTGGCGCCCGCCTGCGCGATCCGGGTCTTCATCCGCTGGGTCATCATCTGCAGCGGGTTCGCGGTCCAGCGGCTGTTCGCATAACTGCGCGCCTGCAGGGCATCGGCATAGCTGAGGCGGTAGAACATGCGCTCGTTCTCGAGGGCGCTCGAGCCGGTAATGTCGGTGACGACGATCGCGCCGATCGGCGCCGCAGCCTGCGCCTGTGCCTGGGAAGCGGACTGCATGGCCGGGCCGAAGTCGAACTGGGTGGTCGGCTCGCCCTTCTGCGAGGCGCAGCCGGCGAGCAGCAGCGCGGCGGCGGCCAGGGCGATGAGACGGTGCTTGAGTAGGGTTGCACTGAGCAGGGTCACGGTTTCCTCATGGGTCATTTGGTCGGTGGGACGAAGCCGGGTTCGCCGGGGCCTGGCTGGGCCCTGGGCGCGCCGAACAGGATGCTCTGCGGACGGTCGCCGATATTCGTCACCGTGCGGCGGACGGCGCGCAGCGAGATGCGGGCCTCGTCGGTCATCTCGACCAGGTGCGGCAGGGTGCGCATCTCGAGGTCGGAGGTCACGCCTTCGAGCGAGGCGATGGCGCCGGCGGCGCGGTCGATCGGGCCGCCCGGGGCCTGCAGGTTGGTGGCCAGGCGGTCGTAGTTGCGCACCGCGCTGTTGGCGCTGGTGGACAGCTCGTTCACCGAAGTCATGGTGCGATCGAGCTTGGCGGTCAGTTCCGGCATGCGCGCCAGCGTCGGCTGCAGCTGTTTCGGGATCTCGCCGTAGGCTTGCGCCGCCTTGCTGATGTTGTCGACGGCGCCGGTGATCTTGTCGGCGTTCTCCTGGCTCAGGATGCTGTTCAGGCTGTTCGTGATCTGCTCGGTCTTCTCGAGGATGGACAGGCCGCGCTTTTCCAGCTGGTCCAGCAGGCCGGGACGCAGCGGGATGCGCGCCACATGGCCCTTGTCGCTTTGCAGCAGGGGCGAGCCGGTGCGGTCGTCGTCGAGCTGGATGAAGGCGATCCCGGTCACACCTTGGTAGCCGAGCGAGGCGAAGGTGGTGGTGGTGACCGGCGCGCCGTCGGCGATCGACAGCCTGATCAGGATCTGGCCGGTCACGCGCGGGTCGAACACGATGTCGTCGACGCGCCCGACCTCGAGGCCGCGGTAGCGCACCGCGGCCTGCGGGTTCAGGCCCGGAATGGTCTGGGTGGTGACGATCTCGTAGGGATGCATCTGGGTGCGGTCGCGGTTCAGCCACAGGCCGACCAGGATGGCCGCCACCAGCAGCGCGACCGTGAAGAAGCCCGTCATCAGGGCATACGATCTGTTTTCCATGTCAGTCTTCCGTTTCCTTTCCGGCGTAGCGCTCTTCCAGCACTTCCAGCGCCCGCTGGCCGCGCGGGCCGAGGAAAAATTGTTTGATGAAGGGATGCTTCACGCGCAGCACGTCGCATGCGGGGCCGACCGCCAGCACGTGCTTCTCGGCCAGCACCGCGATGCGCGAGGACAGCGCGAACAGGGTATCGAGGTCGTGGGTGACCATCACCACGGTCAGGTGCAGCTCGTTGTGCAGGGTCTGGATCAGCTCGACGAAGGTGTCCGAGAGGTCGGGATCCAGGCCGGCGGTGGGCTCGTCCAGGAACAGCAGCTGGGGCTCGAGCGCCAGCGCGCGCGCCAGCGCGGCGCGCTTGATCATCCCGCCCGACAGGTCGGACGGCATCTTGTTGGCGTCGCCCGGGCCCAGGCCCACCATGTTCATTTTCAGCAGCACGGCATCGCGGATCACGTCCTCGGGCAGGGCGCGCAGCTCGCGCAGCGGCAGGGCGATGTTGTCGAACACCGTCAGCGCCGAATACAGGGCGCCCTGCTGGAACAGCATGCCCCAGTGGTTGCGCATACGCTGCAGCTGTTCCGGACTGGCGCTGCTGACGTCCTCGCCGAACACCGTCACCGTGCCGCTCGACGGGTGTTCCAGACCCAGCATCTGGCGCAGCAGCACGGTCTTGCCGGTGCCCGAGCCGCCGACGATGGACAGGATCTCGCCCGCGTAAATATCGAGGCTCAGGTCCTGGTGCACCACGGTACGGCCGAAGCGGGTCCAGAGGTTGCGGATCTGGACCACCGGCGGTCCGACTTTTTCGTCGGGCTTGAGATTCAGGGTCTGGGTTTGGGTCTTGTCCATCAGCTGAACCCCACGCCGGAAAAGACGATCGCGAACACGGCGTTGGCCATGATGACGACGGTGATCGCGGTGACCACCGAGGTCGTGGTCAGGCGCCCCAGGCTTTCGGTGTTCGGCTTGATGCGCAGGCCGAAGTGGCAGGCGGTCAGGGCGATCAGCATGCCGAACACGATGCCCTTACCGAGGCCGATCATGTAGTTCACTATCGGCACCGCCGACGGCAGCTTCTGGATGAAGTAGCGCAGCGACAGGCTCAGTTCGACCTTGGCCGCCAGCATGCCGCCCAGCAGGGCCATGGAGTCGGTCCAGACCACCAGCAGCGGCATCGCGATCGCCAGTGCGATCACCTTCGGCATGATCAGGCGGTAGCCGTGCGAGATGCCCATCACCAGCATGGCGTCGAGTTCCTCGGTCACCCGCATCACGCCCAGCTGGGCCGTGATCGAGGAGCCTGAGCGGCCGGCCACCAGGATCGCCGCCAGCAGCGGCCCGAGTTCGCGGATGATCGCCATGCCGAGGATGTTGACCAGGTAGATGTCGCCGCCGAACATGCGCAGCTGCTGCGCCGACAGGTAGGACAGCACGATCCCGATCAGGAAGCCCACCAGGGCGGTGATGCCCAGGGCCTGGAAGCCGGAATGGTAGATGTTGGCCGAGATTTCCTTCCACGGCCCCGTGCCTGGATTGCGGATGAAGCGGCCGACGTCCTGCACCACCTGGCCGACCAGGATCACCACCGCCTTCATGTGCTCGAAGAAGGACAGCACGCCCGAACCCAGCCTGATCACCCAGTTGAAGGGACTGGTGCGCACCCGCGGCAGCTCGATGCCGCTGGCCTGCTCGAGGCGCGCGAACAGTTCTTCCTGCTTCGGGTCGAGCGTCAGGTGGCTGGGACGCTTCTTGCCCCAGGCGCTCCAGAACATCTGGGCGCCGATGTGGTCGAGGCTCGTCACTTCCGACAGGTCCCAGGCCAGCGAGGGTTTGCCGGCCAGTCCGGCCAGGGTCTTGTTGATGCTCTTGATGGCGCCGCGCCTGGCCAGCGCGTGGACCTGCCATACGCCGCGCGCCACCACGGACTGCTCCGTCCCAGCGGGCCTCTGCTCCGGGCTGGGATGTTCGATAGTTAATGTTGGCGCATTTTCAATCTGCATTACGGCAGTGTAAAAGAGAATCGCAGGAGGTGCCACACGCGCGGCGGTAACGTGCCTGTGCCGGCGTCCTCAGGCGGCCAGGTGGCGGACCTGGCGTTCGGGCGCGGCGGCGGCTGCTTTTTGCTTGTGCGCGGACTGGCCGGCCGGCTTGTCGACATTGCCGGCGTAGTCGCTGGCCAGCAGCGCCTTCGCCGCATCCTCGCTCATGCCCTTCAGTTGCAGCCATTCCTGCACCAGCTTCGCCAGGCGGTCGAGGGCGATGCGGTGGGTGGCGTCGGTCCGGGTGTACATCCAGTCGGAGAAGGCCATGAAGTTCGCAAAGGGCGTCTCGCCCAGCAGCGCTTTGACGGTATGCGCGAAGCGGCCGGAGTTGGCGACCAGGTCCCAATAGCGGGCAAAGCGCACCAGGCGCTGCATTGTCGGGAAGTCGATGCGGTCGGTGGCCAGTACGGTATAGGGCGGGTAGGGATCGAACACCATCCCGTAAGGCTCGGTGTGGCGGATGATCGGCGTGCCGCGCAGGCGCTTCAGGATGCCGAACTGGATCTCGTGCGGGCCGAGCGATACCAGGTGGTCGAAGCCGCGCGCGAAGCTGTCGACGCCCTCGCCCGGTAGGCCGGCGATCAGGTCGACGTGCAGGTGGGCGTGCGAGTGTTCGTGCAGCCAGCGGATGTTGTCCGCGGCCTTGGCATTGTCCTGGCGCCGGCTCACCAGCGCCTGCACCTCGGGATTGAAGCTCTGGATGCCGATCTCGAACTGCAGGGCGCCCGGCGGGAATTGTGCGATGGTCGTCTTCAGCGCTTCCGGCAGGTGGTCGGGGACCAGCTCGAAGTGGGCATAGACCGGATCGTTTGGCGCGGCAGCGATCTTGTCGAGGAAGAACTGCATGATGCGCTGGCTGGTCTTGACGTTCAGGTTGAAGGTGCGGTCGACGAACTTGAACAGCCGGGCGCCGCGTTGGTAAAGACCTTCCATCTCGGCCAGGAAGCCGTCGATGCCGAAGGGCCAGGCGGTCTTGTCCAGAGACGAGAGACAAAACTCGCACTTGAAAGGGCAGCCGCGCGAGGCTTCCACGTAGATGGTGCGGTGGGCGATGTCCTCGTCGCTATATAAAGAGTAGGGCAGGGCGATGTCGGCCATCGGCGGCTGGACGCCGGCATGGACTTTCATGATCGGCTTCGGGCCGTGCAGGATCTCGCCGCACAGCTTGGGGAAGCTGACATCGCCCCAGCCGGTGACAGTGTAGTCGGCCAGGCGGACGATCTCCTGCTTGTCCGTTTCGTAGGAGACCTCGGGACCGCCCAGCACGACCGTCACCTCGGGGGCGACGCGCTTGAGCATGGCGACGACCCTGGTCGTCTCCTCGACGTTCCATATATAGACGCCGAAGCCGACGATGCGCGGCTTCCTGGCCAGCAGGCGTTCGACCACTTCGGTGGTCTTGGCGCCGATGACGAATTCCATCAGCGCAGTCTGCTCCTGCAGCTCTCCCATATTGGCCAGCAGGTAGCGCAGGCCCAGCGAAGCGTGGGCATAGCGGGCGTTGAGGGTGGAGAGCAGGATGGTCATGGCGGTGCGGATCGGAAATCGGGACGGCAAAGCGTGCATTGTACCGGTCCGGCGCGCGTCTGCAGTGTGGCGCTGCATGTGCGGGCCTTGCGGGGCTGCCGGGGCTTTGCTATCATTCGGTCCCTCGTTGAATACGACCGCCGATTCAAGTTTTTACGGCAGTTTCACCGAGGTGTGTCCGAAAGGCACGAAGCAAAAAGAAGTTGACGAACACTGCGAAACACTGCATAATCTCGCTTCTCTGCTGCTGACGAACAAAACGATTCGTCGGATGCGGCAAGGCAGTACCGAATACGATCTTTAACAATCAACAGTCGATAAGTGTGGGCGTTTGATGAAGTGCCAGCATCCTTCGGGGTGCTGAATGCTTAAATTATCAAATGTTCACAAAAAGTATAACGTTGCTCAGCAATGAGTAACGGTCAGTATTTTGAGTGGGCGACTCCGCAGTAATGCGGATGACACGAAAGTGTCGCAAACAGAGATTAAACTGAAGAGTTTGATCCTGGCTCAGATTGAACGCTGGCGGCATGCTTTACACATGCAAGTCGAACGGCAGCGCGGGGC
>NZ_JBFTRV010000010.1:0-187351 GCF_056399665.1 Massilia sp. 01N410 | reverse complement strand
CCGACAAAGAAATGGTGATGCCGGGCGATAACGTGTCGATCACCGTCAAGCTGATCGCCCCGATCGCGATGGAAGAAGGTCTGCGCTTCGCAATCCGCGAAGGCGGCCGTACCGTCGGCGCCGGCGTGGTTGCCAAGATCATCGCCTAATTTCGGTTAGCGTGATTCGCCGGTGGGCGCCTTTGCTGGCGTACCACCGGCACAACGGATGGGGACGGACTTTTCGGTCTGTCCCCATCTGTTTAAGTGAGAACGGTGATATACTCCCGCCTCTTGAGCAGTACCGAATTACCCGAAGCACCTTTTACACATTGCCGGCGCAAGCCGGAACGTTCTTTTAAAGGAAATAGCATGTCCGCTCCGAATCAGAAAATCCGTATCCGCCTGAAAGCGTTCGACTACAAACTGATCGACCAGTCCGCTCTGGAAATCGTCGACACCGCCAAGCGCACCGGCGCCGTCGTCAAGGGCCCGGTCCCGCTGCCGACCCGCATCCAGCGTTTCGACGTGCTGCGTTCCCCGCACGTGAACAAGACCTCGCGCGACCAGTTCGAAATCCGTACGCACCAGCGTCTGATGGACATCGTGGACCCGACCGACAAGACCGTTGACGCACTGATGAAGCTGGACCTGCCGGCTGGCGTCGACGTCGAAATCAAGCTGCAATAATCACGTGTCACCCGGCGGATTCGTCTGCCGGTGAAGACGGGGCTGGCACCGCTTTGCGGGCCGGCCCCGTTTTTTTTCCGGAGGCTCCATGCACGAATCCATCGTCATCGATACGCCCCGCCTGCGCCTGCGACAGTGGCGCGACAGCGATTACCCGCACTTCGCCGCCATGAATGCCGACCCGCGCGTCATGGAACATTTCCCGGCTCCGCTCGACCGCAGTGCCAGCGATGCCTTCGCCGAGCGCCTGCGCGCCGAGATCGTGGAACGCGGCTGGGGTTTCTGGGCGCTCGAGCTGCGCGAAGGAGAGGGGCATTTTGCCGGCGTCACCGGCCTGCGCGTGCCGGTGACGCAGCTGCCCATCGGACCCTGCGTCGAGATCGGCTGGCGCCTGGCCGCCCCGCACTGGGGAAAAGGCTATGCGTCGGAAGCGGCGAGCGCCGCCCTGGCCCACGGCTTCGAGGTGCTCGGCCTGGACGAAATCGTGTCCTTCACGGCCCTGCCGAATCTGCGTTCGCGGGCCGTCATGCGGCGTATCGGCATGCGCCACGACGGCGAGATCTTCGAGCATCCGAACGTCGCGCCAGGCCATCGCCTGCGCCCGCACTGCCTGTACCGCATGCGCCGCGAGGAGTGGAAGGCGCAAGGCCGCGTCCGCTGATCTTTGCGCTTCCGCGCCGCCTACGCCGCCTACGCCGCCCGCACATGGCCGACGCCCCCGCTGCCTGGCTGCGCCGCTGTCACGGACTAATAAAGTCCGCCACAACCTAATAAAGTTCGCCACAAAACAATAAAAGCTGCCACAAGGGCTCTAGCGGTACTCCGATGCCCCGCGACTTGTCGAGGTGGCAACAAGGTCGTACACTGAGCCATACCGATCGTCTGCTATCGGCCACAAGCGGCCTTTGCAGTCCAGCGGTACGGCCCTTCAAAGATTGTTGGCCGCAGACCTGAGGGGGAGCGATGGAATTTGGAATCGTGATTCGTATTGTTGGGGTTGACGCCGATGACGGCATGCTCACTGCAGCTGTCGACGTAGCCAGCCGTGGGTTCAGAGGAGTATCAGAGGTCTACACGACTGCAGACGCGCTCAAGGATCTGTCCTCACGACTCGAACTCTTTCCTGAAGGCCCCACAAAATCCCTTGAGTTCCAATTTGGAATCCCCGGTGGTTACGGATACCTTGGCCTCGCGTTCTCAGTCCTCGATGCGACAGGACGCTGCGCCTGTCAAGTGCGTTTGGAGTCGAACTACCTCCCGGCCTACGGGCATGGAAGCAAGAACCGAATCGACGTAGACATGGGCGTCGAGCCAAATGCGATTGACCGCTTTGTTTCTGACCTACAAAACCTGCTCAACAGCGAGACAGGAGAAGCGGTTTTAGAAGGAATCGAAAAGTTCTAATAAGCAGGTAAATCTGGCCATAAAGGATGTCCGCAATGGGTCGACTGCTGCCTGTCGTGACAGTCGAAGAGTTTGTCGGCTAGGCAATATGCTTTGCTGGCTCGGCAAATCGAGTACGGCTTAAAGCGATCATTATCGATGAAGGCTTAAGTGTAAGATGAAAAAATTAGTTGTACGGTTGTCACAAGTTTGCGCATTAGGCGCTTTTGTTTTTGCTATTTACAATTTTTCAACGGCGCCGACGTCGACCACGCTCGCGACCATCGCCGTTGCTCTCCTGCTCAGCGTGTCCGGTATCGCATTGGCAACCGTAAATTACAGAATGAATGTGCAAGATATCCCGTTGAAAAAAGAATCACCGGATTGGGGACCTTGGCAAAAAGCGTGCGCTGCTCTGTTCTATATTCTCTTGTTCGCTTCCTTAGGCTTTAAATTTGTCGGAAATTGAACCAGTCGACGTTTCCCCCGTTAACTGGCCTCTAACGTGCCGTACAGAACGGCCGAGTACGGCCAGGAGCAGACGCTTCGGAGACCTAAATTCGAGAGGCAGAAGTCGATGAGCAGCATAGGAATGATCTTCAGAGCAGATAGCCCGTTCCACACTTTGCCTGTGGACTGGGTTCCATGTCCGCTCGGGCCGCGCGGCTTTGTCGAACAGGTTGTGTCCGCCGCCATCCAAACGGCGCAAGGCGAAACCTCTACTCTCACGATCAACGTTGAGAATGAAGATGAATGCGCAGATCCACGCATTGTTTCGGTGTCGGGAGTTTGGGGCGAGACCGAAATGAAAGCTATCAGGTCAATTTGCAGATCGCTTGACGCCCGCTTTTACGATGCAGAACTGGCGGATTTCATCGAGCTATAAGGCTGCTGGTGGGCGGTAGGCGACCGGTTGAATGCGCAGTCGTAAGCGGACTCTCGCGCACCCAACGTGCCGTCTAGGCTGTGGCAGACTTTATTGTTGCAAGTGAACGGTGCAAGACCGTTCGCCGGGCTGTTGTGGCAAACATTATTTGCAAGAACAGCAGCCGGAATCGGTCCGCCTCATAGAGGACCTTGTGGCAAACTTTATTGTTAGTTCAAAGCCGCCACGGCATCGAGCGCAGCTGCGCCCTGCGCGTCTTGGCCTCTGCTTTCGACAAGCCGAACACCGCTCTGACCCTGAAAGAGGAGGGTCAGGCCCGCCTGCGCCACCTGGGCGTCGAACGCGGCGGACTGTTCTGTATCTTTTTATACATTGACAACCCGAAAGACTTGGTTCGGACGCTGTCCCTGCACTGAATGTGTTGTGATTGTTGAAACACATCGGCGATAATCGCCCCTCAGGGGGACGCGATGGCGACAATGAAGCAGGTAGCGGAGCGCGCCGGGGTCTCGATCTCGACGGTGTCGCATGTGATCAACAATACGCGCGCCGTCAGCGCCGATGTGCGCAAGCGGGTGCTGGATATCATCGACGAGATGCGCTACGTGCCCAGCGCCGTCGCCCGCAGCCTCAAGAACGACAAGACCAACACCATCGGCGTGCTGGTGCCGAACAGTTCGAATCCCTATTTTGCCGAGCTGATCCGCTGGATCGAGGACGCCGCCTTCGAGCTCGGCTACCACATCATCCTCTGCAATACCCACGGCGGCGCGCAGAAGCAGAGCGCCTATCTGCGCCTGCTGATGGAGAGGCGCATCGACGGCCTGGTGCTGGTGGCGAGCGGCGCCGACGAAGAGCACGAACTGCTGCTGCGCAGCCATGAATCCGTGCCCATCATCCAGCTCGACCGCGCCTTGCCGGGGCTGGATGCCGACCTGGTGCTGGCCGGGCAGGAAGAGGGTGCTTACCGGGCCACGCGCCACCTGATCGAGCTGGGCCACCGCGCCATCGCCTGCGTATCCGGGCCGGCCGACCTGCCGCGCAGCTGCGAACGGGTCGGCGGTTTCCTGCGCGCCATGGCCGAGGCCGGGATCGAGGTGCCGGACGACGATATCATCCGCGGCGAATTCAACAGCGCCGGCGGTCTGGCCGCCTTCTCCAGCCTGCTGACGCGGCCCAGGCGGCCGACGGCCGTGTTCGTCACCAGCGACCTGATGGCGATCGGCGGGCTGTGCGCCGCCAGCAGCGCCGGCGTGCGCGTGCCGGCCGAGCTGTCGGTGGTGGGCTACGACGACATCTGCGCGGCCTGCTACGCCTCCCCGCCGCTGACTACCATCGCGCCGCCCAAGCGCGAGATGGCGCGGCTGGCGGTCGGCCGGCTGATCGAACGCATCCGCGGCGGCGGCGAGGCGCTGCGCAGCATCGCCCTCGACAGTGCGCTGGTGGTGCGCGCCTCTACCGCCCCCTTGTACTGAGACCTCAGCCCACTGCCGGCGGCAGCGGCGCCGGGCCGCGTTCGACCGCCACCAGTCCCTCCTTTTCCTGCGCGGCGACGTCCCGCGCATCGTGCACGTGCAGGGTCTGCGCCGGGCGGGCCAGTTCGACGCCCATCTCCTCGAAGCGGTCCAGCAGCTGCAGGTAGATCTCCTGCTGGATGTCCATGAAGCGCACGTAATCGGGCACCTCGACCCAGTACACGACCTCGAAGTTATAGGAGGACGGTCCGATCCCGCTGAAGTGGGCGCGGTCGAAGGTGACCGGCTCGCGTGCCTTGACCAGTTCGGTGAGCAGCGGCGGAATCTCGCGCAGCCTGGCGGTCGGCGTGTCGAAGGTGACGCTGACGCCGAACACGACGCGGCGCCGGCTCATGCGCGTCATGTTCTGCAGCCGGCTCTTGAGCAGGTCGGCATTCGAAAACACCAGCTGCTCGCCGCCCAGGCTGCGGATCCTGGTCGTCTTCAGGCCCACGTGCTCGATCGTGCCCAGGTATTTGTCGACGATGACGAAGTCGCCGATCACGAAGGGCTTGTCCAGCACGATGGAGAGCGAGGCGAACAGGTCGCCGAGGATGTTCTGCACCGCGAGGGCCACCGCGATGCCGCCGATGCCCAGCGAGGCCACCAGGGTCGTGATGTTCACGCCGAGGTTATCCAGGATCATCAGGAGGATCACGATCCACAGCACCATGCGGGCGATGAAGCCAACCGCCGCGGCCGAGGTGGCGCGCGCCGGGTCGGCATTGCTGCCGCCGTAATACTCGGCCAGCCAGGCGCGCAAGGCGGTATTGCCCCAGACTGCCGCCTGGATCAGGCCGACCACGATGGCGAAGCGCGTGGCGAACTGGTCCACCGACGCCGGCAGCAGCAGCACCGTGCTGCCCGCATACAGACCCATGATCAGGATCGCCAGCGTCCTGGTCGCGTGCAGCGCGGCCACGGCGATATCGTCGAGCTTCGTATCGGTACGCGCCGCGATGATGCCCAGACGGTGCACCACCACGGTTTTCGTCAGCTGCAGCGCCAGCGCGACCCCGACAGCGACGCCGAGCGCCGTCAGCCAGGTCAGTACCGAGTTATCCAGGAACATCACTTCCATTCAACATCCTTTCCAGATCGGCTCACGTGAGCTTTGCCATTGTACCGAGGGAGGGGCGTAGAAAAGTTTTCACGGATGGGTATTGCGCTTTACCAAAAGACGACCTTATAATGCGGCCTCCCCGGGCGGTTAGTTCAGCTGGTTAGAATACTTGGTCGACATCCAAGGGGTCGCAGGTTCGAATCCTGCACCGCCCACCAGAATTCCTCCATATCGCAGGCCCCGAGCCTGCAGAGAAAAGGTGAAGTAAGCCTTTTCTGTGCCGTTCGACAAGAACGGATTCCTTTCTTCTCCATGCCAAAAGCGTAAAACGCAACAGAGCGCGTTACTCCTCGCATTCTCCTGTTGCGCCTACTCGACGCGCGCGCTATACTAGCCGGCTTCGGTATGGGCTAGTCTTTTTTTGCCCATGCGTTTTTGTAGTTCAATTAGCCCCGCCCAATCGTAGGTGGGAATGGAGAAAAAATGAGCCTGGGCCTCCTCGGTCGCAAGGTTGGCATGATGCGCATCTTCACGGACGACGGCGATTCGATTCCCGTCACCGTGCTGGACGTGTCGAACAACCGTGTTGCGCAAGTAAAAACTCCTGAAACTGACGGTTACTCCGCTGTTCAGGTCGTATTCGGTCAACGTCGCGCCTCGCGCGTGAACAAGGCCAGTGCGGGTCACTACGCCAAAGCTGGTGTCGAAGCCGGTACGCTGCTGAAGGAATTCCGCATCGACGCCGCTCAAGCCGCTGGTTTCAAAGCTGGCGACGCAGTCAATGTCTCGATGTTCGAAGTGGGTCAGAAAATCGACGTGCAAGGCACCTCGATCGGTAAGGGCTACGCCGGTACCATCAAGCGTTACAACTTCTCCTCGGGTCGTGCTACCCACGGTAACTCGCGTTCGCACAACGTGCCGGGTTCCATCGGTATGGCACAGGATCCGGGTCGCGTGTTCCCGGGTAAGCGCATGACCGGTCACATGGGTGATGTCACTGTCACCACCCAGAACCTGGAAATCGCCCGTATCGACGCCGATCGTCAACTGCTGCTGGTGAAGGGTGCCGTTCCTGGCGCCAAGAACGGCCAAGTCGTTGTCAAGCCGGCTGTCAAAGTCAAAGCAAAGAAGGGAGCTTAAACGATGGAACTGAAGCTCCTGAATGAGCAAGGCCAAGCCGGCTCGAACGTGAGCGCCACCGACGAAGTCTTCGGTCGCGATTACAACGAAGCACTGATCCACCAGATCGTGGTCGCCTACGCCGCCAACGCGCGCTCGGGCAACCGCAAGCAGAAGGATCGTGAAGAAGTCAGCCACACCACCAAGAAGCCGTGGCGTCAAAAAGGTACGGGCCGCGCTCGTGCCGGTATGTCGTCCTCGCCGCTGTGGCGTGGTGGTGGTCGTATCTTCCCGAACTCGCCGGACGAGAACTTCTCGCACAAGGTCAACAAGAAGATGTATCGCGCCGGTATGTGCTCGATCCTGTCGCAGCTGGCCCGCGAAGAGCGTCTGAACGTCGTCGAGAACCTGACCATCGAAGCTCCGAAGACCAAGCTGCTGTCGCAAAAGCTGCAGGGCATGGGCCTGGAATCGGTCCTGGTGATCACCGACACCATCGACGAAAACCTGCTGCTGGCATCGCGCAACCTGCCGAACGTGCTGGTTGTCGAGCCGAAGCACGCTGACCCGATGTCGCTGGTGTTCTACAAGAAAGTCCTGGTCACCAAAGCTGCTCTGGCCAAGATCGAGGAGATGTACGCATGAGCGCCGCAATCAAATTCAGCGAAGAGCGCCTGATGAAGGTGCTGCTGGCTCCGGTCATTTCCGAAAAGGCGACCTTCGTCGCTGAAAAGAACGAACAGATCGTGTTCAAGGTTCTGCCGGACGCAACCAAGCCGGAAATCAAGGCCGCCGTCGAGCTGCTGTTCAAAGTCGAAGTGGAATCGGTGCAGACCGTGAACCGCGAAGGCAAGCAGAAGCGCTCGGGTCGTTTCATCGGTCGCCGCAACCACACCAAGCGTGCTTTCGTGGCCCTGAAGCCGGGTCAGGAAATCAATTTTGTCGAGGAGGCTAAATAATGGCACTCGTTAAGATGAAGCCAACCTCCCCAGGCCGCCGCGGCATGGTGAAGGTTGTGAACAGCGACCTGTACAAAGGTCGTCCGTTCGCAGCCCTGGTTGAGAAGAAATCGAAGACCGCTGGCCGTAACAACAACGGTCACATCACGACCCGTCACATCGGCGGTGGTCACAAGCACCACTACCGTGTCGTGGACTTCAAGCGCAACAGCAAGGATGGCATCCCGGCCAAGGTCGAGCGTATCGAATACGACCCGAACCGTACCGCCCACATCGCCCTGCTGTGCTACGCCGACGGCGCACGTGCCTACATCATCGCCCCGAAGGGCGTTGCTGTCGGCGACACGCTGATGAACGGCGCGGAAGCCCCGATCAAGGCCGGTAACTGCCTGCCGATCCGCAACATCCCGGTTGGTACCGTGATGCACTGCGTCGAAATGCTGCCGGGTAAAGGCGCACAGATGGCCCGCACCGCCGGCGCCGCTGTCGTGCTGATGGCTCGTGAAGGCACCTACGCTCAGGTTCGCCTGCGCTCGGGTGAAGTGCGCCGCGTGCACATCGAGTGCCGCGCCACCGTGGGTGAAGTCGGCAACGCCGAGCACAGCCTGCGCAAGATCGGTAAAGCCGGTGCGATGCGTTGGCGCGGTGTCCGCCCGACCGTCCGCGGTGTCGTCATGAACCCGATCGACCACCCGCACGGTGGTGGTGAAGGTCGTACGGCTGCCGGTCGTCATCCGGTGTCGCCATGGGGCCAGCAGACCAAGGGCAAGAAGACGCGTTCGAACAAGCGCACTTCGTCGATGATCGTCTCGCGCCGCGGCAAGAAATAAGGGATAAAACATGACTCGTTCATTGAAAAAAGGGCCGTTCATCGACGCCCACCTGGTGAAGAAAGTCGAAGCTGCGCAAGCCGCCAAAGACAAGAAGCCAGTCAAAACCTGGTCGCGCCGCTCGACGATCACTCCGGACTTCATCGGTCTGACCATTGCCGTGCACAACGGCAAGGTGCACGTGCCGGTGTACGTGTCGGAGAACATGGTCGGCCACAAGCTCGGCGAATTCGCGCTGACCCGTACGTTCAAGGGCCACGCTGCTGACAAGAAGGCGAAACGATAATGGAAACTAAAGCAATCCTCAAAGGCGTTCGCCTGTCCGAGCAGAAGGGCCGCCTGGTTGCGGACCTGATCCGCGGCAAGAAGGTCGACGCTGCGCTGAACATCCTGCAGTTCAGCCCGAAAAAAGGCGCGACCATCATCAAGAAAGTGCTGGAGTCGGCAATCGCCAACGCCGAGCACAACGATGGTGCCGACATCGACGAACTGAAGGTCGTTCAGATCTACGTCGAAAAGGGTCCGATCCTGAAGCGCTTTACGGCTCGCGCCAAAGGCCGCGGTGATCGCATTTCGAAACAATCCTGTCACGTCTACGTGACTGTCGGTAACTAAGGAGCATACGATGGGTCAGAAAATCCACCCAACCGGCTTCCGCCTGGCGGTCACCCGTAACTGGGCGTCGCGCTGGTACGCAGGCAACGGCAACTTCGCCGATATGCTGAAGGAAGACCTGGAAGCTCGCGCTTTCCTGAAGAAGAAGCTGAAGAACGCTTCCGTCGGCCGCATCGTCATCGAGCGTCCGGCCAAGAACGCCCGTTTCACGATCTACTCGTCGCGTCCGGGCGTGGTCATCGGTAAGAAAGGCGAAGACATCGAAGTTCTGAAGTCGTCGCTGACCAAGATCATGGGCGTGCCGGTGCACGTCAATATCGAAGAGATCCGCAAGCCGGAAATCGACTCGCAGCTGATCGCCGATTCGATCGCCCAGCAGCTCGAAAAGCGCATCATGTTCCGCCGCGCCATGAAGCGCGCAATGCAGAACGCAATGCGTCTGGGCGCCGTCGGCATCAAGATCATGTCGTCGGGTCGTCTGAACGGCATCGAGATCGCACGTACCGAATGGTACCGCGAAGGCCGTGTGCCCCTGCACACCCTGCGCGCCGATATCGACTACGGCACCAGCGAAGCCTCGACCACCTACGGCATCATCGGTGTCAAGGTCTGGGTCTACAAGGGCGATCGTTCGGCAACGGGCGAAGCTCCGGTGATCGACGTGCCGGCCGACGAGAAAAAGCCGCGCGGTCCGCGTCGTGACGACGGCAAACCGGCTGGCCGTGGCCGCCCGGGCGCCAAGCCAGGTACCGCACCAGCAGGCCGCCGCGCTGCCAAGCCGGCTGCTGAGAAAGCAGGAGAATAAGCATGCTGCAGCCATCCCGCAGAAAGTATCGTAAAGAGCAGAAAGGCCGTAACACCGGCATTTCGCACACCCGCGGCACCGCTGTGTCGTTCGGTGAGTTCGGCCTGAAGGCCGTTGCCCGCGGCCGTATCACGGCTCGCCAGATCGAAGCGGCACGTCGTGCCATGACCCGTCACATCAAGCGTGGCGGCCGTATCTGGATCCGTATCTTCCCGGACAAGCCGATCTCGAACAAGCCGGCCGAAGTCCGTATGGGTAACGGTAAGGGTAACCCGGAGTACTACGTCGCTGAAATCCAGCCGGGCAAGGTCCTGTATGAGATGGACGGCGTCGCAGAAGAACTGGCGCGCGAAGCATTCCGCCTGGCCGCTGCCAAACTGCCGCTGGCAACCACTTTCGTGGTGCGCCAAGTCGGCCAATAACAGGAGTTAAGAATGAAAGCAACGGAACTCCGCGGCAAAGACCAGGCAGCTCTGCAGCAAGAGCTGAATGAGCTGCTGAAGGCACAGTTCGGCCTGCGCATGCAACTCGCAACGCAGCAGCTGACCAACACCGCTCAGCTCAAGAAGGTGCGCCGCGATATCGCCCGCGTCAAAACCGTGATGACCCAGAAGGAAGCCAAATGAACGACACCACTAAAACGGCGCTGAAGCGTACGCTGGTCGGCAAGGTCGTGTCCGACAAGATGGACAAGACGGTAACCGTGCTGGTCGAGCGTCACGTCAAGCACCCGCTGTACGGCAAGATCATCGTGCGCTCGAACAAGTATCACGCGCACGACGAGACCAACCAGGCCAAGACCGGCGACACGGTCGAGATCCAGGAAGGTCGCCCGATCTCGAAGACGAAAGCTTGGACCCTGACCAAAGTTGTACAGGTCGCACAGGTTCTGTAAGGCCTGAAAATTTGTCTTGCGTGGCCCGCTGGTATCTGGGATACTAGCGGGCTTCGTTCATGTGTTGCCGCAGTTGTCCCCGCGATGTCTGCGGCCTGCAATGAAGTATTGGAAAGTCCAATCACCCAAACGTATTGCTCCAGCAGGGGCGGTGCGGCGGGACCAAGACTGACCGCAGGCCCACGGATTTCCGTGGGATTTTCTACGGCTTAAGTTGGGAAAGAAAATATCATGATTCAAACCGAAAGCCGGCTCGAAGTGGCCGACAATACCGGTGCAAAAGAAGTTCTGTGCATCAAGGTATTGGGCGGCTCCAAGCGCCGTTACGCCAGCATTGGCGACGTGATCAAGGTCACCGTGAAGCAGGCTGCTCCGCGCGGCCGCGTCAAGAAAGGTGAAATCTACAATGCCGTGGTCGTGCGTACCGCCAAGGGCGTGCGCCGTCAGGACGGCTCCCTGGTGAAGTTCGACGGCAACGCTGCCGTCCTGCTGAACGCCAAGCTGGAGCCGATCGGCACCCGTATCTTCGGACCGGTGACGCGCGAACTGCGTACCGAAAAGTTCATGAAGATCGTGTCCCTGGCACCTGAAGTTCTGTAAGGGAGTCGTAATGGATAAGATTCGTAAAAACGACGAAGTCATCGTTCTGGCCGGTAAGGACAAAGGCAAGCGCGGTGTCGTTCAGCAGCGTGTAGATGCTGAGCACGTCATCGTTGAAGGCGTGAACGTGGCCAAGAAGGCCGTCAAGCCGAACCCGATGACCGGCGTAACTGGTGGTATCGTCGACAAGACCATGCCGATTCACGTGTCGAATGTCGCGCTGTTCAATGCAGCGTCCGGCAAGGCTGATCGCGTTGGCTTCAAAGAAGTGGATGGCAAAAAAGTCCGCGTCTTCAAGTCGAACGGCGAAGTAGTGAAGGGGTAATAAGAAATGGCCCGTCTGCAACAAGTGTATAAAGACAAAGTCGTCTCCGAACTGACCGAGAAATTCGGCTACAAGTCGGTGATGGAAGTGCCTCGCCTGACCAAGATCACCCTGAACATGGGTCTGTCGGAAGCTGTCGCCGACAAGAAGATCATCGAGCACGCAACTGGCGACCTGACCAAGATCGCCGGCCAGAAGCCGGTCGTGACCAAGGCTCGCAAGGCAATCGCAGGTTTCAAGATCCGCGAAGGCTACCCGATCGGTACGATGGTGACCCTGCGCGGCGCCCGCATGTACGAATTCCTGGACCGTTTCATCACCGTGGCCCTGCCGCGCGTGCGTGACTTCCGCGGCGTGAGCGGCAAGTCCTTCGACGGCCGTGGTAACTACAACATCGGCGTAAAAGAGCAGATCATCTTCCCGGAAATCGATTACGACAAGATCGATGCGCTGCGTGGCATGAACATCTCGATCACCACCACCGCTAAGACCGACGAAGAAGCCAAAGCGCTGCTCGCCGCCTTCAAATTCCCGTTCAGGAACTAAGAGCATGGCAAAACTTGCACTGATCAACCGCGAACAGAAGCGTGCAGACCTGGTGGAGAAATTCGCCGCAAAGCGTGCCGCTCTGAAAGCAATCATCGACGACCAGTCGAAGACCGAAGAAGAGCGTTACGAAGCACGCCTGAAACTGCAGGCCCTGCCGCGTAACTCGGCCCCGACCCGCCAGCGTAACCGCTGCGCCATGACCGGCCGTCCGCGTGGCACTTTCCGTAAATTCGGTCTGGCCCGTACCAAACTCCGCGAATTCGCCATGAAAGGCGAAATCCCGGGTATGACCAAAGCTAGCTGGTAATAGGAGAATATGCAATGAGTATGAGCGATCCTATCGCCGATATGCTGACCCGCATCCGCAACGCACAAGGCGTGCAAAAGACCAACGTGTCGATGCCGTCGTCGAAAGTGAAAGTTGCGATCGCCAACGTCCTGAAGGACGAGGGTTACATCGAAGATTTCGCCGTGTCCACCGAAGGTGGCAAGTCGGAACTGAACATCGGTTTGAAATATTATGTTGGCCGTCCGGTTATCGAGCGCATCGAGCGCGTGTCCCGTCCTGGCCTGCGCATCTACAAGGGCAAAGACGAGATCCCTCAGGTCATGAACGGCCTGGGCGTCGCAATCGTCTCGACCCCGAAGGGTGTGATGACCGACCGTAAAGCACGTGCAACCGGTGTCGGTGGCGAAGTGCTTTGCTACGTGGCTTAAGGAGTAGACGATGTCTCGAGTAGCTAAGATGCCAATCGCCGTCCCGGCCGGTACCGATGTCGCGATCAACGCGTCGTCGATCACTGTCAAGGGCCCGCTGGGCACCCTGACCCAGCCGCTGAACGGCCTGGTCAAAGTGGAAAACAACAACGGCTCGCTGTCGTTCGACGTCGTCGACGATTCCCGCGAATCGAACGCAATGTCGGGCACCCTGCGTGCTCTGGTCAACAACATGGTGACCGGCGTGACCAAGGGCTTCGAGCGCAAGCTGACCCTGGTTGGCGTGGGTTACAAGGCAGCAGTGCAGGGCAACGCCCTGAACCTGTCGCTGGGTTTCTCGCACCCGGTTCTGCACGCGATGCCGGAAGGCGTCACCGCAACCACCCCGACCCCGACCGAAATCCTGATCAAGGGTATCGATCGTCAAAAGGTCGGCCAGGTTGCCGCAGAAGTGCGCGCTTACCGCTCGCCTGAGCCTTACAAGGGCAAGGGTGTCCGCTATGCGGACGAAGTGGTGAAGCTTAAAGAAACCAAGAAGAAATAATCGGAGCTGACGATGGACAAGAAAGAATCGCGTCTGCGTCGCGGACGCCAAACCCGCATCAAGATCGCGCAGCTGGGCGTGAACCGCCTGTCGGTGCACCGCACCAACCTGCACATCTATGCGAACCTGATCAGCCCGGATGCGAAAGTCCTGGTTTCGGCTTCGACGCTGGAAGCAGAAGTGCGCGCCGAGCTGGGCGGCAAGTCGGGTGCCGGCGGCAACGCTGCTGCAGCCGCACTGGTTGGCAAGCGCGTCGCAGAGAAAGCACTGAAAGCAGGGATCACCGAAGTCGCATTCGACCGTTCGGGTTTCCGTTACCACGGCCGTGTGAAGGCGCTGGCAGAAGCCGCGCGTGAAGCCGGTCTGAAGTTCTAAGGAAGAATCGTCATGGCAAAAATGCAAGCGAAAATGGCAAGCGACAAGCCGGATGATGGCATGCGCGAGAAAATGATCGCGATCAACCGTGTGACCAAAGTGGTCAAGGGTGGTCGTATCATGGGTTTTGCAGCGCTGACCGTTGTCGGTGACGGCGATGGCCGCATCGGCATGGGTAAAGGCAAGTCGAAGGAAGTTCCGGTCGGCGTGCAGAAGGCAATGGAAGAAGCCCGCCGCAACCTGATCAAGGTGCCCCTGAAGAACGGTACCCTGCAGCACACCGTTACCGGTCGTCACGGCGCCTCGCGCGTCCTGATGGCTCCGGCCAAGCCGGGTACCGGCGTGATCGCCGGTGGCGCAATGCGCGCAATCTTCGAGGTGATGGGCGTGACCGACGTGGTCGCCAAGTCGACCGGTTCGTCGAACCCGTACAACCTGGTTCGCGCAACCCTCGACGGTCTGGCGAAGATGAGCACTCCGGCTGACATCGCTGCCAAGCGCGGCAAGTCGGTCGAAGAGATCCTGGGTTAAGGGGAATTACCATGGCAAACACCATCAAAGTCAAGCTGGTCAAAGGCCTGATCGGTACCCGTCAGGATCACCGCGCCACCGTGCGCGGTCTGGGTCTGCGTCGTGTCAACTCGGTTTCCGAGCTGCAGGACACCCCGGCGATCCGCGGCATGATCAACAAGGTCAACTACCTCGTGAAAATTGTCGACTAAGCCGCGGCTTGGTTAACGGAGAAAACAATGCAACTCAATACCATTCAACCTGCTGACGGCGCCAAGCACGCTAAGCGTCGCGTCGGTCGCGGTATCGGCTCGGGCCTGGGCAAGACTGCCGGCCGTGGTCACAAAGGTCAGAAATCGCGTTCGGGCGGCTTCCACAAAGTCGGTTTCGAAGGCGGCCAGATGCCTCTGCAGCGTCGTCTGCCGAAGCGCGGCTTCAAGTCCCTGAACGCTACGTTCAAGGCTGAAGTCCGTCTGTCGGACCTGAACAACCTGGCCGTCGGCGATGTCGACATCCTGGTGCTGAAGCAAGCCGGTGTGCTGCCGGTCGTCGCTCGCGATGTGCGCGTGATCCTGTCGGGTGAAATCACCAAAGCGGTGAACCTGAAAGGCATCAAAGCCACCGCTGGCGCGAAGGCAGCGATCGAAGCAGCTGGCGGTTCGGTCGCCTAAACGCGGCCGCTGCCTGATCGGAGCAAAAATTGGCGACTAATTCACAACTTGGTAAAAGTGCCGCATCCGGTTTCCCCTGGGGCCGGTTGTGGTTCCTGCTTGGGGCATTGGTCGTGTACCGTATCGGCGCTCACATCCCGGTCCCCGGGATTGATCCCGCCGCTATGGCCAACCTGTTCAAGCAGAACGAGCGCGGCATCCTGGGCATGTTCAACATGTTCTCGGGCGGCGCGCTGTCCCGCTTTGCCGTGTTCGCTCTCGGTATCACGCCTTACATTTCGGCTTCGATCATCATGCAGCTGGCATCGATCGTCTCGCCGCAGTTGGAGGCGCTGAAGAAGGAGGGCGAAGCCGGCCGCCGCAAGATCACCCAGTACACCCGTTACTTCACGGTTGCACTGGCGTTGTTCCAGGCGTTCGGCATCGCGGTCTGGCTGGAGTCCCAGCAAGGCCTCGTGCTCGATCCGGGCATGGGCTTCCGCTTCGTGACCGTCGTGACCCTGCTGACCGGCACCATGTTCCTCATGTGGCTGGGTGAGCAGATCACGGAACGTGGTCTTGGCAACGGTATCTCGATCATCATTTTTGCCGGTATCGCGGCCGGTCTGCCGAGCGCACTGGGTAATCTGTTCACCCTGGTGTCGCAAGGTTCGATCAGCAGCATTTCCGCAATCTTCATCGTGATCCTGGTGGCCCTGGTGACCTACGCAGTCGTGTTCGTGGAACGCGGCCAGCGCAAGATCCTGGTGAATTACGCGAAACGCCAGGTCGGTAACAAGATCTACGGTGGCCAAACCAGCCACCTGCCGCTGAAGCTGAACATGGCCGGTGTGATTCCGCCGATCTTCGCTTCGTCGATCATCCTGTTCCCGGCCACGATCGTCGACTGGCTCACGCGTGGCAAGGACTCCTCGAGCCCGTTCGTCGGGTTCCTGAAGGACCTGGCTGCCTCGCTGAGCCCGGGCGAACCGATCCATGCGTTGCTGTATGCGGTGGCGATCGTGTTCTTCTGCTTCTTCTATACGGCGCTGGTATTCAACAGCAAGGAAACGGCGGACAACTTGAAGAAGAGCGGTGCATTCGTTCCGGGCATCCGTCCGGGCGAGCAAACTGCGCGCTACATCGACAAGATCCTGATGCGCCTGACCCTCGCCGGTGCGGTCTACATCACCCTGGTGTGCCTGCTGCCGGAGTTCATGACGTCGTACTGGAAAGTTCCAGTGTATTTCGGCGGCACCTCACTGCTGATCGTAGTGGTGGTGACCATGGACTTCATGGCACAAGTGCAGAACTACGTCATGTCGCAGCAATACGAATCGCTGCTGCGCAAGGCGAATTTCAAGGGCGGGATCCCGTCGCGTTAAGCGGCGTGATACCCAGAAGTGGAATAGACCGAATGGCAAAAGACGACGTCATCCAAATGCAAGGGGAGATTCTCGAGAATCTCCCGAACGCGACCTTTCGCGTAAAGCTGGAAAACGGGCACGTGGTGTTAGGACATATCTCGGGCAAGATGCGGATGAACTACATTCGCATTTTACCTGGCGACAAGGTAACGGTAGAATTGACCCCTTACGACTTGTCCCGGGCCCGCATCGTGTTCCGCACCAAGTAAAAACTGATTTCGAATTGATAAGAGAGTGCAAAAATGAAAGTTAACGCTTCAGTCAAGCGGATCTGCCGCAACTGCAAGATCATCAAGCGTAAAGGCGTGGTCCGCGTGATCTGCGTCGAGCCGCGTCACAAGCAGCGTCAAGGTTAATACGAGGAATAACGAATGGCACGTATTGCAGGGGTCAACGTCCCCAATCATCAGCACACCGTCATCGGCCTGACGGCGATCTACGGCATTGGCCGTACCCGTTCGCAGCAGATCTGCGCAGCGACCGGCGTTGCTACCAACAAGAAGGTCAAGGACCTGGACGACAACGAACTGGAAAAGCTGCGTGAGCAGGTTGGCAAGTTCGTGGTCGAAGGCGATCTGCGCCGCGAACTGTCCATGAACATCAAGCGTCTGATGGACCTGGGCTGCTACCGCGGCATGCGTCACCGTAAGGGCCTGCCGGTCCGCGGTCAGCGTACCCGTACCAATGCACGTACCCGCAAGGGCCCGCGCAAGGCCGCTCAATCGCTGAAGAAATAATCTAGGAACCGACAATGGCTAAGCAACAAAGCAGCGCGGCAGCAGCACGCATCCGCAAGAAGGTCAAGAAGAACGTCGCCGAAGGCATCGCACACGTCCACGCGTCGTTCAACAACACCATCATCACGATCACCGATCGTCAGGGCAATGCTCTGTCGTGGGCAACTTCCGGCGGTGCTGGCTTCAAGGGTTCGCGTAAATCGACCCCGTTCGCGGCTCAGGTCGCAGCTGAAGCAGCCGGCAAGGTCGCTCAGGAATACGGCGTGAAGAACCTGGAAGTGCGCATCAAGGGCCCGGGCCCGGGCCGTGAATCGGCTGTGCGCGCGCTGAACAACCTGGGTATCAAGATCACCGAGATCCAGGACGTGACGCCGGTGCCGCACAACGGCTGCCGTCCGCCGAAGCGCCGTCGTATCTAATCCGACTGGCGGGTTCGCCCGCCTGTTGTTGATACGCGACGAGATCGTCGTCAAAGAATCGCCGGAGCAGTGAATCCAGAAATGGGTTATACTGCCCGGCTATTGTCGCCTTGCGTCGTCTCGATGCAGGGTTTTTGTAAGCCACGTCCAGTCTCATGCAGAACTGGACTAGCGCCTGTTGCGTTCGCATTCATTCGTATCGCATCCGGGGCGTGATCATTCAAACAAAGGAAGTTTAACGTGGCACGTTATATCGGACCAAAAGCAAAACTGTCGCGCCGTGAAGGCACCGACCTGTTCCTGAAGAGCGCACGCCGCTCGCTCGACTCCAAGTGCAAACTGGACGTCAAGCCGGGCCAGCACGGCGTCAAGTCGGGCCAGCGTACCTCGGACTACGGCAACCAGCTGCGTGAAAAGCAGAAGGTCAAGCGCATGTACGGCATCCTGGAGCGCCAGTTCCGCCGTTACTTCGCCGAAGCGTCGCGCCGCAAGGGCAACACCGGCGAAACCCTGCTGAAGCTGCTGGAAGCCCGTCTCGACAACGTCGCTTACCGCATGGGCTTCGGCTCGACCCGCGCCGAAGCGCGCCAGCTGGTCAGCCACAAAGCCTTCACCGTGAACGGCCAGGTCGTGAACATCGCTTCGTTCCAGGTCAAGACCGGCGACGTCGTTGCTGTCCGCGAAAAGGCCAAGAAGCAGACCCGTATCGTCGAAGCGCTGTCGCTGGCTGAACAAGTCGGCATGCCGAGCTGGGTGTCGGTCGATTCGAAGAAGATGGAAGGCACCTTCCGCTCCTTCCCGGAGCGTAACGAGATCGCTGCCGACGTCAACGAAGCACTGATCGTCGAACTGTACTCGCGTTAATTGACAAATCGGGCGGCGCGCCGGCCGATTTGTCATCCCCGCGACGGCGGGGACCCAGGTTTGGCTGTGCAGTGTTAGCCCGAACTTGGGTTCCCGCCTCCGCGGGAACGACGGGCGCCGTCCCGTCAAACACAGAATTCGCTGTACCCGCCCGCCATCGCAGCGGGCGTTTCTACTGATGCCATCAGCCTTATCGGTGTAACGAGCCGAGGGTATTGATAAAGGACCTTTCATGCAAAATAGTCTGTTGAAGCCACGTATCATCGATGTCGAAGCGCTCGGTGCCGGTCACGCCAAAGTCGTGATGGAGCCGTTCGAACGTGGTTATGGCCATACGCTGGGCAACGCGCTGCGCCGCGTGCTGCTGTCGTCGATGATCGGCTACGCGCCGACCGAAGTGACGATCGCCGGCGTCGTGCACGAGTACTCGTCGCTGGATGGCGTGCAGGAAGACGTGGTCGACCTGCTGCTGAACCTGAAGGGTGTCGTGTTCAAGGTCCACAACCGCGACTCCGTGACGCTGACCCTGAAGAAGGAAGGCGAAGGCCCCGTCCTGGCATCGGACATCGACCTGCCGCACGACGTCGAACTGATCAACCCGGAACACGTGATCGCTCACCTGACCGCCGGCGGCAAGCTGGACATGCAGATCAAGGTCGAGAAAGGCCGCGGCTATGTGCCGGGTAACGTGCGCCGCCTGTCGGAAGACACCAACAAGACCATCGGCCGCATCATCCTGGACGCGTCGTTCTCGCCGGTCCGTCGCGTGTCCTACGCCGTGGAATCGGCTCGTGTCGAACAGCGTACCGACCTGGACAAGCTGATCATCAACATCGAGACCAACGGCGTCATCACCCCGGAAGAAGCGATCCGCCAGTCGGCACGCGTGCTGGTCGACCAACTGAATGTGTTCGCCGCCCTGGAAGGCACCGAAGCCGCTGCGGAAGCCCCGTCGCGCGCTCCGCTGGTCGATCCGATCCTGCTGCGTCCGGTGGACGACCTGGAACTGACCGTCCGTTCGGCAAACTGCCTGAAGGCCGAGAACATCTACTACATCGGCGACCTGATCCAGCGTTCGGAAAACGAACTGCTGAAGACCCCGAACCTGGGCCGCAAGTCGCTGAACGAGATCAAGGAAGTCCTGGCATCCCGTGGCCTGACCCTGGGCATGAAGCTGGAAAACTGGCCGCCGGCAGGTCTGGAAAAGTAATTTGCAGTACCCGCCCGCGCAATTCGGCGCGGGCGTTTTATTCAAACTTTGAACCGGTCCGCGTTCCTGCAATTTGCCTGAACGATCGAAGAACTGGAATATAAAACTCGAAAGGATTTACCATGCGTCACCGTCACGGCCTCCGTAAGCTGAACCGTACTTCGTCCCACCGCCTGGCCATGCTGCGCAACATGACCGTTTCGCTGCTGCGTCACGAAGCGATCAAGACCACCGTTCCGAAAGCCAAGGAACTGCGCAAAGTCGTCGAGCCGATCATCACCCTGGGCAAGAAAGACACCCTGGCAAACAAGCGTCTGGCATTCGCCCGCCTGCGCGACCGTGAAATCGTTCAGAAGCTGTTCGCCGACATCGGCCCGCGCTTCGCGAACCGCAACGGCGGCTACACCCGTATCCTGAAGATGGGCTTCCGCGTTGGCGACAATGCACCGATGGCCTACGTCGAGCTGACCGACCGTCCGGAAGTCGGCGTCGACGAAAACGCACCGACCGCCGAGTAATCGTCAGTCAGCGTTTGAAAAAACCAGGCCTCGTGCCTGGTTTTTTTTCGCCCGTGCATCGCCGGCACACCCGGTGTACCATGCTGCTGGCTAAACCAATCCCTGTGCCCATGCTCCGATTCCTGCTTTCCCTGATCGCCTGCACCTTCCTGCTCGCGCCCGCGTACGCGGACGACGACTTCCTGCCGCCCGAACAGGCCTTCAAGTTCTCGGCTCGCATGGTCGATCCGCACACGGCCGAGGTCAGCTATGCGATCGCCGACGGCTACTACATGTACCGCGAGCGCTTCAAGTTCACGGCCGCCGGCGCCAGACTGGGCGAGCCGCAGGTCCCGCCGGGCAAGGTCAAGTTCGACGAAACCTTCAACAAGGACGTCGAGACCTACCACCACAGCGTGGCGATCCGCATTCCGGTGCAGGGAGAAGGTCCGTTCACCCTGACCGCCACCGGCCAGGGCTGCGCCGACAAGGGCCTGTGCTATCCGCCGCAGGACGCCAGCATCCGCCTGGTGGCCGCCGGCGGCGGGGCAGGGCAGGCGCAACCGCAGATGAGCCTGCCTGCCGGCCAGCAAGCCGCCGGTCCGCTCGGTTCGGCGCCGGCCGCCGAAGGCGCAAGCGGCTTCACGCTGCCGGGCCAGTCGGCGCCGCCGGCGGCATCCCGGCCCGCAGCCGTCGGCTCATCCACGATCGAACCGGCGCCGGCGAGCGGTGCCGCGCCTGCGGCCGCACCGGCGACGGCGGCCGCCGCGCCGGCCGCCAGGTCCGCGCCGTCCGAGCTCTCCGGCATCGCCGCCCTGCTGCAGGGCGGCCGCCTGCTCGCCATCATCCCCGCCTTCATCCTGCTCGGCCTCGGCCTGGCGTTCACGCCCTGCGTGCTGCCGATGGTGCCGATCCTGTCCTCGATCATCGTCGGCGAAGGCCAGCAGAGCGGGCGCGGGCGCGGCTTCGTGCTGTCGCTTTCGTATTCGATGGGGATGGCGATCGTCTACACCCTGCTGGGCGTGGCCGCCGGCCTGCTCGGCGAAGGCCTTGCCGCGGCCTTGCAGAATCCCTGGGTACTGGGTGCTTTTGCCCTCTTGATCGCGGCGATGTCGCTGTCGATGTTCGGTGTGTTCCAGCTGCAGGTGCCGGCCGCGCTGCAGACCCGCCTCGCCGACGCCTCCGGGCGCCAGGCTTCCGGCAAGCTGGCCGGGGTGTTCGTGATGGGCGCAATCTCGGCCCTGATCGTCGGCCCCTGCGTGGCCGCCCCGCTGGCCGGGGCCCTGGTCTACATCAGCCAGACCCGCGACGTGCTGATCGGCGGCGCCGCGCTGTTCGCGATGGCCGTCGGCATGAGCATCCCGCTGCTGCTGGTCGGCGTCTCGGCCGGCTCGCTGTTGCCGCGTGCCGGTTTGTGGATGGAGTCGGTCAAGCGCTTCTTCGGTGTGCTGATGCTGGCGATGGCCCTGTGGATGGTGGCGCCGGTGCTGCCTGGCCTGCTGCAGATGCTGCTGTGGGCCGCGCTGCTGCTGGGTTACGGCTTCTACCTCCTGCGCGCCGCCGGCAAGCCGCGCCACTGGGCCGGCATGGCCTTCGGCGCGGCGCTGGCCGTGCTCGGCGCGACCCAGCTGGTGGGCCTGGCCAGCGGCGCGCGCGATCCGCTCGCGCCGCTGTCGCGCTTCGCCGGAGGCGCCCCGGCCGAGGGTCTGGCCTTTACCCGCATCAAGACCGTCGAGCAGCTCGACGCCGCGCTGGCCGCCACCAACGGCAAGACCGCCATGCTCGACTTCTACGCCGACTGGTGCGTGTCCTGCAAGGAGATGGAAAAGCTGACCTTCATCGCCCCCAAGGTCAAGTCGCGCCTGGCGAACACCGTACTGCTGCAGGTGGACGTGACCGCCAACGATGCGGCCGACCGCGCGATGCTGAAGCGTTTCGGCCTGTTCGGGCCGCCGGGCATCATCCTGTTCGACCGGGCAGGGAAGGAGATTCCCGATGGGCGGGTGATCGGCTACCAGGACAGCGCCAAATTCCTGGCCTCGCTGGACCGGCTGCAGTAAAAAAAGGAGCGCCGCGGCGCTCCTTGTTCATGGTGCGGACCGGTCAGCCGCGCGCGGTCTCGCCGCCGCGGTGCTGCCAGCCGCCGTGGCCGCCATGGCGGCCGAAGCGCGACTGCATCTGCGCCGCCTTCTCGTCGAAGACCTTCTTCTGGTCCGGCGACAGTACCGAATAGAAGCTGTTCAGGGCGCCCAGGCGCTGCTCCATGAAGGCGGTGCGCTGCTTCTGCAGTTCGATCATCTTCTGGGCGCGCTGCGGCGCCGTCAGACCGGCCCAGGCGGCGCGGTCATGCTGCCCGGGGCGCTGGGCCGGCTTCATCGAGGCGACGAAGCTGTTCCAGGCGTTTTCCTGGGCCGGCGTGATCTTGAGCTCGTCGTGCAGCTTGGCGATGCGCTCGGCGCGCATCTGCTCGCGCTTGGCCGCGAACTCGGCGCGCTTGGCCTGGTGCGCTTCCTTGCTCAGCTGCGCTTTCGGGTGCGCGTCGGGCGCTTGGGTTTGCGCCTGGGCGCCAATCATTGCGCCGCCCAGCGACAGGGCGGCCAGTCCGGTGAGGAGGGTTTTGCGTAAGGTGTTCATCTCTTTTTTCCTTATCCACTAGTGCGTTGAATGTGGCGGCTGCCACGGCGGCGTGCATCCGACTTCGGATAACTTCCGGGAACTTCGGAGAACATCTCCTTGCACGGTGATGTCATCATCGGTGAAAGATGTAAGCGCAGCGTGTCCGCTGTCTCGCCCTTTGTATCAATTTGTTTCCCTGTGCCATCCATATACATGCCGATACAAAGTCGCTGTTCAGGGGTACGCTAAGTCGCGATAATGATGTCATGGATACTCCATCTACCATTCTGATCGTCGACGACGACCGTGACATCCGCTCGCTGCTGGCCGATTACCTGGAAGCGAACGGCTACCGCGCGCTGGCTGCCGCCGACGGCACGGCAATGTGGAAGACGCTGGATGAGTCGCGTCCCGACCTGATCGTGCTCGACCTGAACCTGCCGGGCGACGACGGCCTGACCCTGTGCCGCAAGCTGCGCGCCACCTCGACCCTGCCGGTCATCATGCTCACCGCCCGCAACGAGCCGCTGGACCGTATCCTCGGCCTCGAGATGGGCGCCGACGACTACCTGCCGAAGCCCTTCGAGCCGCGCGAACTGCTGGCCCGCATCCGCAGCGTGCTGCGCCGCAGCCACGCGATGCCGCCCAATTCCCAGGCCGAGAACGTGCAGCAGATGAAGTTCTCGGGCTGGACCCTGGACCTGACCGCGCGCCACCTGGTCAACCCGCAGGGCGTGGTCATCATGCTGTCGGGCGCGGAGTTCCGCCTGCTGCGCGTATTCCTCGAACATCCGAACCGCGTGCTGAACCGCGACCAGCTGCTGAACCTGACCCAGGGCCGCGACGCCGATCCTTTCGACCGCTCGATCGACATCCAGATCAGCCGCCTGCGCCAGAAGCTGGGCGAGGACGCACGCATGCCCCAGATTATCAAGACAGTCCGTAACGGCGGCTATGTGCTCGCCGGCCAGGTGAGCGTGGAGCCCGGCGCGTGAAGGCATTCTTCGGCTCGATGACGGGCCGTGTGTTCATCACCCTGCTGCTGGGGATCCTGCTGACCGCCGCGCTGACCCAGCTGCTGGCCGATGCGGAGCGCCAGCGCGTGCTCGACGAGTTCCGCGACCTGCATTCGCTCGACCGCGCCGAACAGCTGATCGTGGCCACCGAGATCGTCCCCGAGTCCGCGCGCAGCGCCTACCTGCAGGTGGCGAACCGCCCCGGCATGCGCCTGGAGGCGGTCGGCCCGAACCCGCCGGCGCTGACCCCGACGCCGAGCGAGTTCGTCGCAGACCTCGACGCGCGCATGAACAAATCCCCCGGCAACAAGCCCTACCGCCTGCAGTCGCTGGCGGTGCGGCCGGAGTCCTGCGCGCGCGCGCGCGAGCAGCCGGTGGTGTTCGGCCTGCTGCGCATGAAGTGGCGCGGCACCTGCGAGAGCATCATGGTCAATCTGCGCGACGGCACTCCGCTGATCCTGTCGGTGCTGCCGCCGCGCTCGGCCACCTCGCCGGAGCGCACCGACTACCGCGGCACGATTTCGCTGTTCCTGGTCAGCATCGCCTTCCTGGCCTACCTGGTGGCGCGCATGACCACGCGTCCGCTCAAGCAGCTGGCCCAGGCCGCGAAAGACCTCGGTAACGACATCAACCACCCGCCGCTGGACCTGACCGGCGCCGACGAGATCCGCCAGGCCAGCGCCGCCTTCAACGCGATGCAGGCGCGGATCCGCCAGTACATCTTCCAGCGCACCCAGATGCTGGCCGCGATCACCCACGACCTGCAAACCCCGCTCACGCGCATGCGCCTGCGGCTGGAGAAGGTCAGCGAGGAAGAGCTGCAGCAGCGCCTGATCGGCGACCTGTCGGCGATGCAGGCGATGGTGAAGGAAGGCCTGGACCTGGCGCGCAGCATGGACACCACCGAGACCATGCAGATGATGGACCTCGATTCGCTGCTCGATTCGGTATGCGCCGACGCCGCCGACGCCAGCCAGCGCGTGACCCTGAGCGGCACCGCCAACATGGCGCTGCTGGGCCGTCCGATGGACCTGCGCCGCTGCCTGGTCAATCTGATCGACAACGCGGTCAAGTACGGCCACTCGGCCAAGGTGTCGGTGGACCGCATCAACGGCGCGGCGCGGATCCGCATCCGCGACGGCGGGCCCGGCATTCCGGGCGCCGAGCTGGCGCGCGTGTTCGATCCCTTCTACCGGGTCGAGGGCTCGCGTTCGCGCGAGTCGGGCGGCACCGGCCTGGGACTGACGATTGCGCGCAACATCGCCGAACAGCATGGCGGCAGCATCGTGCTGGCCAACCACCCGGAAGGCGGGCTCGAAGTGACGCTCATGCTGCCGGAGTACTACCCAGGGAAGTAACGACGCGGTCATCCCGATGTGCGAAAATCGCCGCGGGGACCACGTGTCGACTGCGTGTATCTCATCCTCATCGATAATCATAAAAATGAAGCCGCCGGCACTGGCGGCATAGGGAGTGGAATGAAAAGGAATCACCTCGGACTCATCGCCGCCGCCGTCATCATCGCGGGCGCCGGCGTCAGTGCTTGCAGCCAGGAGAAGGACGGCGCCAATGGCGGCGCCGGCGGCGGCGCCAAGGGAAAGGGCGGCCAGCCGCCCGCGGTCGTCAACGTGGTGGCGCTGCAGCGCCGCGACGTGCCGGTGGTCCAGCAGGCCAGCGGCACCGTCACCCCGATCCGCACCGTCGACCTGCATCCGCAGACCACCGCGACCATCCGCCAGGTCCACATCAAGGAAGGCCAGTTCGTGAAGGCCGGCGAGCTGCTGTTCTCGCTCGACGACCGCGCCGACCGCGCCAACCAGGACAAGGCCCAGGCCCAGGTCGAACGCGACCGCGCCCAACTGGCCGACCTCGAGCGCCAGTACAAGCGCAGCCAGGACCTGTTCGCCCAGAAATTCATCGCCCAGAGCGCGGTCGACACCCTGAAGGCCCAGGTCGACCAGGCGCGCGCGACCCTGCAGTCGGACATCGCGGCCGCGCGCGCGGCCGGCGTCTCCACCAGCTACACCGCGATCCGCGCGCCGATGTCCGGCCGCGTCGGCGGCATCGGCGTCTATCCGGGCAGCCTGGTGCAGCCGTCCACCTCGCTCACCACCATCACCCAGCTCGATCCGATCACGATCGCCTTCACGCTGCCGGAAGCCAGCCTGCCGTCCCTGCTGGCGGCGCAGAAGCGCGGCAAGATCGAGGTGCAGGCCATCCCCGGCGCCGGCCTGGAGCCGGTCACCGGCACCCTGAGCTTCATCGACAACACCGTCGACCCGACCGCCGGCACCATCAAGGTGAAGGCCGAGTTCGCGAACCGCGACACCACCCTGTGGCCGGGCCAGTACGTGAACACCAAGGTGACGGTGCAGACCATCAAGGATGCCGTGGTGGTGCCGCAGAGCGCCATCATCACCAATGCCCAGGGCACTTTCGTGTACGTGCTGGAGAAGGATCACTCGGCGCGCCAGGTGCCGGTGCAGCGCCTGTACGGCGCCGGCATCGATGCCGCCGTCAGCGGCCTGAGCGGCAACGAGCAGGTCATCACCGAGGGCAAGCAGAACGTGCGCCCGGGCGGCAAGGTGCGCCTGGCTTCCGAAATGGGCAAGGGCGAAGGCAAGGGTAACGGCGCGGGCGAAGGCAAGGGCGCCGGCGCGGGCAGCAAGGGCGGGGCCGCATGAACCTCTCCGAACTATGTATCCGCCGGCCGGTCATGGTCGTGCTGCTGTCGATCAGCCTGATCCTGGTCGGCGTGCTGGCCTACACGCACATCCCGGTCGCGGCGCTGCCCAGCTATAACACCCCGGTCATCAACGTCAACGCCAACCTGTCGGGCGCCAGCCCGGAGATCATGGCGTCGTCGGTCGCGCTGCCGCTCGAGAAGCAGTTCTCGACCATCGCCGGCATCAACCTGATCACCTCGACCAGCACCCAGGGCAATACCTCTCTGACGCTGGAATTCGATTCCTCGATCGACGTCAACAAGGCGGCGGTCGACGTCCAGGCCGCGCTGCTGGGCGCCCAGCGCCAGTTGCCGCAGGAGATGACGGACCTGCCGTCCTACCGCAAGGTCAATCCGGCCGACGCGCCGGTGCTGTTCATGACCATGACCTCGCCGTCGATGAACCTGTCGGAGCTGAACGACTACGCCGAGAACCTGGTGTCGCCGGCGATCTCGACCCTGCCGGGCGTGGCCCAGGTGCAGGTCAACGGCGGCAAGAAGTTTGCCGTGCGCGTGCGCGCCAAGACCGACCTGATGAACGCGCGTAACCTGACGATGGACGAGCTGGCGGCTTCGCTGCGCACGGCCAACTCGAACGCCGCCCTCGGTATCCTGGACGGTCCGCAGCAGACCCTGACCATCCAGGGCCCGCCGCAGATGATGAAGGCGGCCGACTTCGCCGAGCTGATCGTCGCCACCCGCGACGGCCAGCCGGTGCGCCTGAAGGACGTCGCCACCGTCGAGGACAGCTACCAGTCGACCAAGGCCTACGGCGCCTACAACGGCGAGCGCGCGATCGTGCTGCTGGTGCAGCGCCAGCCGGACGCCAACACCGTCGCCGTGGTCGACCACGTGCGCAAGCTGCTGCCGCGCTTCCAGTCGCAGCTGCCGGCCTCGATCAAGATCAACCTGGTCAACGACCGCTCGGTCTCGATCCGCGAGGCGATCCACGACGTCAACTTCACGCTGGCGCTGACGGTCGGCCTGGTGGTGCTGGTGATCTTCCTGTTCCTGCATCGCCTGTCGGCCACCTTCATCCCGGCGATCACGATGCCGATCTCGCTGCTGGGCGCCCTGAGCCTGCTGTACGCGCTCGGCTACAGTCTCGACAACATCTCGCTGCTCGGCATCACGCTGGCGGTGGGCCTGGTGGTCGACGACGCCATCGTGGTGCTGGAGAACATCGTGCGCCACATCGAGATGGGCAAGAAGCCGCTGCGCGCGGCGCTCGAAGGATCGCGCGAGATGGGCTTCACCATCATCTCGATCTCGGTATCGCTGGTGGCGGTGTTCATCCCGATCTTCTTCATGCCGGGCGTGATCGGCCTGCTGTTCCACGAATTCGCGGTGATCGTCGGCCTGTCGATCCTGGTGTCGGCGGTCGTCTCGCTGACCCTGGTGCCGATGCTGTCCTCGCGATTGCTGCCCGCTCATGAGGCAAATGCGGGCCATGACCACAGCGAAGAGAAGAGCTTCATCGGCCGCCATTTCGAGCGCGCCTTCACCAAGGTCCGGAACGGCTACGAGAAGACCCTCGACCTGGCGCTGCGCTTCCGCTTCGTGGTGCTGCTGATCGCCTTCGGCACCTTCGCCCTGACCGTGGTGCTGTACACGACCATCCCGAAAGGCTTCTTCCCCGAAGAAGACATCGGCCAGCTGCGCGTGTCCACCGAAGCCTCCGAAGACATCTCGTCGACCGCCATGGTGGCGCTGCAGACCCAGATCGCGGCCATCATCCAGGCCGATCCGGCGGTGCAGGACACGACCTCGTTCTCGGGCGGCGGCAACAACGGCCGCATGTTCGTGGTGCTCAAGCCGCGCGACCAGCGCGACAAGATGCCGCAGATCATGGAGCGCCTGCGCAAGGCGACCCGCAAGGTCGCCGGCATCAACGTCTACATGTCGCCGGTGCAGAACCTGCAGCTGGGCGGCCGCCAGAGCAAGAGCCGCTACCAGTACACGCTGCAGAGCGTGTCGGGCGGCGACATCGGCCACTGGGCCAACGAGTTCCAGGAACGCATGCGCAACAACCCGCTGTTCCGCGACGTCACCAGCGACACCCAGGAGAAGGGCCTGCAGGCGACTCTCGACATCGACCGCGACAAGGCCAACCTGCTGGGCGTGCAGCTGGGCGACGTGCGCACCGCGCTGTACGCCGCCTTCGGCGAACGCCAGGTGTCGACCATCTACTCGACCGCGGCCAGCTACTACGTGATCCTGGAAACGGCCAACGAAGACCGCCAGTTCGAAGACGCGCTGTCGCGCCTGTCGGTGCGCAGCAAGAACGGCCAGCTGGTCCAGCTGTCCAGCCTGGCCACCGTCAAGCGCACGGTCGGCCCGATCGCCGTCAACCACCAGGGCCAGTTGCAGGCGATCACGCTGTCCTTCAACCTGGCGCCGGACGCCCCGTTGGGCGACGCCACAGCGGCGATCGACCAGATGGGCCGCGAGATGAAGATGCCGGCCTCGGTCATCACGAAATATGGCGGGGATGCCGCGGTTTTCCAGGATTCCCAGTCGAGTCAGCTGATCCTGATCATCGCGGCGGTGGGCGTGATCTACGTGCTGCTGGGCGTGCTGTACGAGAGCTTCATCCACCCGATCACGATCCTGGCCGGCCTGCCCTCGGCGGCCGTCGGTGCGCTGATCACGTTGCGCCTGTTTAACCTGGACCTGACGATGATCGCCATGATCGGCATCCTGATGCTGATCGGTATCGTGAAGAAGAACGCGATCATGATGATCGACTTCGCCCTGGACGCCCAGCGCAACCAGGGAATGACGCCGCAGCGGGCGATCCGCGAGGCCTGCATCCTGCGCTTCCGTCCGATCATGATGACGACCCTGGCCGCGTTGATGGGCGCGCTGCCGATCGCCCTCGGCCTGGGGGCCGGCGCCGAGCTGCGCCAGCCGCTGGGCCTGGTGGTGTGCGGCGGCCTGATCTTCTCGCAGGTGATCACGCTCTACATCACCCCGGTGATCTATCTCTATCTCGACAAGTACAGCGGCAAGGGTCCGATGACCGATGACCACCTGGCCGAGCTGGAGTCGCCTCACCATGAGGCGCCGAAGGTCGTCCTGACCAAGGCCGCCTGATCGAAACGATTGCGTTGGTCACCCCCGGTGACCAACGCTCTGTCGCGCCGCTGATACACTCTGTAACATCCATTAATCCGACCAGCTTGTAAGCTGTTAGCGAAGGTCCAACAAACGTGCGCGGGCCGCCCGAAACAGGGTAGACTGCGGCCCTCGGATCATTCTTTGCTACTTCCCGGAAAGTTGTACAGCTATCTTGCGTGACCATTCCCATACTCCATCGGACGAGAGCGATGTGTGCGCACATTGCGGCCAGCCCTTGCCTGGACGAAAGGTAGCGACGTATGGGGAGCGCCGCCTCAATCGCACCGGCCTGATCGTCACGATCGGCCTGCACCTGCTGCTGGTGGCGATCTGGCTGTTCCATCCCCAGCGCGACCAGCACGCGGCGCCGCCGAAAGGGGAGGAAGCGATCGTCTGGCTGCCGCCCGAGAAGCCGAGCAAGCCGGCGCCGAAAACCCCGCAGCAGGAATCGAAACAGAGCGCGAAGCCGGCGCCGTCGAAGCCGAGGCCGCGCGTGACCCAGGTCCAGCGCCTGCCCGACACGATCACCTTGCCGAACGAAAAGCCGGTCGAGCAACCCAAGCCGCAGCCGAAGGAAGAGACCAAGCTGCAGCCGGACGAGACCGACATGGCGGCCTATATCGAGAAACGCCGCCAGGCACGCGGCGCCCGCAGCGAGCAGCCGGCCGAGGAAAGCGACGCCCAGCGCGGCATGCGCAACGCCCTCGCCAACGTCGCCGCCATCAACGGCCGCGGCGGCCAGGATCCGAATGAGACCGGCGGCGTGTTCAGCGTCACCAACAAGAGCTTCAGCCACGCCGACCTGAAATTCCGCGGCTGGAACCCGAACTTCAAACGGCGCTGGCTGACCGCGGTGTCGGTGGAGCGCGGCAGCGATCCGGACATCGAGACCGCCATCGTCAAGAAGATGATCGAGCTGATCCGCAAGGAAAAGACCGGTGACTTCGAGTGGGATTCGCATCGTCTGAACAAGGTGGTGACCTTGTCGGCGCGGCCTCAGGATACGAAGGAGCTGATGGACTTCCTGTTCAAGGAAATGTTCCCGGATTACAAGCCACCAAAGTGATCGGCATCCGGCAACAAAAAACCGCGCCTCGGCGCGGTTTTTTCATTGTTCAATTTATTTAAACAATCAAGCCATCGCCTTCAAACGACGCGCCACATCCAGCGCGAAATAGGTCAGCACGCCATCGGCGCCAGCGCGCTTGAAGGACATCATGGTCTCCAGGATGATCTTGTCCGGATCCAGCCAGCCGTTCTGGAAAGCCGCCTGCAGCATCGCGTATTCGCCGCTGACCTGGTAGGCGAAGGTCGGCACCTTGAACTCGTCCTTCACGCGGCGCACCACGTCCAGGTAGGGCATGCCGGGCTTGACCATGACCATGTCGGCGCCTTCGGCGATGTCCAGCGCCACTTCGCGCAGGGCTTCGTCGCTGTTGGCCGGGTCCATCTGGTAGGTGTTCTTGTCGGCCTTGCCCAGGTTGGCGCTTGATCCGACCGCGTCGCGGAAGGGGCCGTAGTAGCCGGAGGCATACTTGGCCGAGTAGGCCATGATGCGGGTGTGGATGAATTCCCTTTCTTCCAGCGCCATGCGGATCGCGCCGATGCGGCCGTCCATCATGTCCGAGGGGGCGATGATGTCGACGCCGGCCTCGGCCTGGGCCATCGCCTGGCGGGTCAGCATGGCGATGGTCTTCTCGTTGACGATGTAGCCGTTCTCGTCCGGCAGGCCGTCCTGGCCATGGGTGGTATAGGGGTCGAGGGCGACGTCGGTCATGATGCCCAACTGCGGGAAGTTGCGCTTGAGCTCACGGACCGCGCGCGGCACCAGGCCTTCCGGATTGGTCGCTTCGACGCCGTCATAGGTCTTCAGCGAGGCGTCGACCATCGGGAACAGGGCCAGTACCGGGATTCCCAGGCTCACGCACTCTTCCGCGACCTTCATCAGCAGATCGACCGACACGCGTTCCACGCCGGGCATCGAGGCAACATGCTGGCGCTGGTTATGGCCGTCGATGATGAACACCGGGTAGATCAGGTCGGACGCGGTGACGGTGTTCTCGCGCATCAGGGCGCGCGAGAACGGGTCGCGGCGCATGCGGCGCATGCGCACGGCGGGGTACTGGGAAGGGGTAATGATCGGCATGTCTTTTCCTTGAAAGGTTCAGAGCGGAGCGTCCTGCGGGGCCTCGTCTTCTTCGGTACCGTCGTCGTCCAGGCCCAGCAGTTCGATGATCTTGTCGTTCGCTTCGTCGATGCCCACGCGCTTGAGGGCCGAGAACAGCTGCACCGTGAACGGGAAGCCATTGCCTTCCTCGTCGACGTAGCTGTCGAGCACCTGTTGCGCCTGGCGCAGCGCATTCGTCGACTCGTTGCGGTTCAGCTTGTCCACCTTGGTCAGGATGCAGTGGATCGGCTTGCCGGTCGGGGCGAACCATTCCAGCATCTGGATGTCGAGCTCGGTGAACGGGCGGCGCGAATCCATGATCAGGACCAGGGCCGCCAGCTGCTCGCGGCGCTGCACGTAGTCGCCCAGCAGCCTTTGCCAGTGCAGCTTGGCGTCGCCCGACACTTCCGCATAGCCATAGCCGGGCAGGTCGACCAGCAGGGCGCGGATCTCGTCGACATTGGTCGCGTCCTTGCGGTGCATGGCCACGTGGGCGCCGCCGATCGAGAAGAAGTTGATGTGCTGGGTGCGTCCCGGCGTCTTGGAGGCGAAGGCGAGCCCCTTCTGGTTGGTCAGGATATTGATCGCCGTCGACTTGCCCGCGTTGGAGCGTCCGGCGAAGGCGATTTCCGGCACCTGGGTGCGCGGCAGGTCGCGCAACTGGTTGACGGTCGTGAAGAAGCGGGCTTGCCAGAGTTTGGACATGGGTGGGGGCGCTTGTTGAAGCGAAAAAGACAACAAAAGAGGCGGTTCGGAAACAAAGCTATTGTACAATAGGGAGTTACCTGTCGTCGGCGCTAAGAACGCGAACGCTCTTCGATGGCAGGACACGAGCATGGCCGCTGCACTGTACGCAAGAATTATTGTCTTAATTTTTTCAGGGTGCTTGAATGAATCGTGTGTTTCTCCCGGCCGCCGGCGCGGCAATCGTAAAGTCCTTGCTGCTCGCGACCCTGGTGGTTGCCGGCAGCGCCTCCGCCGCCGATGCGGCGCATGGCTCCGCTCCGAAGCTTGACCCCGCGAAGGGCGGCTCCCTGTACGACTCCGGCGACAACGCACGCGGCCTGCCGGCCTGCGCTTCCTGCCATGGCGCGGGCGGCAACTCCACCATCGTCGCCAATCCCAAGCTGGCCGCCCAGCCGGCGGCCTACATCCACAAGCAGCTGGTCGACTTCACCACCCCGAACCGCCAGCAGCCGGTGATGACCACCTACGCCAAGATGCTGAGCGACGACGAGAAGTCCAATATCGCCGCCTGGCTGTCGACCCAGCAGGTCAAGCCGGGCGCGGCGAAAAACAAGGACACCGTCGAACTGGGCCGCAAGATCTATCGCGGCGGCATCGCCGACCGCGGCGTGGCCGCCTGCGCCAGCTGCCACGGCGCCACCGGTTCGGGCATCCCGGCCCAGTATCCGCGCCTGGCCGGCCAGCACCAGGACTACACCTTCACCCAGCTGCAGGCCTTCAAGAGCGGCGCCCGCAACAACAGCCCGCAGATGGGCACGCTGGCCAAGCGCATGTCGGACGAGGAAATGAAAGCCGTCGCCGACTATATCGCCGGCCTGAAATAATCCGCCTGCGCGGGAGCGACGGGCGGCCGCGGCTGCGGCCGCGTGTTATCTTAGGAAGCGATGAGTACCACCGGAATTGAACTGAAGACCCGCCGCCGCGGCCTGGCCGAGGCGGTCGAACTGGTATCGTCGATGCGCTTCGCGATCACGCTGCTGGTGATGGTGGCGATCGCGGCCATCATCGGCACCGTGATGAAGCAGAACCAGGCCTCGCCCGACTACGTGAACCAGTTCGGTCCGTTCTGGTTCGAGATCTTCCGCAAGCTGGGCCTGTACACCGTCTACAGCGCCTGGTGGTTCCTGGCGATGCTGGCGATCCTGATCGTCTCGACCAGCCTGTGCATCGCCCGCAATGCGCCCAAGATGCTGCGCGACATGCGCAGCTGGCGCGAAAGCGTGCGCGAGGAATCGCTGCGCAACTTCCACCACAAGACCGAATGGACGGCCGCGGGCAGCCCGGTGGCGCTGGCCAGCCGGACCGCCCAGCGCCTCGGCAATGCCGGCTACCGCGTGAAGCTGGTCGACAAGCCGAACGGCGTGCTGGTGGCGGCCAAGAAGGGCGCCGGCAACAAGTTCGGCTATATCTTCGCCCACTCGGCCATCGTCGTGATCCTGCTGGGCGGCCTGCTCGATTCCGACCTGCCCATCCGCTTCCAGCAATGGTTCATGGGCAAGACGCCGTATATGGGCGCCGGCCTGATTTCGCAGATCCCGCCCCAGCACCGCCTGGGCCTGGGCAATCCCAGCTTCCGCGGCAACACCATGATCCCGGAAGGGCAGAACAGCAGTACCGCCATCCTGCAGCAGGCGAACGGCGTGCTGGTGCAGGAGCTGCCGTTCACGATCCACCTGAACAAGTTCATCGTCGACTTCTACTCGACCGGCATGCCCAGGCTGTTCGCCAGCGAAGTCGTGATCCGCGATCACGAGACCGGCAAGAGCTTCCCGGCCAGCATCAAGGTCAACCAGCCGCTGATCTACCGCGGCGTCGCTGTCTACCAGTCCGGCATCGAGGATGGCGGCAGCAAGCTGAAACTGACCGGCTACCCGATGACGGGAAGTTCGGATAAGGCGTTCGCGATCGAGGGCGAAGTCGGCGGCGCGACCGAATTGAAACCCGCCGAACTCCAGCGGGCCGGCGGCGCCTACACGATCGAATGGTCGGGCTTCCGCGCCTTCAACGTCGAGAACACGAAGGAAGGCCAGGACACGCGGGACGTCAAGAAGGGCGAGTCGTTCAACGAGCAGTTCGCGCGCACCCTGTCCCAGCATACGGGCTCGGCCGCCAAGAACGCCAACAACAAGGACCTCAGGAACGTCGGCCCGAGCGTCCAGTACAAGCTGCGCGACAGCACCGGCCAGGCGCGCGAATTCATGAACTACATGCAGCCGGTGACGCTCGAAGGCGCCCAGGTCTACCTGGCCGGCGTACGCAACAACCCGGGCGACCAGTTCAGCTACCTGCGCATCCCGGCCGACGACCAGCACAGCGTGCGCGAATGGATGCGCCTGCGCGCCGCGCTGGCCGACCCCGCGCTGCGCGAGGAAGCCGCGCGCCGCTATGCCGAGCGGGCGATGCCGCAGTCGCGCGATGCGCAGTCAAAGCTCGATCCCGCCCTGGCGCGCCAGCTTGAGGAATCGGCGGCCAAGACCCTGGCGATCTTCGCCGGCGACGGCAAGGGCGGCAGTGGCGGTTATGTGGCGGTCTCGCAATTCCTCGAACGGATTCCGCCGGCCGAACAGGAAAAGGCGGCCAATGTCTTCATGAAGATGCTCAACGGCGTGATGTGGGAGCTGTGGCAGGCTGCGCACGTGCATGCGGGCGAGCCGCCGGTCGAGCCCAGCGAGGCCCACGGCCGCTTCCTGCAACTGGCCACGAACGCCTTGTCCGATAGTTTCTTCTACGGCGCACCGGTCTACCTCTCGCTCGAGGATTTCACGGAAGTGAAGGCTTCGGTGCTGCAGGTGACGCGCTCGCCGGGCAAGAAAGTGGTCTACCTGGGCTGCTTGCTGCTGGTGATGGGCATCTTCGCGATGTTCTACATCCGCGAGCGCCGCATCTGGGTCTGGGTCAAGGAACAGGACGGGGATGCACATGCGCTGATGGCGATGAGCACCCAGCGCAAGACGCTCGACTTCGAACGGGAGTTCGATGATTTGAAGAACAGGCTGCCGCAAGCGGAGCAAATCGGCGTAAGCTAGGCCTGGCACCGGAGATAGAGAGGACCTATGTCTCAAGCAACCCAACCACCCAGCACGCCTTCGCAGGCGGCATATACGCAGCCGCCGGGCTTCTTCAAGAGCCTGACCGTCATCGACTGGCTCTACGGCGCCGGCCTGATGGCGGCAGTGCTGTTCGCCCTGCAGCGTTTCGGCAGCTTCATGGACGTCTACGAGCAGGCGATCCTGGTGCTGGCGGCGCCCACCTTCGCCCTGCTGGGCTGGCACTGGAAGCCGGTGCGCTGGCTGATCCCGCTGATCGCCGTGCTGTCGCTGTGGGGCGTGTCGCTGTACGGCGGCTCGCTGGATGCCGCGAACCAGAAATTCTTCCTCAAGTACATGCTGTCGAGCCAGTCCGCGATCCTGTGGATGAGCGCCCTGTTCGTGTTCTCGACCGTGTTCTACTGGGGCGGCCTGATCGCCAGGTCGCCGTTCGGCGCCAGCGTCGGCTCGACCCTGTGCCGGGCCGCCGTGGTGCTGGGCTTCACCGGCATGATGGTGCGCTGGTACGAGTCCTACCTGATCGGCAGCGACGTCGGCCACATCCCGGTATCGAACCTGTACGAAGTCTTCATCCTGTTCTCGATGATCACGGCGCTGTTCTACCTGTACTACGAACAGCGCTACAAGACCCGTCAACTGGGGCCGTTCGTGCTGCTGGTGATCTCGGCCGCGGTCGGCTTCCTGCTGTGGTACACGGTGGCGCGCGACGCCGCCGAGATCCAGCCGCTGGTGCCGGCCCTGCAGAGCTGGTGGATGAAGATCCACGTGCCGGCCAACTTCATCGGCTACGGCACCTTCGCGCTGGCGGCCATGGTCGGCTGCGCCTACCTGCTCAAGTCGCACGGCATCCTGGCCGACCGCCTGCCTGCGCTCGAGGTGCTGGACGACGTCATGTACAAGTCGATCTCGGTCGGCTTCGCGTTCTTCACGGTGGCGACCATCCTGGGCGCGCTGTGGGCGGCCGAGGCCTGGGGCGGCTACTGGTCCTGGGACCCGAAGGAGACCTGGGCCCTGATCGTCTGGCTGAACTACGCGGCCTGGCTGCACATGCGCCTGATGTCCGGCCTGCGCGGCCGCCCGGCCGCCTGGTGGGCCCTGATCGGCCTGCTGGTCACCACCTTCGCCTTCCTGGGCGTGAACATGTTCCTGTCGGGCTTGCACTCCTACGGCAAGCTTTGAATGACAGTCCGATTACAAATCTGTCAGAAGGCTCTACGGTAACAGCTAACCGGGAACAGATGGTGTAAGGTTGATATGTCCGGCGCATGTCGTGCGCCGGACATGCTTAGTGGAGCCAGCCATGCTGATCAAACGAAACCCGAACGGTATCGACTTGCCGTTTCCTTCCGAAATTACGCCGCGCGAGGTCTATGAAGGCCGGCGCAAGTTCATCGCGCAGATCGCCGCCACCGCCGCGGTCGGCTCCTCGCTGTGGGAGCTCGCCAACCGCGAAGCCTTTGCGCAGGGCGCTCCCGCCGCCAAGCTGGCCGCCACCCGCAACGCCGCCTTCTCGACCACCGAAAAGCCGACCTCCTTCGAGGATGCGACCCACTACAACAACTTCTACGAATTCGGCACCGATAAATCCGACCCGGCCCAGAACGCCCATACGCTGCGCACCCGGCCGTGGACGGTGCAGATCGACGGCGAAGTCAAGAAGCCGCTCACCCTCGACATCGACCACCTCACCAGGCTGGCGCCGCTGGAAGAGCGCATCTACCGCCTGCGCTGCGTCGAAGGCTGGTCGATGGTGATTCCCTGGGTCGGCTACTCGCTGGCCAACCTGATCAGGCAGGTCGAGCCGAACGGCAATGCGAAATACGTGGAGTTCACCACCCTGGCCGACAAGCGCCAGATGCCCGGCGTCGGCAGCCGCGTGCTGGAATGGCCCTATGTGGAAGGCTTGCGCATGGACGAAGCCATGCATCCGCTGGCCCTGCTCACGGTGGGCATGTACGGCCAGGTGTTGCCGAACCAGAACGGCGCGCCGGTGCGCGTGATCGTGCCCTGGAAATACGGCTTCAAATCGGCCAAGTCGATCGTGCGCATCCGTTTCGTGCGCGACCAGCCGCGCACCGCCTGGAACACGGTGGCGCCCGAGGAATACGGTTTCTATTCGAACGTGAACCCGAACGTCGACCACCCGCGCTGGTCCCAGGCCAGCGAGCGCCGCATCGGCGAAGGCGGCTTCTTCGCGCCGAAGCGCAAGACCCTGATGTTCAACGGCTATGATCAGGTGGCTTCCCTGTATAGTGGGATGGACTTGAAGAAATTTTTCTGACCAAGGAACGATGACAGCCAACGCGACCCAAAGACCGGCCATCAAAAAGCCGTCTCTCGGCCCGACGCCCAAGCAGCTCGCCGCGCTCAAGGCCGTGGTGTTCGTGCTGGCGCTGCTGCCGTTCGCGCGCATCGTCTGGCTGACGGTCCGGCAGGTGCCGGTCGACCCGGTCGAGTTCGTGACCCACGGGACCGGCGACTGGGCCCTCTACCTGCTGTGCGCCACCCTGGCGATCACGCCGCTGCGCCGCTTCACGGGCTGGAACTGGCTGATCCGCCTGCGGCGCATGCTGGGCTTGTATGCCTTCTTCTATGCGCTGATGCACTTCCTCACCTTCCTGTGGGCCGACCACCGCTTCGACTTCGGCGCCATGTGGAAGGACGTGCTCAAGCGCCCCTTCATCACGGTCGGCTTCATCGCCTTCGTGCTGCTGCTGCCGCTGGCCGCGACCAGCACCAACGCCATGATCAAGCGCCTCGGCCGGCGCTGGGCCCAGTTGCACCGCCTGATCTACCTGATCGCGCCGCTGGCGATCCTGCATTACTGGTGGATGAAGGCGGGCAAGCACAACTTCGAGCAGCCCATCGTCTGGGGCCTGGTCGTCGCCGTGCTGCTCGGCCTGCGCGTGGTCTGGAGCTGGAACCGCACGCGCAGTCCCGCTCCCTCGCGATCGGTGGGTTCCTGACGTGATGAAGGGGCCTTCCGTCATCGGCCTGCTGCTGGCACTGGTGCTCGTGCTGGTGCTGGCCGCGTCGCGCTTCCGTACCGGCTCGTCGGTCGACCGCTGCCTGGTGCTGGACGGACGCTGGAACGAGCAGGCCGCCGCCTGTGCACGCCAGGCCTGGCCGGAAGACCGTTCCCGCGGAAGAGATTAAGAGTTACAAATCGGCGCTGCAAACCGTGCAATCTGACCTAGAATTCAGTAAGGATCGCACTTGAGGACGTCGACATGGACACCCGTACGAAAGGCGCGGCGAAACGCCTGATTCTTTCGCTGGCGGCCGCAAGCCTGTCGGGCTGCGTCTACGCGCCGCCGCCCTATGCCGCCTACGATGCCTACGGCTCGGCGCCGGTGGCGGCTTCTCCCTATTATTACCCCTACAGCTACGGCTACCCGACCTATGTCGGGCCGCCGCTCTCGCTCAGTTTCGGCTTTTACGAGCACAGCTACCGCGGCGGCTATCGCGGCGGCTGGGGCGGCGGGCGCGGCTGGGGAGGCCGCGGCGGCTGGGGTGGACGGCACTGAGCGCTAGCGTACCAGCGAACGCGGCGTCGGCGCGAGGCGCAGGGTTTGCGGCGCCCCTTCCATGCGCGCCGCGGCGGCCGCCTGCATGGCGCGCCAGTGCTGGTCCGCCGCCAGCGCCTTCAGGTGCCTGTCGTAGGCGTCCGCATCGTCGAAGGCGGCAAAGCTGACGAACACGTTTTCCTTTTCCCGCACCGGCAGGCGCTCGAAGGTATTCCTGCTCCTGTCCGTCACATACTGGGCGAGGATGCGCGCGCCGCGGCCTTCGAGCAGCGGCGCCATCTCGCGCCGGAACGCGGCGGCGAATTCCGCCAGTGTGTCTTCCCGCAAGTAATAGATCGTCGCGACCACCAGGCGGCTGGCGGCAATGTCTCCCCTGGCCGGGCGGGCCAGGCCGTCGAGGGCGAAGCCGCTGCTGGCGAAGGCCGGGTGCAGCAGCAGCACGTTGTCGTTATCGGCCAGGGTGGCGTTGGCCTGGTTCCGGTTGGCCTGCCATACGGGACCGTAGTAGAAGGCGGTAAGGGCGTCGTGGCGCTTCTGCATGTCCGCAAAACCGCGCACCCACACGAAACGGTCGGGGTCGGCGAGGTCGCGGAAGGTGGCGGCGATGCGCATGCCGGTGGCTTCCTGGCTTTCGATGAAGCGGTCCTCGAACAGGGAGATGAGTTCGTCGCGCTTGCCCGGGTACATCGTGTACTGGCGCAGCTCGACGATCGGGCAGCAATCCTGGGCGGCCATGGCGGCGGACGAGCTCAGCGCGCAGGCCAGCGCCGCGCCGGAAAGGATACGGCGGCTCATGCCTGCCACCCTTGCACGACGGTGACGATGCCGGTGCCGACCAGCAGCATGCCGACCGCGCGCGTGGCCAGCCCGCTGGCGCCGAGCGAGCCGCCGGCCCTTTGCGCCAGCAGGGCGACGCCGCCGTAGACGCCGGCCTGGGTGCCGGCCGTGATCAGGCCCAGCGCGGTGGCCTGGGCCCAGATCGGTCCCTGGGCCGGCTTCAGGAATTGCGGGAAGATCGCCAGCATGAACACATAGGCCTTCGGGTTCAGCAGGCAGGTCGCCATCCCCTTCAGGAACACGGACGACGCCGGCTGCGCGGGGGCGTCGGCGCGCACCTCGAGCGTGGTGGCGCCGGCGCGCGCCAGGTTCCAGCCGATCCAGGCGATATAGGCCGCGCCGGCCACCAGCAGCACATTGAACAGCGCGGGCCACAGCCGCACGATGGCGGCCACGCCGAGCGCGCCCATCGCGATATGGCAGACGCCGCCGGCGACGATGCCGCCCACCGCGGCCAGGCCGGCGCCGCGCCCGCCGGTCAGGGCATTGGCCAGCACATAGGCCATATCGAGCCCGGGCAGGGCGATGATGCCGAATACAAGGACAAAATACAGCCAGAGCGAGCCGCTGCCGTTCATGTTCGCCTCCATGGTCAAAATGTCAGCGTAAGCGGTATATAGGTCATAATCGGTCCTATGTACCATCCGACCACCCGCGTTCTCGCCTTGCTCGAACTGCTGCAGACCCATGGCCGCATGAGCGGCGCCGAATTGGCGCCGCGCCTGGGCGTGGACCGCCGCACCCTGCGCCGCTACGTCGGCAAGCTGGAAGACATCGGCATCCCCATCACGGCCGAGCGCGGACGGGCGGGCGGCTATGCGCTGATGCCCGGCTTCAAGCTGCCGCCGATGATGTTCACCGAGGACGAAACCCTGGCGCTCTCGCTCGGCCTGCTCGCCGCGCGCGGACTCGGGCTGGCCGAGGCGGCGCCGGCGGTGGCCAGCGCCCAGGCCAAGCTGGAGCGCATCATGCCCGACCAGCTCAGGCGCCGCGTGCGCGCCGTCGACGAAACCGTCAAGCTCGATGCGGCGCGCGCGCTGGCGCCGGCCAACAACCAGCCGCTGGTGCTGCTGACCGGTGCGGCCCAGGCTTGCCGCCGGGTGCTGCTGCGCTACCGCGACCAGCACGGCAAGGAGTCCGTGCGCCGCTTCGATCCCTATGGCGTGGCGCTGCGCCACGGGCGCTGGTACGCGGCCGGCATGTGCCATCTGCGGCAGGAGTTGCGCACCTTCAGGCTGGACCGGGTCGCGGGCGTGGAGCCGCTGGAGGAAGATTTCGAGCGGCCGCCCGGCTTCGATCCGATGGCCCACGTCGTGCGTTCCATCGCGACCCTGCCGCGCGCCTTTTCCATTGAAGTGCTTTTGAAGGCCGACCTGGCCTCGGTGCGGGCCCACCTGTTTGCCGAAGCGGGGGTATTGGAGGAAACGGCCGGCGGCGTGGTGGTGCGCGCCCAGTCCGACGAACTGGACTGGTTCGCGCGCCAGCTGGCCGGCATGCCCTTCGAGTTCGAGATCCGTCACCCTCCAGAGCTGAGGGCGGCGGTGGGGGACTGCGTCCGGCGCCTGCTGCGCTGCGCCGAGAGCACCTGACAAATCCTCCATGGCAGCGTTGCATCGTCTCGCCGTACTAGCGTACTGTCTTCGCGGTCCGCCGCTGCGGCGATGCGCCTTGCCCTGAAGGTTTTGTCAGGCGCTCTTATTTGACGATGGTTTCCAGCGCAAACAGCTCTTCCGGCGTCTCGCGGCGGCGGATCAAATGGACCTGGTCGCCGTCGACCAGCACCTCGGCCGCGCGGCCGCGGGTGTTGTAGTTCGAGGCCATCGTGAAGCCGTAGGCGCCGGCCGCCATCATCGCCAGCACGTCGCCCGGCTCGACCGCCAGGTCGCGGTCGCGCGCCAGCCAGTCGCCCGATTCGCAAACCGGGCCGACCAGGTCGTACTTCACGGTGCCGCCTGCGCGCGGGACCACCGGCTTGACGTCCATCCAGGCCTGGTACAGGGCCGGACGGGCCATGTCGTTCATGGCGGCGTCGATCACGCAGAAGTTCTTTTCCTCGCCCGGCTTCAGGAATTCCACCGACATCAGCAGCACGCCGGTATTGCCGACGATCGAGCGGCCCGGTTCGAAGATCACCTTGATCGGCTTGCCCTCGTACTTCTCGGCGCGCCAGGCGTCCACGCGCGCGAACACGCGCGACACGTAATCGCCGATCGCCACCGGGGCGTTGTCGCCGGTGCCGTAGTCGATACCGAGGCCGCCGCCGACGTCCAGGTGGTGCAAGTGGATGCCTTCACCGGCCAGGGTGTCGATCAGCTCGATCAGCTTGTCCAGCGCTTCCAGCAGCGGTGCGTCATCCAGCAGCTGCGAACCGATGTGGCAGTCGATGCCGACCACTTCCAGGTGCGGCAGGGACGCTGCGGTACGGTAGGTGTCGAGCGCGTCCGAGAAGGCCACGCCGAACTTGCTGGCCTTCAGGCCGGTGGCGATGTAGGGGTGGGTCTTGGGATCGACGTTCGGGTTCACGCGCAGCGACACCGGCGCGCGCTTGCCGCGGCGGCCCGCCACCTCGTTGATGCGGTGCAGTTCGGGGATCGATTCGACGTTGAAGCACAGGATGCCCTGGTCGAGCGCCAGCTCGATCTCGGCCACGGTCTTGCCCACGCCCGAGAAGATCACCTTGCCGGGATCGCCGCCGGCCGCGATCACGCGCAGTAGTTCGCCGCCGGAGACGATGTCGAAGCCGGCGCCTTCGCGCGCCAGGATGTCGAGGATGGCCAGGTTCGAATTCGCCTTCATCGCATAGCAGACCAGGGCATCGCGGCCCTTGGCCGGCGCCGCATAGCCGCGGAAGTTCTGCAGCAGCTGGGCCTTCGAATACACGTAGGTCGGGGTGCCGAAGCCTTGGGCGATGGCGGACAGGGGGACGCTTTCGGCGTGCAGGACGCCGTCTTGGAACGAGAAGTGCGACATGGTTACTGTTGGCTGGCCGGGGTGGGCGGGTTGGTGGCTTGGGTATTGTTGGCGTTCGATCCCGCGCTCGGCGTGGTCGTGCCGGCGGCCGGCGCCGGCGGCGTGGCGGTGGTGGCCGGAACCACGGCGGCCGGGGCCGGAGCGGCGGGGCGGGCCGGCGGCTTGGGCATGTAGAGCGGGCCGGGCTGGCCGCAGGCGGACAGCAGGACCAGCGTGGCCACAGCAAAGGCCGGGAGCGCAAATGGGGACTTCACGATTAGAATCACGGTTTGATTAGCAGACCTTGGAGTGTAGCATGACCGAAACCGAATTTTTGGACCTCGCCGAGTCCACCCTGAACGAGATCGAACTGGCCTTCGATCGCCTGTTCGAGCAGGACGTCGTTGACGTCGAATGCAAGCGCAGCGGCAATGTGCTTGAGATCGAATTCGTCGACAACGGTTCGAAAATCATCGTCAACAGCCAGGCCCCGCTGCAGGAGATGTGGGTGGCAGCGCGTGCCGGCGGCTTCCACTACAAGCGCGTCGGCGACGAATGGCGCAATACCCGCGACGACAGCGAGCTGTTCACCTCGCTGTCCGACTACGCCACCCAGCAGGGCGGGGCGCCGGTCAAATTGCGCTGAGGACGCCCAGCAGGGCTTCCATGTCCACCGGCTTGACGAAATGGTGGTCGAAGCCGGCGGCGCTGGTCCTGGCGCGGTCTGCATCCTGTCCATAGCCGGTGATGGCGATCAGGGTCGCCTGCGCCATCCGTGGCAATTGGCGCAGGCGCTGCGCCAGCTCGTTGCCGTCCATGTCCGGCAAGCCGATGTCGAGCAGGCAGGCGTCGAAGGGCTCCGCGGCGGCGGATGCCAGTGCCGCGTGGGCGCTCTGCACGACCACGACCCGGTAGCCGGCGGTTTCCAGGAACAGGCCGAGCATCTGGCCGGCATCGTCGTTATCGTCGACGACCAGCAGGCGCAGTCCATGGGTGTCGCTCGGCGCCTCGCCGTGCTGCGCAGGGGCGGCGCCGGCGCCGGGCGTCTCGACCCGCGGCAGGCTGACCGTGAAGCGGCTGCCCTTGCCGGCGCCCTCGCTGAACGCCGAGACCCTGCCGCCATGACGCGCCACCAGGTTCCGGACCAGCGCCAGGCCGAGGCCGAGCCCGCCCTGGGAACGGTCGGAGCTGCGTTCAGCCTGTGCGAACAGGTCGAACACCCGGTCGAGCATCTCGGGGGCGATGCCGATGCCGTTGTCGGTGACGGTATAGTCAACGCTGTCGCTAGTGGCGTGCAGCGCCACCGCGATCTCGCCGCCCTCGGGCGTGTATTTCGCGGCGTTGTTCAGGATATTCGCGACCACCTGCACCAGGCGCTTCTGGTCGCCGTGCACGAAGGCGGTGTCGCGCGGCAACTGGATCGAGACGCGGTGCCGCCGGCTCTCGATCAGCGGGCGCACCTGCTCGACGGCGGCGGTGACGATCTGCCTGGCGTCCAGCAGGGTTTCGTCGAGCGTGACCAGGCCGCGCGATACCCGCGACAGGTCGAGCAGGTCGTCGATCAGGCCCGTCATGTGCTTCACCTGGCGCGCAATGATCTCGCTGGTCTGGCGGATCTTTTCGCGGTCGAGGTCGGGGATGCGGAGCAGGTCGGAGGCCGCGCGGATTGGCGCCAGCGGATTGCGCAGCTCATGCCCCAGCATGGCCAGGAACTCGTCCTTGCGCTGGTCGACTTCGCGCATCGCATACTGCCTGCGGCGGGCGCGCAGGGCCGACTGCGCGGCGCTCACCAGGGTCACGCCCTGCGCCGGACGCTCCAGCAGCGAGACATTGCCCAGTTCCAGGTAGCGGTGCTGCGGGCCGGGCGCCGCGGCGCCGCGCCGGCTCATGATCAGGACCGGCAGGTCGGACCAGTCCGGTTGGTGGTCGATGAAGTGCCTGACGACGCGCACGAAGTCCGGCGTGACCGCTTCGTCGCCGACCAGCACCGCACCGGCGCCGCGCCCGAGTTCGTCGATCAGCTGGCCAGGCTGGGCGCACACGCCGCAGGCGATGCCGGCGCGCCCGAACAGCTCCTCGATCAGGCGCGCGTCCTTGCCCACCGGTGCATGGATCAGGATGCGCTCTTCGAGATCGTTGGCCTGCATCAGTTCGCAGAAGCGGGATCGTGCCGTCCGCCGTCCGGGTCCAGGATGGTCGGTACGCCCGTCAGGACACCCTGGAAATTCCTGAGCACGGCGCCGACGACGATGCCGTTTTGGGTGATGTCGAACTGCCGAAGCGTGGTCTCGTGCGCGCTGCCGCGCTTCTTGAACACGGAGATCGCCTTCTGGACGGCGCCCTGGGCTTCGAAATAACGCAGGATCAGGACATTGTCCGCCATGTAGCTGACATCCATTCCGGTCGACATGCTGCTGCCGACGATGCCCTGCTGGACACCGACCAGGAAGGTCGCCACCCCGCGCTGCCCCAGGTAGGTCAGCACTTCGTGCAAATGGGTCGACAGGAAACCGGCTTCCGGCATGGCGTTCATGTAGCCGTTCAGGCTGTCGATCACGATCACCCTGGCGCCCTGGTCCGCCGCGCCGCATACGGCATGGGTGAATTCGCCGGGCGACATCTCTGCCGGATCGATCTGGTGGACGTTCAGCAGGCCGGATTCGAAAGGCGTGTGCAGGTCGAGGCCGATGCCTTCGCTGCGGTTCAGCAGGGTATTGAAGGATTCCTCGAACAGGAACATGGCGGCGCGCTGGCCGCGGTCGGTCACCGCCTTCACGAACTGGATGGCGACGCTGGACTTGCCGGTGCCCGGCGGCCCCGACACGAGGGTGCTCGATCCTTCCTCGATCCCGCCGCCCAGCAGCTGGTCCAGCTTGGCAAGGCCGCTGCCGAGCTGGGCGCGCCGGCCGATCTCGCGCGACTCGGCGGCGACGATGCGCGGGTAGACCACCAGGCCGCCGGTGACGATCGAATAGTCGTGCGGGCCGCGCCGGAAGGCGACCCCGCGGTATTTCAGGACCCGCACCAGGCGCCGTTCGGCGCCGTACTCGGAATCGGTGTGCTGCAGCGAGATAACGCAATGGGCGATACTGCGCACCTGCTGGTCGCCCTTGAGAGAGGTCTTGTCGTCGAGTAGCAGGGCGGTGCAGGAACGCTTCGAGAAGTACTGCTTGAGCGCCAGCACATGGCGCCGGTAGCGCAAGGGAGTGCCCGACAGGAGCTGCAGCTCGGACAGCGAATCGAGCACGACCCTGCTCGGATTGAGCTTCTCGACCAGCCTGATGATCATGTTGTTGGTTTCGCCCAGCTCGACTTCGGACGGATCCATCACCGTGTACTGCTCGCTGGGGTCGAGCAGGCTTTCATCCGGTATCACTTCCTGGACGGAGATGCCGTCCAGCGACATGCCGTGCGTCTCGGCGACCGCGCGCAATTCGACTTCGGTCTCGGCCAGGGTGATGTACAGCACGGTCTCGCCGCGCGCCGCGCCTTCCGCCAGGAATTGCAGCGCGAGTGTCGTCTTGCCGGCGCCGGGATCGCCTTCGACCAGGTAGAGCCTGTCCCTGGTGAGGCCGCCGCCGAGGACGTTGTCGAGACCCGGGATGCCGGTCGAGATGAATGCGGTGCTGGAAGTGTTCTGGGTGCTCATGACAATGTCTTGCGCAGAGGGTGCCGCATTGTTCCTAAACCATCATGATTACATAGTTTTTGCAACAATACGTGCACCGTAGACCAGTCCTCAGAACAGCTCGTTCCTCACCGCGTCGCGGGTCTTCTGCTGGTCCGCCGGCGGCTGCGCGCCGACGTCCAGCGACTGCACGCCGGTACCCGGCGGGTTTTCCACGTAATAGTACTCGTCGCCATATTGCACCAGGCCGGCCGGCACCTGGCGCTCCGCCACCGGCACGTCCTTCAGCGCCTTCTGCATGAAGCCGATCCAGATCGGCAGCGCCAGGCCGCCGCCGGTTTCGCGGTTGCCCAGGTTGCGCGGCTGGTCGTAGCCCATCCAGGCGATGCCCACCAGGTGCGGCTGGTAGCCGGCGAACCAGGCGTCGATCGAGTCGTTGGTGGTGCCGGTCTTGCCCGCCAGGTCGGGGCGTTTCAGCATCTGCTGGGCCTTGGCGGCGGTGCCGAAGCGGGCCACGTCGCGCAGCATGCTGTCCATCAGGTAGGCATTGCGTTCGTCGATCACGCGGTTGGCGTCGACGCCGGCGCGTTCCGGACGCGCTTCCGACAGCACCTTGCCGTCCGCGTCCGTCACCTTCGAAATAATGTAGGGCATCACGCGGAAGCCGCCGTTCGCGAACACGGAATACGCGCCCGCCATCTGCAGCGGCGTGGTGGCGCCCGCGCCCAGCGCCAGGGTCAGGTAGGGCGGGTTCTTGTCGGCGTCGAAGCCGAAGCGGGTCGCGTATTCCTGGCCGTAGCGGGCGCCGATCTTGTTCAGGATGCGGATCGAGATCATGTTCTTCGACTTCATCAGGCCGCGCCGCATCGTCATCGGGCCCTCGTACTTGCCGTCGTAGTTCTTCGGCTCCCAGGCCTGGCCGCCGGTCGAGCCGGCATCGAAGGAAATCGGAGCGTCGTTGATCAGGGTCGCCGGCGAGAAGCCGCGCTCCAGCGAGGCCGAATAGATGAAGGGCTTGAACGAGGAACCCGGCTGGCGCCAGGCCTGCGTGACGTGGTTGAACTTGCTGCGGTTGAAGTCGAAGCCGCCGATCAGGGCGCGGATCGCGCCGTCGTCCGGGCTCACCGCCACGAAGGCCGATTCCACCTGCGGCATCTGGGTGATGCTCCAGGCCGAGCCGCCGTCCTGGGTCACGCGGATCACGGCGCCGCGGCGCAGGCGGCGGGTCTCGGCCGCTTTCGGCGACAGCCATTCGCGCGCGAAGGCCAGGCCGGGTCCGGTGATCCTGATCTCTTCGCCGGAGGCCAGCACCGCCGTCACCTGGGTGGGTGAGGCCTGCTGCACGATGGCGGCGAGGATGTCGTCGGAATCGGGATGCTCGGCCAGCTCGGCCTCGATGGCTTCATCGGCCTCGGCCTTGGTTGAAGGGATCTCGATGTATTTTTCCGGGCCGCGGTAGGGGTGGCGGCGCTCGTAGTCCATCACGCCGCGGCGCAGCGCCAGGTAGGCGGCGTCCTGGTCGGCCTTGGTGATGGTGGTGAACACGTTCAGGCCGCGCGTATAGGTGTCTTCCTTGAACTGCTCGTAGACCAGCTGGCGCGCCATCTCGGCCACGTACTCGGCGTGCACGCCGAAGGCCGTGCTGTCGGTCTTGATCTTCAGTTCCTCGTTTTTCGCGGTCTCGTACTGCGCATCGGTGATGTAGCCGAGGTTGTGCATGCGCTGCAGGATGTACTGCTGGCGCAGGCGCGCGCGCTTCGGATTCACCACCGGGTTGTAGGCCGAGGGCGCCTTCGGCAGGCCGGCCAGCATGGCCGCTTCGGCCACCGTAATGTCCTTCAGGTCCTTGCCGAAGTAGATCTGGGCCGCCGACGAGAAGCCGAAGGCGCGCTGGCCCAGGTAGATCTGGTTCATGTAGACCTCGAGGATCTGGTCCTTGCTCAGGTTCTTCTCGATCTTCCAGGCCAGCAGGGCCTCATAAGCCTTGCGCTTCAGGGTCTGTTCCGACGACAGGAAGAAGTTGCGCGCCACCTGCTGGGTGATGGTCGAGGCGCCCTGGCGCGCGCCGCCGGTGGCGTTGTGCAGGGCCGCGCGCAGGATGCCCCAGTAGTCGACGCCGCCGTGCTCGTAGAAGCGGTCGTCCTCGATCGCCAGCACGGCCTTCTTCATCACGTCCGGGATGTCCTTGAAGTGCACCAGGGTGCGGCGCTCCTCGCCGAATTCGCCGATCAGGACGTTATCGGCGGTGAAGATCCTTAATGGCATCTTCGGCCGGTAGTCGGTCAGGGTATCGAGGGCGGGCAGGTTGGGGTAGGCCATCGCCAGCGCGAACACGACCACCAGCACGCCGCACACCGCCAGGCCGGACAGGGCCGCCAGCAGGGTCAGGACGATACGCTTCGGGCTGTGCTTGCTGGAAGGCGGCGGGGAGGGCGGGGGCGGCGCCCCGTTCGGAGATGCTTTCATGCGCATGAATGGTTCGCTGTGTTGATCAGATTCATTATAAGGCAGGGGCGATATCGAAACACTGCTGGTCAAGTCGATAACAGGTGTGTAAACGGTGACAATATTGATCTACGACAGGGAAAAACCAACTGTCGTTTTCCTGCTTCGGACCAAAGTGTTCCCATGTAGAAATATCTTGTCTGAGGTCATCCTTATTGCTACGATTTAACACAGTGCCTTCAGTATGCACATAAATAAGGCGCACTAAGTCGCTGGTTTTTCTAAACAAATAATTCCCCAACGCGGGCGTTCAATAGCCGTTCTTCAGGAACGCAAAGAAGCAAAGAGGGAGCAACGCTCGTGATCAGTCTAGGTTCCTTGTTCGGACAGTCCAACCCGCCCTTGATCGGGATCGACATCAGTACGTCCGGCGTGCGACTGGTGGAGCTGGCGGACGCCGGCAAGGGTGCGCTGCGGCTGGAGCGCTATGCTTCCGAGCCGTTGCCGCGCGGTACCGTGGTCGACGGTAACATCGAGAATATCGAAGCCGTATCGGAAGCGGTGCTGCGCGTCTGGAAGAAGAGCGGCAGCAGGGTCAGGCATGTCGCGCTCGGCATGCCGCCGGCCGCCGTCATCACCAAGAAAATCATCCTGCCCGCGGGCCTGGCCGAAGACCAGCTCGAAGTGCAGGTGGAGTCCGAGGCCAGCCAGTATATCCCGTTTGCATTGGACGAGGTCAGCCTGGACTTCGACGTCATCGGCGCGGCGCCGAACTCGCCGGAAGACATGGAAGTGATGCTGGCGGCGGCGCGCCGCGAGAAGGTCGAGGACCGGGTCGCGATCGCCGAGGCGGCCGGCCTCACCGCCACCGTGATGGACATCGAATCGTATGCGGCGCGTTCGGCGGCCCAGCGCGCGATCGAAGAGGAGGGCGGCGCCAGGGAGGGGCAGATCGTGGCCCTGTTCCAGATCGGCGCCCAGGCCACCCATATCTCGGTGCTGCAGAACGGCGAGACCATCTACGAACGCGAACAGCCCTTCGGCGGCATCCAGCTGACCCAGGACATCGTGCGCGCCTACGGCCTGTCCTTCGAGGAGGCGGAAGCGCGCAAGAAGGCCGGCGACCTGCCGGATAACTACGGCGCCGACCTGCTGACGCCCTTCCTGGAAAACGCCGCGCTGGAAATCACGCGCGCGATCCAGTTCTTCTTCACCTCGACCCCGTACACCCGCATCGACCAGATCTACCTGGCCGGCGGCTGCGCACAGGTGGCCGGCCTGCCCGACATCATCGCCAGCCGCACCCGGATCAGCTGCAGCGTGATCTCGCCGTTCAAGGGCATGCAGCTGGCGCCCTCGGTGCGCGAACAGCAGCTGCGTCACGAAGCGCCGGCCTACCTGGTCGCCTGCGGCCTGGCACTGCGGAGGTTTGGCTGATGATCCGGATTAACCTGCTTCCCCACCGGGAAGCGAAACGCAAGCAGAAGCAGGCGGCGTTTGCCGCGCTGCTGGCCCTCGGCGGCGTGCTCGGCGGGGCCCTGGTGCTGATGGTGGGCGGCTATAACGCCAGCGTCATCGCCACGCAGAACCAGCGCAACGAGGTGCTCAAGCAGGCCAACGCGGAACTCGACGTCAAGATCAAGAAGATCGCCAACCTGAAGTCCGAGATCGAGGCGCTGAAGGCGCGCCAGCAGGCGGTCGAAGACCTGCAGGGCGACCGCAACCAGCCGGTCTACCTGCTCGACGAACTGGTGCGCCAGACGCCGGAAGGGGTCTACCTGAAGAGCTTCAAGCAGGATGGCCAGAAGGTGCTGCTGACGGGCGTGGCGCAGTCGCAGGAACGGGTCGCCGAACTGCTGCGCAACCTGTCGGGCAATTCGCCGTGGCTGGAGCGCCCGGAACTGGCCGAGGTGCGCGCCGCCACCCTGGCCCAGAGCAAGACCGGACGCAAGGTCGTCGAATTCACGCTGAACGTGTCGATCAAGCGCGTGCGTGAAAAAGAAGAGATCGCCAAAGAGAACGCGAAGCCGGGACCGAAAAAATGAACATCGATCTGAAACAGCTGGGTGCCGACATCGCCTCCCAGTTCGAAGGCCTGCAGGGCCGCCATCCCGGCCTGTGGCCGCTGGCGCCGCGCCTGCTGTGCGCGGCCGGCGTGATGGCCGCCGCGATCGGCCTCGGCTACTTCTTCTACTGGAGCGGCCAGTTCGAGGAGCAGCAGGCCCTGGCCGCGCAGGAGCAGACCCTGCGCGACGCCTACAAGGCCAAGATGGCGCAGGCGATCAACCTGGACGCGCTCGAAGCCCAGCAGCAGCAGGTCAACCGCTACGTTGAACGCCTCGAGAAGCAGTTGCCGAGCAAGGCCGAGATGGCGGCCCTGCTGTCGGACATCAACCAGGCGGGCCTCGGCCGCGGCCTGCAGTTCGAGCTGTTCCGGCCGGGCCAGGCGGTGGTGAAGGATTACTATGCCGAGCAGCCGATCGACATCAAGGTTACCGGCAGCTACCACGACATCGGCGAATTCGCCGCCGACGTGGCGAAGATGCCGCGCATCGTCACCCTGAACAACCTGGCGCTCAGCACCGGCAAGGACGGCATGCTGTCGCTCGACGCCATCGCCAAGACCTTCCGCTACCTCGACCAGGACGAGCTGGACGCGCAATCGAAGGCCAGGAAGAAAAAGAAGAAGGAGGCCAAGGCGTGAGCGGGTACATGATGAAGCGGGCCGGCGCCCTGGCGGCTGCGGCGCTGCTGCTGGCCGGCTGCGGCGACAGCGACGTCAAGGAAGTGCGCGACTGGATGGACCAGGTCAAGCACGACACCCGGCCGGCCGTGAAGCCGCTGGCCGAACCGAAGGATTTCATCCCCTTCGCCTACGGCGACAGGGAAGCGGTGGATCCCTTCAATCCGAACAAGCTGCTGAACCAGCTGGCCAAGGCGGCGGAGACGTCGCCGGACCCGAACAAGCCCGACCTGAAGCGCCCGCGCGAACTGCTCGAGAACTTCCCGCTCGACACCATGCGCATGGTGGGCACGATGCAGAAGGGCGGCGCGAACTATGCGCTGCTGCAGGTCGACCGCGCGGTCTACCAGGTCCGCGCCGGCCAGCGCATCGGCCAGAATTTCGGCATCGTCACCCGCGTGGGCGACGACGCCATCAATATCCGTGAAGTGGTGCAGGACGCTGCCGGCGAGTGGGTCGAGCGCATCGCGAAGCTTGAGCTGCAAAGCAAGGAGAATCATAAATGACCCGACTTGGAAGCATCGCCCTCGGCCTGGTGCTGGCCTTCGGCGCCGGCAGCGTCTTCGCACAGGACAACGCGATCGAATCGATCAGCGCCAACCAGCAAGGCAATAACGTCGTCATCAACGTGGCGATGAAGGAGGCCCCGGCCAGGTTGCCGATCGGCTTTTCGATCACCAACCCGGCGCGCATCGCGCTCGATTTCGGCTCTACCGCCAACGCCACCGGCAGGAGCGCCCAGGACATCAACCTGGGCGACGTGCGCGGCGTGAACGTGGTGCAGGCCGGTGAGCGCACCCGCCTGGTGCTGAACCTGAAGCGTCCGCTGAGCTATGCCGCCGCGATCGACGGCAAGTCGGTGATCCTGACCGTCGAAGGCTCGGGCGGCGTGGCGCAGGCGGTCAACGCGGCCGGCCTGCCGGCCCATCCGGCGGCCCCGGCGGCGGTGCGCCAGAACCTGCGCGACCTCGATTTCCGCCGCGGCGCCAATGGCGAAGGCCGCATCGTGGTCGACCTGCCGAACAGCCAGGTGCCGGTGGACGTGCGCCAGGCCGGCAACCAGATCACGGTCGACTTCCTGCGCACCGGCCTGCCGGCCACGCTGCGCCGCCGCCTCGACGTGACCGATTTCGGCACCCCGGTCACGAAGATCACCACCACGCCGCAAGGCGAGAACGTGCGCATGACGATCGACGCCCAGGGCAACTGGGAACAGAGCGTGTACCAGAGCGACACCCAGCTGGTCATCGACGTCAAGCCGGTCAAGGAAGACCCGAACCGCCTGGCCCAGGGAGCGCAGGGCTACAAGGGCGAGAAGATCTCGTTCAACTTCCAGAACGTCGAAGTGCGCGCCGCCCTGCAGGCGGTGGCCGACATCTCGGGCCTGAACATCATCGCCAGCGATTCCGTCAGCGGCAGCCTGACCCTGCAGCTGAAGCAGGTGCCGTGGGACCAGGCGCTGGACGTGATCATGCAGGCCAAGGGCCTCGACATGCGCAAGAACGGCAACGTGCTGTGGATCGCGCCGAAGGAAGAGATGCTGACCAAGGAAAAGCTGGAGCTCGAGCAGAAGGCCCAGATCGCCGACCTCGAGCCGCTGCGCTCCGAGATCTTCCAGCTGAACTACCAGAAGGCCGAAGCCTTCCGCACCGTGTTCGGCCTGGATGGGGGCGGCGCTGCCGGCGCCAGCAACCGCGTGCTGTCGAAGCGCGGCAGCGCCACCATCGATCCGCGCACCAACCAGGTGTTCGTGACCGACATCGCGTCCAGGCTGGAAGAGGTGCGCAAGCTGATCCAGAAGGTCGACATCCCGACCAAGCAGGTGCTGGTCGAGGCGCGCCTGGTCGAGGCCAACGACGGCTTCTCGCGCAACCTCGGCGCCAAGCTGGGCTTCGCCGACATGCGCACCATCCGCGGCGGCGACTCCGGCTACCAGGTCAGCGGCAACCAGCGCGTGGCGGTCGGCGGCAACCTGAACGGCATCGGCCAGACCACCGGTCAGCTGGCCCTGACCAGCGATTCCTACAACAACACCCAGCTGGTCAACCTGCCGGCGGCGCCGATCAACGGCGTCAATGCGCCGACCATCGCCTTCTCGCTGTTCTCGTCGGCGGCCAACCGCTTCCTGAACCTGGAGCTGTCGGCGCTGGAAGCGGACGGCAAGGGCAAGATCATCTCCAGCCCGCGCGTGGTCACCGAGGACAACGTGGCGGCCGTGATCGAGCAGGGCGTCGAGCTGCCGTACCAGCAGGCCACCAGCAGCGGCGCGACCTCGGTCACCTTCAAGAAGGCCAACCTGCGCCTGGAAGTGACGCCGCAGGTCACGCCGGACGGCAACGTGGTGCTGGAAGTCGACGTCAACAAGGATTCGAAAGGCGAGAGCACCGCCTCCGGCTTCGCCATCAACACCCAGCACGTGAAGACCAAGGTGATGGTCGAGAACGGCGGCACCGTGGTGCTCGGCGGTATCTACCAGCAGACCGAGACCTCGAACGACTCCAAGGTGCCGCTGTTCGGCGACCTGCCGGTGGTCGGCTACCTGTTCAAGACCACGGCGCGCTCGACCTCGAAGACCGAGTTGCTGGTATTCATCACCCCGAAGATCGTGACCGAGCACCTGCAGAACGCGGCACACTGAACCAGTCAACACAATCGACAAGAAGAAGGCAGACATGAGCAATACCAACATCGCGCGCCGCGGCGCGCCCGTCGCCACCGCGCTGCTGATGGCGCTGGTACTGAGCGCCTGCGGCGGTGGCGGCGGCAGTCCTGGCGCCGTGACCGGCGGCGGCAGCGGTTCCACCGGCAGCGGCAGCGGCGGCACCGGCACCGGCGGCACCACCGTGACCGCCAGCCCGAGCGTGAGCGTGGGCTTTACCGGCGCCGGCGGCGCCGCATCGAACGCCCTGTCGAGCGCGACCCCGCTGACGGTCAAGGCGACCGTGCTCGACGCAAACAAGAAGCCGGTGCCGAACGCGATCGTCACCTTCGCCACCGACAATAGCCTGGCGGTATTCTCGCCCTCGTCGGGCACCGCGCTGACCGACGTGAACGGCGTCGCCAGCGTCACCATGCGTCCCGCCAGCGCAGCCTCGGGCGGCGCCGGCACCGTCACCGCCACCAGCACCGTGGCCGGCAGCGCCGTGACGGGCAACTCCAACTTCTCGGTCGGCGCCACCGCGCTGTCCTTCGGCGCCCTGAGCGCTTCCTCCGCCTCCATCCAGGCCTACGAATCGACCGACCTGTCGGTGAGCGTGATGAGCGGCGGCGCCGCCTACACCGCGCAGCCGGTCAACGTGAGCTTCAGGTCGGACTGTGCCGACAAGGGCAAGGCGACCCTGGCCGCCACCGTGGCGACCAACAACGGCGTCGCCAAGACCGTCTACCGCGACAAGGGCTGCGGCACCAGCGATGTGATCACCGTGTCGGCGGACGGCATCTCCACCCAGTCCACGCTGTCGCTGACGATCGCGCCGCCGCGCGCGGCCTCGGTGCAGTTCGCATCGGCATCGCCGACCAGCCAGTCGCTGGTGGTCCAGGGGCAGGGCGGCATCAACCGTACCGAAACCGCGCTGCTCACCTTCAAGGTGGTCGATACCTTCGGCAACCCGCTGGCCGGCCAGCAGGTCACCTTCCAGCGTTACCCGGACACTGCCGACGTCACGATCAACAAGCTCAGCGATACCACCGACGCCAGCGGCAACGTCGTGACCACCGTGAATTCGGGCTCGACCGCCACCTCGTTCAAGGTGCGCGCCACCTTGCCGAACACGGGCGCCAACGGCAATCCGGATATCTCGACCCTGTCGGACTCGATCGTCGTGACCACCGGCAAGCCGGTGCAGCGCGCGTTCTCGATCGCGACCGACAAGTTCAATTTCGAAGGCTGGAATGTCCAGAGTTCGCCGACCAATCCGGCCGCCACGGTCTCGGTCAGCCTGGGCGACGCCTTCTCCAACCCGGTGCCGGACGGTACCCCGGTGGTCTTCCAGACCAACCTGGGCATCATCGGCACGTCCGACAAGGGCGGCTGCAACACCACCAACGGCACTTGCGCGGTGCCGCTGCGCGCCCAGGCGCCGTTCACCGCCACCCCCGGCGTGCCGGCCACGGCATGCAACAGCATCACGCCCGACAGCACCCGTGCCGGCCTGGCGACGATCTGCGCCAGCACCACCGACGGCACCAACTTCCTGACTGCGCGGACCGCGGTGTTCTTCAGCGGCGGCACGGCCATCAACACCTTCATGAACGGCAGCAGGGTCTCGTTCAATGCACTGACGCCGAATGACCTCGGATCGATCAGCGCCAGCGCCACCAAGGTGTTCCAGCTGCAGTTCAATGACGTGAACTTCAACCCCTTGCCGGCAGGCAGTACGGTGGCGATCACGAGCATGCTCAACGGTAACGCGGCGGCGGTCCAGCCGGCCACCGTGCCGAACATCGCGCCGCATAGCAGCAGCAACGTGGACGATCCGAGCGGGATCGCGGTCGGCGGCAACCAGGGCTCGACCCACACCTTCAGTATTTCGGGCTCGAATCCGACCAACTGCACGACCACCGTACAGTCCTCGTTCAACGTCACCGTCACCACGCCGGCGCCGTTCAATACGGTAACGACCATTCCTTTTAAACTCACGTTCACCTGCCCGTAATACAATGCACTGAAACCGGTAGCAACTGAACGAATCACGCGGCGGCCAGGTTATCCTGGCCGTTTGCTTTTTGAGCGATCGAGAATAGTGCCTCACTGCAAGAACAACAACATCTTCCTCGTCGGCCTGATGGGCGCCGGCAAGACGACCATCGGGCGCATGCTGGCGCGCCGGCTGGGCATGCACTTCGTCGATTCGGACCATGAGATCGAAGCCCGCACCGGCGCCTCGGTGCCCTGGATCTTCGAGATCGAAGGCGAGCCCAGCTTCCGCCGGCGCGAAGCCGACATGATCCGCGAACTGACGGCCGGCAGCGGCCTGGTGCTGGCCACCGGCGGCGGCGCGGTGCTGAATCCGGACAGCCGGCGCCTGCTGTCCGAGCGCGGCACCGTGATCTACCTGCGGGCCAGCGTCAACAGCATCCTGGCGCGCACCTCGCACGACAAGAACCGTCCGCTGCTGCAGACCGCCGATCCGCGCAAGAAACTGGAAGACCTGACCGCCCAGCGCGAACCCTTGTACCGCGAGATCGCCGACCTCGTCATCGACACCGGCCGGCCTAACGTACAATCGATGGTTCAGACAATACTGGACCAGCTGGCCGCGCTGGATGCGGCGCGCCAGCGGACCAAGGCACGCACACACATGAACGAACAAGCCTTTACTACCCTTAACGTCGACCTGGGCGAACGCAGCTATCCGATCCTGATCGGACGCGGACTTTTAGAGGACAGCGAACTGCTGACCCGCTATATCGGCACAAGCAGCGGCGCCGGCGGAAAAGTCGCGATCGTCACCAACACCACGATCGCGCCGCTGTACCTGGAAAAGGTGGCGGCGCCGCTGCGCGCGAGCGGACGCGAGATCGTCACCATCGTGCTGCCGGACGGCGAGGAATATAAAAACTGGCAGAGCCTGAACCTGGTGTTCGACGCCCTGCTGGCCAACAAATGCGACCGCAAGACCACACTGGTGGCGCTGGGCGGCGGCGTGATCGGCGACCTGACCGGTTACGCGGCCGCCAGCTATATGCGCGGCGTGCCCTTCGTGCAGATCCCGACCACCCTGCTGTCCCAGGTCGATTCCTCGGTCGGCGGCAAGACCGGCATCAACCACCCGCTCGGCAAGAACATGATCGGCGCCTTCTACCAGCCGCGCGCCGTGATTGCCGACACCGCCACTCTCGACACCCTGCCGGCCAGGGAACTGTCGGCCGGCCTGGCCGAGGTGATCAAGCATGGCGCCATCCTCGACCTGTCCTTCTTCGAGTGGATCGAGGCGAATATCGGCAAGCTGGTCGCGCGCGATCCGGCCGCGCTGGCCCACGCCATCCTGCGCTCCTGCGAGATCAAGGCCGACGTGGTCCGCCGCGACGAACGCGAAGGCGGCCTGCGCGCGGTGCTGAACTTCGGCCACACCTTCGGCCACGCGATCGAGAACGGCCTCGGCTACGGCGCGTGGCTGCACGGCGAGGCGGTCGGCTGCGGCATGGTGATGGCGGCCGACCTCTCGCACCGCCTTGGCCTGCTGGGCGCCGACGAAGCCCTGCGCGTGCGCCGGCTGGTGAAGGCGGCCGGGCTGCCGGTCGAAGCGCCGGACCTGGGCGCCGATCGCTGGATCGAGCTGATGGAAGTCGACAAGAAGAACGAGGGCGGCGCCATCAAGTTCATCCTGCTGAAACCCCTGGGCAGCCCGAGCATCACCGGGGCGCCGCGCGAGCAGCTGCTGGCGACCCTGGACGCCAACGTCGCGACTGTCGGGAGAGGGCGGGGATGATCGATTTCGACGCCCACCTGGCACCCTATGCGGCGCACTCGTCGAAGTCCCGTGGGCGTCGCCATCCCGAACCCGCGGCCGGCTCGCGCAGCGAATTCCAGCGCGACCGCGACCGCATCATCCACTCCACCGCCTTCCGCCGGCTGGAATACAAGACCCAGGTCTTCCTGAACCACGAGGGCGACCTGTTCCGCACCCGCCTGACCCACTCGATCGAAGTCGCCCAGATCGCGCGCACCTTGGCGCGCAGCCTGCGCCTGAACGAGGACCTGGTCGAAGCGGTCTCGCTGGCCCACGACCTCGGCCACACGCCCTTCGGCCACGTCGGCCAGGACGTGCTGAACGAATGCATGAAGGACCATGGCGGCTTCGAGCACAATCTGCAGAGCCTGCGCGTGGTCGACCATCTCGAGGAGCACTACGGCGCCTTCGACGGCCTGAACCTGACCTTCGAAACGCGCGAAGGCATCCTGAAGCACTGCTCGCTGACGAATGCGCGCCAGCTGGGGGAACTCGGCCAGCGCTTCATCGACAGGCACCAGCCCAGCCTGGAAGCCCAGCTGGCCAACCTGGCCGACGAGATCGCGTACAACAACCACGACATCGACGACGGCCTGCGCTCCGGCCTGCTGACCATGAAGCAGATGGAAGAGGTGGAACTGTTCGCGCGCCTGCACCACCAGGTCGTGCAGCAGTACCCCGGCCTGCCGGGCCGGCGCGAGCTGTACGAGACGATCCGCCTGATGATCACGGCGATGACGGCCGACCTGGTCGAGACCTCGGCGGCACTGCTGCTCGAGGCCGCCCCGAAGAGCATCGACGAGGTGCGCGCCGGACCGCCCCTGGTCCGCTTCTCGCCGAAGATGCGCGAAGAGACCACGGCTCTGAAACGCTTCCTGTACGCCAACCTCTACCGCCACTACAAGGTCAACCGCATGCGCGTGAAAGCCAGCCGCATCGTGCGCGAACTCTTCGACGCCTTCATGACGGACCCGGTGCTGCTCCCCTTCGACTACCAGGTAGCATCCGGCGACACCATGAAGCAGGCCCGCAAGATCGCCGACTACATCGCGGGCATGACGGACCGCTACGCGATCCGCGAACACAAGCGGATTTTCTCTCTGGATGAGTTGTAAAAATTCGGGGTCAGAGCACTCTTCGGCCCAAATTCGGGGTCAGAGCACTTTTTCGAACAATTCCTCGCGCTCAACACCATCAGGGCCAAGCTGGCGGCTCTCGTGGTGGGCTTGCGCAATCTGCCTAAAAAGATGGCAGCAGGACGTTGCCCAGAAAAGTGCTCTGACCCCGAATTTGTTCAGCCGAACAGGGAGGGCTGGCCGAGCTGGCCCAGCAGTTTCTTGATGGGTGCCGGCAGTGCGGCTTCTTCGATTCGGGCCAGGTCCCACCACACGTGGCTAGCAGGGAGCTCGGCGCGCGACGCCAGCCCGATCCGGTAGGGGTGGATGTGCAGCTTGTAGTGCGTGAAGCCGTGTTCCAGCGGCAGCAGCGTTTCCGTCTCGTCGACCATGCCGAACCTGGCGGCCGCCTCCGACGCCGCGCCCCGGTCGAGTTCTTCGTCCTCATCCAGCGCCACATGCCCGTCGACTTCCGGCAGCGACAGCAGGCCGCCCCAGATCCCGGTGCCGGGCCGCTGCTCGAGCAGCACCTGGCCGCGGTCGATCACGACCAGCATCTGCGCGCGCTTTTCCGGCGTCGCCTTTTTCGGTTTGCGCACCGGCAGTTCGGCGGTGCGCCTCAGGGCGTGGGCCACGCAGCGATCCTGCAGCGGACAGCGGCCGCAGTCGGGTTTCGAGCGCGTGCACAGGGTCGCGCCCAGGTCCATCAGGCCCTGGGTATAGGATTCGATCCCCTCGCCACCTTCGGGCAGCAGCGCCTCGGCACGGCGCCACAAGGCGTCTTCGACCGGCTTCAGGCCGGGATACTGGTCGATGCCGAACACGCGCGCGAACACGCGCTTGACGTTCCCGTCCAGGATCGCGGCCCGCGTACCGCTGGAAAACGCGGAGATGGCGGCGGCGGTCGAGCGCCCGATGCCGGGCAGGTCGGCCAGCAGCGCCGGATCGGACGGGAACACGCCGCCATACTCGGCGACCACGCGGCGCGCGCAGGCGTGCAGGTTGCGCGCCCGGGTGTAGTAGCCCAGGCCCGCCCAATACGCCATCACCTCGTCGACGGGGGCGTCGGCCAGCGCCTGCACGGTCGGGAAGCGCTCCAGGAAACGCGCGTAATAGCCCAGCACCGCGGCCACCTGGGTCTGCTGCAGCATGATCTCGGACAGCCAGATGCGGTAGGCGTCGCGCGTGTTCTGCCAGGGCAGGGCGTGGCGGCCGTGCTGGCGCTGCCAGTCGATCACGGCGCGTGAAAAGCCGGGGTCTTCCAGCGCGCTCAAATCAAATTCGGTCAATCGTTTCATGCTATTTCCAAAACCTGCGATGCCGATGCCGGCGCCGCGTCCTGCGAAGCCTCCAGCACCTGCGTCACCGCGCCCGTCAGTGCGGACAATTTCGTCTTGACCTGCTCGAGTGCCTGCTGGGCCGATTCGAAGGCGGCGATCTTCTGTTCCAGGCTTTCGGTGGCGTCGTGGATGCGCTGGATCGACGATTGCCGGTGCCGCAGCTGTTCGCGGTGCTGGCGGATCTGCGCTTCCAGCGGCGCCATGATCACCTTCAGCCAGGCCTCGACATCGGCATTCGCGGCGCGGAACGTGTGCTTGACGCGCGCGGCGATGGTGTCGACGAAGCGCTCCAGCATCGTGCCGCGGCTGGTGATCAGCAGGGTCGCGGTGCCGGACTGCTTCTGCCAGATCGCTTCGACGGCGTCGACTTCGCTGCGGTAGCGCGCCAGCGACAGGGGCATCGGCATCGCCAGCGCCAGGCCGTGTTCGGCCGAGAAGCGGCGGTACATGGTCTCCATCATCGCGCCGATCTCGCCGATCTTGGCGGTGGAGGCGTCCAGCCTGGCGCGCGCCTCGTCGAAGAAGGTCCGTACCGGCGCGCGCATGCCGGTGGCGAACAGCACGCCTTCCATCGCGGAGCGCACCGCATCGACCTGCTCCTGCAGCACGTCCATGCCGATGCTGCTGTACAGCTCCGTCGACAGGGTCGCGAACACGGCGCGCGTGCCCTGCAGCTTGAACAGGCTGGCGTCGAATTCCTTTTTCTCCATCTCGACGCGGCGCATCATGTGGGCGATCACGCCCTGGTTCTTGCCGCGCAGGCTTTGCAGCTCCTGCAGCTGCTCGACCAGGTCGCGGATGCGCGCCCCCAGCAGCGCCTGCTGGCCGGCCGTGATGGCGTCCATGTCTTCGCGCAGCTGGCGGCGCAGGATGTCCTGGCGCGCCGGAATGAGTTCGTTGAACAGGGCCGATTCCAGCAGCCCGATGCGGCTCTTCTCGAACAGCGCCATGTCCTGGTTGACGCGCCCGACCAGGCCCTTCTGGGCCGATACCGGGAACACCCGGGATGTTTCGAGGCCGAGCAGCTGGGCCGCGCCGGCCTGCTGGCGCGCGATCGCGGCCTCGTTCTCCGCTTCCGTGCGCAGCTCGTCCCACAGGGCGTCGATCTTGTTCAGCACGACGATACGCCCCGGGCCGGCGCCGATGTGGGTGCGCCAGACTTCGATGTCGCTCTTCGTCACGCCGGTCTCGGCGGCCAGGATGAACAGCACCGCGTGCGCGTTCGGGATCAGGTTGAGGGTCAGTTCCGGCTCGGTGCCGATCGCGTTCAGGCCCGGCGTGTCGAGGATGACCAGGCCCTGCTTGAGCAGCGGATGCGGGAAGTTGATCAGCGCATGCCGCCATTGCGGGATCTCGACCAGGCCATCGTCGCCGAGGGCACCAGCCAGATCGGGGTCTTCCGGATCGTAGAGGCCGTAGCTGCGCGCATCGGTGACGCTCACGCGGCGCGTCAGGCTGACCTGGCGGAAGGTCTCGATCATGCGCTCGGGCGATTCGAGCTCGAGCGGCAGCACGGTCCAGGCGGCGGGATCCTCGCGGTAGTCGCTGGTGGCCAGGCGCCCGGCGCGGGTCTCGATCGGCAGCAGGCGGATGCAGGCCGGCAGCTGCGGATCCCATGCCAGCTCGGTCGGGCACATGGTGGTGCGGCCGGGACTGGACGGCACGATGCGCTGGCCGTAGTCGGCAAAGAAGATCGCATTGATCAGCTCCGATTTACCGCGCGAGAATTCGGCCACGAAGGCCACCGACAGGCGGTCGTCGCGCACCCGGGCCAGGGCCCGCGCCAGCCGCTGTTCGGCCGCGCCGTCCAGCAGTTCGGCCGCTTGCACCCAGCCGCGGTAGCGTTCCAGCGCCTCGGCGACACTGGCGCGCCAGGCCCCGTATTGTTGAATATCTTGCATTGTTGTGCCGCCTATCTTTGGCTTACTTCTGGCAGGTCGCGCAGTAGAACGTCGACCGCTGGCCTTGGACGATCTGGCGCACGGGCGCGCCACAGTTTCTGCAAGGCACTCCTGCACGATCATAGACGAAATATGTCTGCTGGAAATATCCGGACTGCCCATTTACTGCAATAAAGTCACGCAGGGTACTGCCACCCTGCACAATCGCGGCGGCAAGGATCTCGCGGATGGCCTCGGCCAGCTTGTCATAGCGGGCGCGGCTGATGCGCGACGCCGCCGTCTTCGGATTGATGCCGGCGCGGAACAGGCTCTCGCAGGCGTAGATATTGCCGACGCCGACCACGATGTCGCCGGCCAGCAGCACCTGCTTGATGGGCGCGTTGCGGCGCCTCGTCTCGCGGTGGAGCAGGTCGCCCGAGAAGCCGTCCTCGAGCGGTTCGACGCCCAGGCCGCGCAGCAGGATGTGCTGCTCGAGTTCGCCGTCGTCGTTGCCGTGCCAGAGCACGGCGCCGAAGCGGCGCGGATCGTGCAGGCGCAGCACGCGCCGGCCTTCGGGGCCCGCATTTTTCTCTCGGACGATCAGGTCGACATGGTCGTGTTTTTTCAGCTCGACCCCCTCCGGCAGCACCCGCAGGTGGCCGGACATGCCGAGGTGGATGATCAGGGTGCCGTGCTCGAAATGGATCAGCAAATACTTGCCGCGGCGGCTGGTCGACAGGATTTCGCGTCCTGCCAGCAGCGCGTCCAGGTTCGGCGGAAACGGCCAGCGCAGGCCTTCGCGCCGCAGCACGACCTGTTCGACGACACGGCCTTCCAGGTGCGGAGCGACGCCGCGCCGAGTGACTTCTACTTCCGGGAGTTCGGGCATATCAGGGAAAGATGCAGGGAAGAACAGTGGAAAAGTATGTAAATTCGTGTTGCAACGGCGCACGCGCGGCAGGCGTTAAGCGTAGAATCGGTCCATCTTGTTGATGCGGGATCGACCTTGAAAAACACTTTCGCCATTGTAACCCTCTCGGCCCTGCTGTCTGCATGCGCTGTGGCGCCCAAGCAGCAGCCGGCCAGCCAGGCCGACCATTCCGACCAGCCGCTCGCCGCCGCCGAGGCGCAACGCCGCGCCGCCGCCGGCGAGCCGGCCCAGGACAGCGCCCAGCAGGGGGACGAGCAACTGCCGAATGTGACGATGACGCCCCAGATGATGTCCCAGCTCATGGGTGCCGAGCTGGCATACAAGAAGGGCGACTGGCAGGGGCCCTACCTCACGCTGATGAGCCTGGCCCAGCAGACCAGGGATCCGCGCCTGGCCAAGCGCGCCGCCGAGATGGCGCTGTCGGCCAAGCAGCCCGACGACGCCCTCGCCGCGGTGAAGCTGTGGCGCCAGTACGCACCCAACTCCGACGAGGCCAACCAGTACTATCTGGGGCTGGTGGTCCTGTCCGACAACCTCTCCGAAGCGGAAAATGTGCTGAAGCAGCGCCTTGCCGACGCCACCCCGGGCGCCCGCGGCCTGATGATGTTCCAGATGCAGCAGCTGGTGATGCGCGCCAAGGACAAGGACGCCGCCATCGCCATGCTCGATCGCCTGGTCGCGCCCTACGGCAACATGATGGAAACCCACGTGGTGCTGGCCCAGTCCGCCCTGGCGCGCGGCGCCAAGGAAGATGCCTTGCGCGAAGCCCGCGCCGCGCTGCAGATCAAGCCGGATTCCGAGATCGCCGTCCTGACCCTGGCCCAGGTGACGGAGGGCGACGAACAGTCGGCGAAGGTGCTGGCCGACTTCCTGGCCACCCATCCGGACGCCAGGGAAGTGCGCACCGCCTACGCCCGCATACTGGTCAACGCCAAGCAGTACGAGGCCGCGCGCAGCGAATTCCTGGCGCTCGACAAGGCCCAGCCGAACAATCCAGGCACCCTGTACGCGCTCGGCATCCTGTCGATGCAGATGAACGACAACCAGGGCGCCGAGCAGTACTTCACGCGCTTCGTCGACGTCATGGAAAAGGCCCCGGAAGAGGAGCGCGACCCGACCAAGGCCGTGCTGATCCTGTCCCAGCTGGCCGAGGACCGCGGCGACATCCCGGGCGCGCTGGCCTGGCTCGACCGCCTCGACACGAACGACCCGAAGCTCCAGTTCGGCTCCGACCTGCGCCGCGCCCAGCTGACCGCCAAGCAGGGCGACCTGGCCGGCGCCCGCAAGCTGCTGGGTACGCTCAAGCCCGCGGAGCCGGCCGAGCAGGCCCAGGTCCTGCTAGTCGAAGCCCAGCTGCTGCGCGATGCCGGCAAGAACCAGGAAGCCTTCAAACTGATGGAGCAGGGCCTCAAGCGCTTCCCGGAAAACACGGATTTCCTTTACGACTACGCCCTGATGGCCGAGAAGATGGGCAAGCCCGCGGTAATGGAGAAAGCGCTGCGCCAGGTGATCGCCAAGGCGCCCGACAACCAGCATGCGTACAACGCCCTCGGCTATTCGCTGGCGGAGCGCAACGTGCGCCTGAAGGAAGCCTACCAGCTGATCGACAAGGCCCAGAAGATGGCGCCGAGCGATCCCTTCATCATGGACAGCATGGGCTGGGTGCAATACCGCATGGGCAAGCTGGACGAGGCCGAAGCCCAGCTGCGCAAGGCCTACGCGCTGCGCAACGATCCGGAGATCGCCGTCCACCTGGGCGAGGTCCTGTGGAAGAAGGGCCAGCACGACGATGCGCGCAAGCTGTGGCGCGAGGCGCGGGCCAAGGATCCGAAGAACGATGCGCTCAAAAGCACGCTGACCCGCTTGCGCGCATCGCTCTGACAGAATCTTTCAAAAAATGGCTATTTTTGAAATAATATTTCATCAATTCGCCAGCTTTTATTAACGTCGTCCCCGCGCAGGCGGGGATCCAAGTTCGTACCGATGCCGATCAAGTTTCCATTTCGCCTGCTAGCAGCCGCCACCATCGCCTTCACCTTGGCCGGCTGCGCCACCTCCACCGCCAATCTGTCCACCGCCTCGGTCGCCGCCTACCGCGACACCATCGACCTGAACGGCAAGATCGCGGTGACCTATCAGAACAATAACGAGACGAACCGGGTCGGCGGCAAATTCAGCTGGACCCAGCGTCCGGGGCACGTCGAGGTATCGATGTTCGACCCCTTCGGCCAGACCGTTGCCGAGATCAGCGTTACGCCGGACTCCGCCACGCTGACCCAGCCCAAGCGCGAACCGCGCACGGAAAAGGACATCGACACGCTGACCCGGCAGGCGCTCGGTTATTCCCTGCCGGTGGCCGGCCTGCGCGACTGGCTGCAAGGCTATGCCACGGATGCCCAGGGCAAACGCTTCGTGGCATCGCCGGCCAACAACAATGTGTTCACGCGCGATGGCTGGAACCTGCGCTTTGCCGAGTGGCAGGACAAGCCGGGCCCAAACGGCGCGCCACTGCCCAAGCTCATCCAGGCGAACCGCGGCGCCACCGCCGATAGCGGCGACCTGTCGATCAGCATCACGATCTTCCCGGAAAGCTGAGATGGCGCTGTCTTCCCTGCACGGCTGCCCCGCGCCAGCCAAGCTCAACCTGTTCCTGCACGTGACCGGCCGCCGCCCGGACGGCTATCACCTGCTGCAATCGGTGTTCCAGCTGATCGATAAAAGCGACACCCTCGACTTCGACCTGCGCGCCGACGACCGCATCGTGCGCGTCAACGACGTGCCCGGCGTGCCGGAAGGGCAGGATTTGATCGTGCGTGCCCTGCGCGCGCTGCAGGCCGAGTTTCAGCGCCGCCACGGCAGGCCGCCGCCCGGCATCAGCGTGCGCATCGACAAGCGCCTGCCGATGGGCGGCGGGCTGGGTGGCGGATCGTCGGACGCCGCCACCGCGCTGATGGCCGCGAATCATTTGTGGCAGGCCGGCCTGAGCGATGCGGAACTGATGGCGATCGGCCTGCCGCTGGGCGCCGACATTCCTTTCTTCCTGTTCGGCGAGACCGCGTTTGCCGAGGGAGTAGGGGAGGCGCTGCAGGCGGTGCCGGGGCCGGATTGCTGGTATGTGGTGATCGAGCCGGGTGTTTCTGTGCCCACTGCGGTAATTTTTACGGCGCCCGATTTGACAAGAAACACTAAACCCGTCAGAATAGCGGACTTCCTAGGGCATCAAGCCGAATCGAAAGATTCAGCGGGGTTCGGGAAAAATGATTTGCAGGACGTGGCAATTCGCCTGTTCCCGCCGGTAGCAGAGGCGGTCGAATGGTTGAGCGGTCATGGGGCGGCCAGGATGACTGGCTCCGGAGCGTGCGTGTTCAGCGCGTTTTCCACAGAGCAAGAAGCAGAGCAGGTGCTGAAGCAGGTACCGGCGAAGTGGACAGCGTGGAAAGCAAGTTCGCTAACGAAACATCCGATGAAATCGCTCTTGCAAATCAACGAGTTGTAGAATAAAATTTTGCCTGTCAGCGCAACGGCAACAAGCTAAAGCGGTGATAAGAAGCAAAAGCAGTACAAGTTTCAGTGTAGGGGAATCGCCAAGCTGGTTAAGGCACCGGATTTTGATTCCGGCATACCAAGGTTCGAATCCTTGTTCCCCTGCCAAAGATTTTGCCTGAGCTGTGGATGACTAGTGCTCCAGCAGGCAATGGAAGTGGGAGCCGCCTAGAGCGGCCCATTTTTTTTGTAGTCCAAGCGTTAATCTTCTTGCATTAACGTCTTTTCAGTTTCTTTCAACGCTTACTCTTCTGGGACTCCCCATGGCTTACGAAAACCTGATGGTTTTTACCGGCAATGCCAATCCGGCGCTAGCAGAAGGGGTCGCAAAAAACCTCGGCATCCCGCTTGGCAAGGCCGTGGTCTCGAAGTTCTCCGATGGCGAAGTAATGGTCGAAATCAACGAGAACGTTCGTGGCAAGGACGTCTTCGTTCTGCAATCGACCTGCGCTCCCACCAATGACAACCTGATGGAAATCATGCTGATGGTCGACGCTCTCAAGCGCGCATCGGCAGGCCGCATCACCGCGGCGATTCCCTACTTCGGCTATGCCCGCCAGGACCGTCGCCCGCGCTCGGCGCGTGTTGCGATCTCGGCCAAGGTCGTCGCCAACATGCTGCAGGAAGCTGGCGTGGAACGTGTGCTGATCATGGATCTGCACGCCGACCAGATCCAGGGCTTCTTCGACATCCCGGTTGACAACATCTACGCATCGCCGATCCTGCTGGGCGACCTGCAGAAGCGCAACTACGACGACCTGCTGGTCGTGTCGCCGGACGTCGGCGGCGTGGTGCGCGCGCGTGCGCTGGCAAAGCGCCTCGGCTGCGACCTGGCGATCATCGACAAGCGCCGCCCGAAGGCGAACGTATCGGAAGTCATGAACATCATCGGTGAAGTCCAGGGCCGTAACTGCGTGATCATGGATGACATGGTCGACACCGCGGGCACCCTGTGCAAGGCCGCCGAAGTCCTGAAAGAGCGTGGCGCCAAGAAAGTCGTGGCGTACTGCACGCACCCGGTCCTGTCCGGCCCGGCCATCGAGCGTATCGCGAATTCGCCGCTGGACGAACTGGTCGTCACCGACACGATCCCGCTGAGCCCGGCAGGCCAGGCTTGCAGCAAGATCCGTCAACTGACCAGCGCGCCGCTGCTGGCCGAAACCTTCAAGCGTATCGTGAAGGGTGACTCGGTCATTTCGCTGTTCGTCGACTAAGAGAATAAGAACGTGGGCACCCGTGCCCACGTCCATGCGTTGTCGATTTCTTGAGTGCGTAGCAATGCGCTCATTCCACGGACACTCCTGGTCGCGGGGGTGTTCACAATTCGGGCAACCGGGCCGGAGCTTTCCGGCATTCGTGCCCATTTATTTTTGGAGTTTCACATGAAAGTAGTCGCATTCAAACGCGAACAGCAAGGTACCGGAGCGAGCCGCCGCCTGCGCAACGCTGGCCAGACCCCTGGCATCATCTACGGTGGCGCCGCTGCCCCGGAACTGATCGCCGTTGACGGCAACGCGTTGTTCCACGCGCTCAAGAAAGAAGCTTTCCACGGTGCCGTTCTGGACCTGGAACTGGATGGCAAGGCTCAGCAAGTGCTGCTGCGTGACTTCCAGATGCACGCATACAAGCAACTGGTCCTGCACGTCGACTTCCAGCGCGTCGATGCTTCGCAAAAGATCCACACCAAGGTCGCCCTGCACTTCGTCAACGCCGAGATCTCGCCGGCAGTCAAGCTGGGCGGCGCCATCGTGTCGCACGTGCTGAACGAACTGGAAGTGTCCTGCCTGCCGGGCAAACTGCCGGAATTCATCACCGTCGACCTGAGCAAGCTGGAAACCGGCGCATCGGTCCACGTGTCCGACCTGACCCTGCCGGAAGGCGTGACCGTGGTTGCTCACGGCAAAGACCAGACCATCGCCACCTCGTCGGTGCCGCGTGGTGCCGCTACGGCCGAAGCCGCTGCCGAGTAATTTGTACTCGCTACCGCTCTTTCGGGAGCGGTTTGACAAAAACCCGCCCGACTCGCGTCCGGCGGGTTTTTTGTTTTGTTCAGCCATTCGCGGTTTTCCGCGATAATCGAGTTTTACGCGAACTTGACCGTTTTATGCACATCCGCCTGATCGTCGGCCTCGGCAACCCCGGCCCGGAATATGAACAAACCCGCCACAACGCCGGCTTCTGGCTGGTCGACAACCTTGCCAACACCTTGCCCAACTGCCGCCTGCAGCGCGAATCGCGCTTCAACGCCATGGTCGCCAAGACCTCGATCTCGGGCAATGAGGTGTGGCTGCTGGAACCGCTGACCTTCATGAACCGCTCCGGCCAGTCGGTCGGCAGCCTGGCGCGCTTCTTCAAGATCGCCCCGGAAGAGATCCTGGTGGTGCACGACGAACTCGACCTTCCTCCCGGTGCAGCCAAGCTCAAACGAGGCGGCTCCTCGGGCGGCCATAACGGCCTGAAGGACATTACCTCGGCGCTCGGTACCCAGGACTACTGGCGCCTGCGCCTCGGCATCGGCCATCCGCGCACCCTCAACCTGCAGCAGGGCGTGGCCGACTTCGTGCTGCACCGTCCGCGCCGCGAAGAGCAGACCCTGATCGAAGAGGCGATCGACAAGTCGATGCGCATCATTCCGATGGTTTGCGAGGGCAAGCTGAACCAGGCCACGACGCAACTCCACACCGATTGATGTAGGGTGGGCGCGGCCGGCGTAGGCTCACCGAGCCCACCCTGCCTAGATCAATCCGCGTGCCAGCGCTTTTAAAGTCGCCGCCGGCCGCGAACTCGCCTCCAGTTTTTCGAAGATATGGTCGACGTGGGTGCGCACGCTGGCCGGACTGATCTTCATGGCGCGCGCCGCTTCCCGGCTCGTTTCTCCCAGGCTGATGTGGCGCAGCACTTCGATCTCGCGCGCCGACAGCAGGGGATCGCGGACCGGCTTCACCTTGCCGGGCTTGGGCGCCATCGCCCGCGCCGCCTCGATCACGGCGGCGACCGCCCGGCGGTCGAAGCGTCCGGCGCCGGCCTGGGCAACGAGGAGGGTCCCGGCGGCGGCCTCGCCATGGGCCGGACGCCACGGGCGCGGCGAGCACATCGCCGTGTAGGCGGCCGCCACCGCCAGCACCCTTTCCTGCATCCCGATCGCTTCCCCGCGCGCCTTGCGGAAGTATCCGCTGCCGTCCACGCGCTCGTAGACGAAGGAGGCCAGGGTCGCATCCTGGACGATGGCGGGTATCTGGTCGCCGGCGCGCGCGGTCCAGAACGGCACTCGCCGCACCTGGTCCCATTCCAGCACGGACAGTTTTCCCGGGCGCTGCCACACCGCGTTCGGCACCGCCACCCGCCCGATCCCATGCAGCAGGGCGGCCCGCACCAGCGGCTTTTCCTCGAGCGCGATCAGGCCCGCCGGCACCGCGCTGCGTTTCGCCAGCTCCGCCACGCGGCGCGAGTAACCGGCCAGCCAGGGCAGCTTCAGCTCGATCACGTCGGCGATGATGGTGAGCGGCACGCGGCGGTCGTGGCCGGGATAGTCGGCCGCGCAGGAGGGCTCGTCCAGCGCCGCCAGCCAGTCCTGGGCGTGGGGCAGCAGGCGCTGCACCAGCGTCGCCGGATATTTGACGCCGGCCCGTTCGCCGATCAGCTTCAAGGCACCGTCCGTGCCGTGGGCCGGCGCCAGCACCTCGAGGTCGCCGGCCAGGCGCACGTAGTACACGGCGCGCGGGATGTTCGGCGCGAACAGCGCATCCTGCATGTCGCCGCGGTGGTGGCTGCCGAACAGGTGGCGCAGGGCTTCCTCGACATCGTTCGACAGGCCCAGCAGCGCCGCGATGTCGCCCGCGACTTCGCACTGCATCTGGGCCAGCGGCAGCACATTGGGCAGGGTCAGGTTGGGATTGCCGGACATGGTGCGCGTTACCATCGCGTGGCGGCCGAGGACGTCGTCGCCGAGCAGGTTGGCGAAGCCGGCCGCCGTCGCCGTGCTGCCCGACCAGCGCAGCAGCCCGACCAGGCGGGTGCTGGTGCAGGCGTCCGCGGCATCGCCGTTTTCTTCCGCCAGCCTCGCGGCCAGGCGCGCCGTCCGGATCGAGTGGTCGGGCGGCAGGCCCATGCTCAGGTCGCCGACCATGGCCAGCACCTGCACGGCATCTTCCACGCTGATGGTTTCGTCGAGTTGCATGGCCATAATGTAACGGCCAACATGAGAGTCAACAAGGAGCACGCATGAAACTACACATCAGGCGCTATCGCCCGGCCGACCGCAAGGCGGTGCTGGCCGCTTTCCGCAGCAATGTCCCCGACCATTTTCCGGCATCCGAAGAGGCCTGGCTGCGTTCGGCGCTGGACGAGCCGGACGGTCCCTTCTTCGTCGCGGTCGAGGGGGAGGAGGTGGTCGCCTTCGGCGGCTATGAACTCTCGGCGTTCTACGACCTGGGCACGCTGGTGTTCGGCCTGGTGCGCGCCGATCGCCACGGTAGCGGCATCGGCCGTCTTCTGCTGAACTACCGCCTGCTGCACATGGCGGGACGCAAGCTGAGGCCGCGCTGGGTGACGGTCGACACGCATCCGCACACGGCCGGCTTCTTCCAGCGCTGCGGCTTCGAGGTGATCGCGCGCTGGCCCGGCGGCTACCGCTCGGGACGCGAGCGGGTGGACCTGCGTTTCGAACTGAGCGACGAGGCGGTGGCGCGGCTGCGCACTTAGAGCGCCTGCTTGCCGGCGACGACGATCTGGCTGCGCAGGTCGCGGATGATGCGCTCCAGCGCCGGCTGCATGGCACGGAAGTCGGCCGGGGTGCAGGTGGCGCGGCCATGGCGGAAGGTCAGGCGGCGCCTGACCACGACCTCGCTGCCGCGCCGCGCGTAACTGGCGCGATAGGTGATGCCGCCGTCCATCAGCTGCACCGGGCGCGGCATGGCGAGGATGCGCACCCCCTTCGGGAAGCGGAATCCGGTTTCGTCGTCGATGTCGATGGCCGGGCAGACGAAGTCCTGGCGCCGCTCGCTCTCCTCGCCGAGCTTGAACACGGCCTCGCCGAGCCCTCCCCAGAGATCGTAGGTGGTGGCCAGCCCGCTCGGGCCGCGCAGGTCGAGGAAACCGTCGCTGGTGCCGGAAAAGGACAACCGGACCTCGTCGCCGCTGCCGGCGCCATCGCCCGGGACCGCATCGAAGACGCCGCGGCTTTTCCGCCCCAGGCCTTGCAGCATGCGCTGGGCGAAGGCGTCGCGCTCGGCCTGGCGCGAATCCTTCATGGCGCTACGCCAGGGCTCGGCCATCGCGCCGCTGGCCGTCTTGCTCAGCCTGAAGCGGCTCTGGCCGTCGCGGCGGATGTCGAACCAGGTCGTGGTGCGCTTGCGCTCGGGCTGGAGGATCGGCGTCATCGCGAAGGTTCCGGTCTTCAGCAGCAGTACCGGCTTGCCGAGGATGCCGGCCGGCAGATAGCCCGCGCCCACCGTCTCCGTCGTCGGATCCAGGTAGAGGCCGAGGCTTGGCACCCAGGTGATCATGTGGTTGAATACGCCCAGGGTCGGCGCATCCGGCAGGCGGTAGGCGTTGCCGTTGTTGACCAGCGCGCCGCTGCTCTCGATGCCGACCGCGGCCAGCAGGGCTTCCAGCAGGCCGGCGTGGTCCTTGCAGTGGCCGCGGATGTTGTGCCTGACCCAGTCCGACAGCGCCAGTGCACGGGCGCGCGCGTCCGGCAGCCCGGCCGTCAGCTGGCGCGCCAGGGCCGTGATGGCCGCCGACGGCTGGGCCTTGCCGGCGGCGCGCGCGGCACCGAGGCGGAAGGCGCGCGCGAAGGCGGTGTAATCGGGAAAGGTCGAGACCGCCAACCGTTTGCCGTAGTCGAGGTAGCTGACCGAGCCGGCCTCGAGGCGATCGTTGTCGCCGTTCACGTAGCGCCACTGGTAGCGCCGGCGCCCCGGCGGACTGTCGCCCGGCACCGGGACGAAGCCGACCGCGTCCGCATGCAGCGGCATCGAGGCCGGCATGTCGTAGACCAGCAGGTAATGTTTGTTGAGGTAGAAGGGCGCGGACGACAGGTCTTCGAAGTGACCGGGGAACAGCGCCGCCTTGCGCCTCAGCACGTAGCGCACCACCAGCTGGTCGCCTACCGCAGCCTCGGGAAACACCACGACTTTCAGGCGCGTGTCCTGGAACATCGGCGCTTCGTCGCTTGCACTCGCCGCTTCCTGCTGGTCCTGCACCTGGCCCGGCTGCACCGGCACCCGCCGGCCGTCCGGCTTGATGGTCCAGGCCTCGAGCGACAGCACCTCGTCCAGGCTGCGGTTGTAGCTGATCGTGGCCTGGCCGTGGGCACGCAGGGCGCGCTGTTGGACGATGGTCTTGGCAAGATCGACGCTGAGCCGGTAACTGCCGTCGGGCTCGACCACGTAGTGCTGGATGAAGCGGTCGATCACCACCGCCGGATCGGTGCCGGTGTCGCGCGCCCGCGCAGGGGCGCTGGCAAACACCAGGGCCAGCAGCACCAGCAGGCCGGCAAGCGCCGCCAAGCCCGGAAGCCAGGCCGGGCAGGGCGCGATAGCGGACTGTGCTGTGCAGCGGCGGGTGGCCATGCGGCTTCCATGAAGTGAGCGATCGGACCATGTTACGAAGGCCGACCTGTTGACCCTTGAGCGAACGCAAGCGCGCTCTTCCTGCGATAATTTCGGGATGAGCGCACTAAGCTTCCACGCCGGGCCGCTGGCCCTGGCCCAGATCCGCGCGCATGGCCTGCGCGCCCGCGACATCGCGGTCGTTCCCGCCGCCGCCGGCGGCCCCAAGGGACTGATCTTCCGCTCGCTCGACCAATGGGTGTTCGGCGAGTGGTTCCCAATCGCACCGCGCGAGCGCACCCTGATCGGCTCCTCGATCGGCGCCTGGCGCATGGCGGCCGCCTGCCAGAAGGATCCGGTGAAGGCTTTCGCCCGCCTGGGCGAGCTCTACAGCGGCCAGCGCTATACCAGCACGAAGCCCTCGCAGGAACAGATCGGCGAAGTGGTGCAGGGCCTGCTGGGAGAATTCGTGCGCGGCCACGAGGACGACATCGTCAACCACCAGCAGCATCGCCTGCACCTGCTGACCGTGCGCGGCAAGCGCTCCCTGGCAGCGCCCGGGCACCGGTATGCGGAAATGAAGGGATTCGCGGCGGCGGCGCTGCACAACCTGGCGTCGCGCGACCGCCTGGCCCGGCTGATGGACCGGGTGGTGATCGGCGACGTGCGCAGCGCTGCAAGCTGGCTGGGCGAGAAGTTCGACAGCTTCGCCACCCACTTTTCGCCGCTGACGCGCGAGAACCTGGCGTCCGGCCTGCTGGCCTCGGGCACCCTGCCGATGCTGATGAAGCCGGTGCGCGACATCGCCGGCGCACCGCAGGGCCACTACTGGGACGGCGGCATCATCGATTACAACCTGGCGCTGCCTTACACGCGCCTTTCACAGCAGGAGCAGGGCGCGATTGTCCTGTATCCGCACTTTAGCGAGCACATCGTGCCGGGCTGGCTGGACAAGGCGCTGCCCTGGCGCCGCGCCGCACGCGGACCGAACCGCGGCTGGCTGGACAATGTGCTCATCGTGGCGCCGAGCCCCGAATTCCTCGCCAAACTGCCGCGCGGGAAACTGATCGACCGTAGCGACTTCAAGTTCTACGGCCTCAACCACGATGCGAGGATTCTTGCCTGGAAACAGGCGATGGACGAGGGCGGGCGGCTGCGCGACGAGTTCGCCTCTTTCGTCGAAAAGCCGGATCTGTCGCGCATTCGTCCCCTTTGATCAGGCATTTGCAGTCTTCGGGGGCAAGCGGGGTTACAATATGAGGTTTCGTAAATTCGACCCCTGAAAGCTTCCCATGAGTCTCAAATGCGGCATCGTCGGCCTGCCCAACGTCGGCAAGTCCACCCTGTTCAACGCCCTGACCAAGGCCGGCATCCCGGCTGAAAACTATCCGTTCTGCACCATCGAGCCGAACGTCGGCGTGGTCGAGGTGCCGGATCCGCGCATGCAGGCGCTGGCCGACATCGTCAAGCCGGAACGCATGGTCAACGCGATCGTCGAATTTGTCGACATCGCCGGCCTGGTGGCGGGTGCGTCGAAGGGCGAGGGCCTGGGCAACCAGTTCCTGTCCCACATCCGCGAGACCGACGCGATCGTCAACGTGGTGCGCTGCTTCGAAGACGACAATGTCATCCACGTTGCCGGCAAGGTCAGCCCGCTGGACGACATCGAAGTGATCCAGACCGAACTGGCGCTGGCCGACATGGGCGCCGTCGAAAAGGCGATCCACCGCGAGAACAAGAAGGCGCGCTCGGGCGACAAGGATGCGGCCAAGCTGGTCGCGATCTGCGAGCGCCTGATGCCGCACCTGAACGAAGGCAAGCCGGTGCGCACCGCCGGCCTCGATGCGGACGAGATGGCCATGATCAAGACGCTGTGCCTGATCACCGCCAAGCCGGCCATGTTCGTGGCCAACGTGTCCGACACCGGCTTCACCAACAACCCGCTGCTCGACCAGTTGACCGAATACGCGAAAGCGCAGAACGCGCCGATCGTGGCGATTTCCGCCGCCATCGAAGCAGAAATCGCCGACCTCGACGACGCCGACAAGGCTGCCTTCCTGTCCGACATGGGCATGGAAGAGCCGGGTCTGGACCGTTTGATCCGCGCCGCCTACAAGCTGCTCGGCCTGCAGACCTACTTCACGGCCGGCGTCAAGGAAGTGCGCGCCTGGACCATCCATGTCGGCGATACCGCCCCGCAGGCGGCTGGTGTGATCCACACCGACTTCGAACGCGGCTTCATCCGCGCGCAGACGATTTCCTACGATGACTACATTGCCTACAAGGGCGAGGCTGGTGCGAAGGAAGCCGGCAAGATGCGTGCCGAGGGCAAGGAATATGTGGTCAAGGATGGCGATGTGCTGAACTTCCTGTTCAACGTCTAAGCAAGCCCCCACACCAAAGAAAAAGCCGCATACCCATGCGGCTTTTTTTTCCATTTGGCAAAAACGAACGCTCAAATCGCCGCAGCAATCGCCTTCCCAACCTCCGTCGTATTCGCCGACCCACCCAGATCCGGCGTCTTCGGCCCCTGCGCCAGCACCAGCTCGATCGCCTTCATGATGGCGTCGTTCGCCGCTTGGTAACGTTCATCGCCGTTGCCGAGGAATTCCAGCATCATGGCGCCGGACCAGATCATGCCGATCGGATTGGCGATGTTCTTGCCGTAGATGTCGGGCGCGGAACCGTGCACCGGCTCGAACAGCGAGGGGAAGCTGCGGTCCGGGTTCAGGTTGGCCGACGGTGCGATGCCGATGGTGCCGGTGCAGGCCGGGCCCAGGTCCGACAGGATGTCGCCGAACAGGTTGGAGGCGACCACGACGTCGAAGCGTTCCGGCGACAGCACGAAGCGGGCGCACAGGATGTCGATGTGGTACTTGTCCCACTTCACGTCCGGATAGGATTCGGCCATCGCTTCGACCCGCTGGTCCCAGTAGGGCATGCTGATCGAGATGCCGTTCGACTTGGTGGCGGAGGTCAGGTGTTTTTTCGGACGGCTCTGGGCCAGGTCGAAGGCGTACTTCAGGATGCGGTCCGTGCCCTTGCGGGTGAATACGGCGTCCTGCACCACGAATTCGCGGTCGGTGCCTTCGAACATCTTGCCGCCCACGGAAGAGTATTCGCCCTCGGTGTTTTCGCGCACCACATAAAAGTCGATGTCGCCGGGCTTGCGGTTGGCCAGCGGGCTCGGTACGCCGGGCATCAGGCGCACCGGGCGCAGGTTGACGTACTGGTCGAATTCGCGGCGGAACTTCAGCAGCGAGCCCCACAGGGAGATATGGTCGGGGACCAGGTTGGGCATGCCGGCGGCGCCGAAATAGATGGCGTCGAAGCCTTCGAGCTGCTGGCGCCAGTCGTCCGGCATCATCTGGCCATGCTCGAGGTAGTAGTCGCAGTTGGCCCAGGCCATGGTCGTGAATTCGAGGTCGAGGCCGAAGCGGGCGGCGGCGGCTTCCAGTACGCGCAGGCCTTCCGGCATCACTTCGTTGCCGATGCCGTCGCCGGCGATGACTGCAATCTTCTGCTTCTTCATGGTGATTCCTTGAACATGGGTTGACGTTGGCTAACATCATATCGAATACGTTCAGGCATATAATCGGTAGATTCGTGAATCGAAAAGACACGAAACGTAAATAATCTTGCCGATGCTTCCTCTTCCCATGCGCCCAGATCTCCATGCCAGCCGTTCCCTGCTGGAAGACCTCAAGCTTTTCTGTACCGTCGTCAGGAAGCACAGCTTTTCCGCGACGGCGGCTGAGCTCGGGGTCTCGAATGCCTTCGTCAGCAAGCGCATCGCGGTGCTGGAACAGACCCTCGGGGTGCGCCTGCTGCACCGGACCACGCGCACGCTGGCCCTGACCGACCATGGCACTGTGGTCCACCAGTGGGCGCTGCGGATCCAGGAAGACGTCGACCAGCTGGGCGAGGCCATCTCGCAGAAGGGGAGTACGCCGCGCGGGCTGCTGCGCCTGTGTACCAGTTCCGGATTCGGGCGCAACCGCGTCGGCCAGGCTGTCTCCGCGCTGGCCCGCAAGTATCCCGAGCTGGAAGTGCAGCTCGAACTGCTGGACCGGCCGATCGACCTGATCGCCGAAGGCTTCCACCTCGACATCCGGGTGGGACAGGTGCAGGAGCCGCACCTGATCGCGCGCCGCATCGCCAGGAACCAGCGCGTGCTGTGCGCCGCGCCGGCCTATCTCGAGCGCCACGGCATGCCGCGGCAGCTGGCCGAGCTGGCGCAGCACCAGTGCATCGTGATCCGCGAGCGCGACCAGGACTTCGGCCGCTGGAAGCTGAGCGGGCCGGCCGGCGAGGAAACCGTGCGCGTCAAGGGGGCGCTCTCGACCAATAACGGCGAACTGGTACACCAGTGGGCGATCGACGGCCACGGCATCATCCTGCGCTCGATCTGGGACGTCGGCCGCAGCCTGGACGATGGGCGCCTGGCGAGGGTGCTGCCGGACTACGCGCAGGAAGCCGACGTCTGGGCCATCTATCCGGCGCGGCTGGGAACGACGGCCAATGTGCGGGTTTGCGTCGCCTTTCTGGAAGAATGGCTGAACGCGTCTTGAGTTTATAAGGGCTGGATCGCGACGACCACCCAGGCCGGCCCGCCATCGTCGCGCCGTCCGGCAGTCACGCGCACTTGCGCCGGCAGCGCTTCGCCGCGGCTGTCCTGCAGGACGGTCTCGAAGGGAGAGGGCGACTTGGCGCGCGCACTGCGCCGCAGGCGCGCGCCGCCGTCCGTGAACAGCTTCAGCAAGGCTTCGCCTTCCAGTTCCGCCTTCGGCCAGCCGAGCCAGGCCGCCAGCGCATCGTTGACGGACTCGCAGCGCAGGTCCGCATCCAGCAGGGCCATGCAACCGGCACTCAGCTCGAGCACCGCGCGGCAGCGCGCCCGTTCTTCGCGCAAGGACTGCTCGACCAGCTTTTGCGCGGTGTTCTCCATGCTGATGCCGACGAACTTGATGACTCTTCCGTCGAACTCGCGCACCGGCGTGGCGCGGGAGCTGATCCAGCGGACGGTGCCGTCGGGCTGGATCAGGCGGAAATCGAATTCGTGCGGGCTGCCGAGACGGATCGACTCCTCGTAGATCCGCTGCATCATCGGGATGTCGTCCGGGTGCACGTGGGTATAGAAGGTTTCGTTGCTCTCGACCTGCCAGCCGTAGACCGACTCCACGTTCGACGAGTACTTGACGTCGTCGGTGATGAGGTCCCATTCCCAGGTCACGATGCGGGCACCTTCCTGGGCCAGCTTCATGCGCGCTTCGTTGGCCACCACCTCGGCGGTGTAGCGGCGGCGCACGTCGGTCATCGGCAGGTCGACCGTCGTCGCGCTTTCCATTTCGTGCTGCGCCTGTTCGCCGTAGCGCAGCCAGACCCAGTTCACGCCCAGGAAGGCGGCCAGCTTGCGCAGCTTCTCGTAATCGATCTCGCCGCCTTTGGTCCACTTGTGCACCGCCGGTCGGGACACGCCTAACACAGTCGCGACTGCCTGCAAGGTCAGGTTCTTATGTTCGAGCAGCTCCTTGAGGCGGAACGCAAAACTGTTTTCTGTCATAAATCGATCCAAGTTGGCGGTATGGCAAGGTGCCGTTCGAAAGTATAGCTCAGCGACCCGGTGCGTAAAAAACTCGCAAATTCTGCTTGTACACGGCTCGCAAATTCCCTAGAATGAATTCGTAAACCATAGTTTTACCGTAAACCAGTAGTTTACATAACTCCGCAGATGAGTGCCAGTACTGGACCAGACATGCGGAACAAATAAATAATCCATGTGCGAGCGCACAGGAGGAGACAGTATGAAAAACACCTCGCTACGCAGCGACGGGTTTCTGACCGGCTGCACCATCGCGGCCGTGCTGGTGACCGTCGTCGCCCTGGCGGAATGGCCTGCCCAGGCAGCCGCCACCGCTTCCCACCTCTTCGAATGGTCGACGCGTTCCTTCGGGGCGCTGGTCCAGGTACTCGCCTTCGGCTGCGTGCTGGCCTGCCTGGCCCTCGCGTTCAGCAAGTACGGCAACGTGCGGCTGGGCGAAGACAAGCCGGAATATTCGACCCTCTCCTGGATCTTCATGTTCATCTGCGCCGGCATGGGTTCGTCCACCATGTACTGGGGCGTGATGGAGTGGGTCTACTACTACCAGACGCCGGGCCTGAACATCGCCAGCGGCAGCCGCGACGCGCTGGAGTACAGCATCAGCTACTCCTTCTTCCACTGGGGCCTGAGTGCGTGGGCGATCTATGCGCTGCCGTCGCTGGCCATGGCCTACCACTTCCACGTCCGCAAGAACAAGGGGCTGAACCTGGCTTCCATCGTCGAGGCCATCACGGGCTTCCGCGCTTCCGGCCCGGTCGGGCGGGTGGTCGACCTGATCTTCCTGCTGACGATGTTCGGCGCACTCACCGTCTCGATCGCGCTGACCGCATCGACCCTGACGCGCGGCCTGGCGAGCCTGACCGGCGTGCCCGATACCTTCACCACCCAGCTGGTCATCATCGTCGGCGTGTCGATCCTGTTCTCGCTGAGCGCCTACGTGGGCATCGACGGCGGCATGCAGCGCCTGAGCCATATGGTCTGCTGGGGCGCGCTGCTGCTGGCCGCGGTGGTGTTCGTGATCGGTCCGACCCAGTTCACCGGTAATAACATCGTGAACGGTTTGGGGCGCATGCTGCAGGACTATGTGCACATGAGCCTCTTCACCGACCCGGCCGGCGACGGTTCCTTCAGCCGCAGCTGGACCGTGTTCTACTGGCTCTGGTGGGTCTCGTATTCGCCCGGCGTCGCGATGTTCGTCGCCCGCGTGTCGAAGGGCCGCAAGATCCGCGAAGTGATCATGGCCCTCCTGCTGGGCGGCAGCGTCGGATGCTGGTTCTTCTTCGGCGCCCTCGAAAGCTACAGCATGCACCAGTTCCTGTCGGGCGCCATCGACGTCCCGCGCATCCTGAAGGAACACGGCGGCGAGGAGGCGGTCCAGATTCTGCTGAACGCCATGCCGGCCGGTCAGTTCTTCCTCGGCGTCTACCTGGCCATCATGGTCGTCTTCCTGGCCGCCCACGTCGACGCCGTCGCCTACGCAGTGGCCGCCACCACCACCCGCAACCTGCGCGAAGGCGAGGATCCGACGCCGACCAGCCGCGTGTTCTGGTGCGTGATGCTGACCCTGGTGCCGCTGGCCATGCTGTTCACCAAGGCATCGCTGGAGACCATGAAGACCGCCGTGGTGCTGACCGCGATTCCCTTCCTGGCCATCCTCGCCATTAAGCTGTTCGGCCTGTTCCGCTGGCTGAGCCAGGACTACGGCAATATACCGGCCCACCTGATCGAGTCGTCCACGATGCCGCCGCCGCATGCGAAGCCTGCATCGCCGGACCGGGACGCCGGCAGCAAGCAGGCCGCGATCGCGGAGTGAGTTCCCCGGCACCGTCGCCCCGCACCCGGCACGTCGAATTCTTTTTATATTTTTTTACCGTTATGTTAACCAGCGGTTACCTGTTAAATGTGAGGATACAATGAATCAAACCGTCAAGCTGCCGGCCGAATTCTGCGCCGATACCGAAAACGCCTGGACGCTGCCGGCGTCCTGCTACACCGACCCTGCCGTCTTCGAGTACGAGAAGGAAAAGATCTTCGCCCACAGCTGGATCTGCGTCGCCCACCGCAGCGAGCTGGCGGAGAAGAACGACTACATCACCCGCGAGGTGATCGGTGAGAACATCGTGGTGCTGCGCGACCGCGACGGCGTGCTGCGCGCTTTCTACAACGTCTGCCCGCACCGCGGCCACCAGCTGCTGAGCGGCAGCGGCCGGGCGCGCAACGTGATCACCTGTCCGTATCACGCCTGGACCTTCAAGCTGGACGGCGAGCTGGCCCATGCGCGCAACTGCGACAACGTGCCGAACTTCGACAAGGACAAGTCCAGCCTGGTGCCGGTCAAGGTCGAAGAGTATGCCGGCTTCGTCTTCGTCAACATGGATCCCGAGGCCGGCACCGTGGAACAGCAGCTACCCGGCCTGGAAAGCCGTCTGCGCGCCGCCTGCCCGGTGATCGACCAGCTGCAGCTGGGCGCCCGCTTCGTCACCGAGACGGCGGCCAACTGGAAGAGCATCGTCGACAACTACATGGAGTGCTATCACTGCGGACCGGCCCACCCGGGCTTTTCCGACTCCGTGCAGGTCGACAAATACGTCCACACCCTGCACGGTAACTGGACCCTGCAGTTCGGCCTGGCCAAGTCCTCGGAAAAATCGTTCAAGCTCGACCCGTCGATCAAGGACCCGAGCTTCGCCGGCTTCTGGGCCTGGCCCTGCACCATGTTCAACGTGCCGCCGGGCGCCGACTTCATGACCGTCATCTACGAGCTGCCGGTCAGCACCGAAGTCACGCTGCAGCACTACGACATCTACTTCCTCAACAAGGAGCTGACCGAGGAGCAGACCAAGCTGGTCGAGTGGTACCGCAACGTATTCCGCCCGGAAGACCTGAACCTGGTCGAAAGCGTGCAGCGCGGCCTGAAGTCGCGCGGCTATCGCGGCCAGGGCCGCATCATGGTCGACCGCGAACGCAGCGGCATCAGCGAGCACGGCATCGTCCACTTCCACCGCAAGATGGCGAACGAGTACGGCGATGAATGAGCGCGGCCACCTGGAAGGCGCACCGCGCCTGAACGACGAGACCCTGTTGCGCCAGCAGGCCTGCATCGGCGGCGAATGGCGCGACGCGGCCAACGGCGCCACCGTGCAGGTGTTCGATCCGGCCGGCGCCGGACGCATCGGGACCGTGCCCTGCATGGGCGAGGCCGAGACAGTGGCGGCGATCGAAGCCGCCCACGCCGCCCTGCCGGCCTGGCGCGCCCGCACCGCGAAGGAACGCGCGGCGCTGCTGCGCGCATGGTACGAACTGGTCCTGCGGCATGAAGACGACCTGGCCGCCATCATGACCTGGGAGCAGGGCAAGCCCCTGCACGAGGCGCGCGGCGAGATCCGCTACGCCGCCTCCTTCATCGAGTGGTTTGCCGAGGAAGGCAAGCGCGTCTACGGCGACGTGATCCCTTCGCCGAGCGCCGACAAGCGCCTGCTGGTGGTGCGCGAGCCGATCGGCGTGTGCGCCGCCATCACGCCGTGGAACTTCCCGGCCGCGATGATCGCCCGCAAGGCCGGGCCGGCGCTGGCCGCCGGCTGCACCATGGTCGTCAAGCCCGCCAACGAGACGCCGTTCAGCGCGCTGGCGCTGGCCGAACTCGCGCTGCGGGCCGGCATTCCAGCCGGCGTGCTGAACGTCGTCACCGGCGATGCCGTCGCCATCGGCAGCCAGCTCACCGGCCACCCGCTGGTGCGCAAGCTGTCCTTCACCGGCTCGACGCCGGTCGGACGCCTCTTGGCGCAGCAATGCGCCGCCACCGTCAAGAAGGTCTCGCTCGAACTGGGCGGCAATGCACCCTTCATCGTGTTCGAGGATGCCGACATCGACGCCGCCGTCGACGGCGCGCTGCAGGCCAAGTACCGCAACGCCGGCCAGACCTGCGTCTGCGTCAACCGCCTCTACGTGCACGACGCCGTCTACGAACGCTTCGTCGAGCGCTTCTCGGCCAGGGTCGCGCAGCTGCGCGTCGGGAGCGGCTTCGACGCCGCGTCCGAGATCGGCCCGCTCATCAGCGGCAAGGCGATCGACAAGGTGGCCGAGCTGGTGGCCGATGCGGTCGGCAAGGGCGCCCGGGTGGCGGTCGGCGGCGCCATGCATGCCGCCGGCCCCGGCTTCTATGCGCCGACGGTGCTGACGGAAGTCGCGCCCGGCATGCGCATCCTCGACGAGGAGGTGTTCGGACCGGTGGCGCCGATCGTGCGCTTCCGTTCCGAGGACGAGGTCGTGCGCATGGCCAACGACACCATCTACGGGCTCGCCGCCTACTTCTACAGCCGGGACATCGGCCGCGCCTGGCGCGTGGCGGAGCAGCTCGAATATGGCATGGTCGGCATCAACACCGGCCTGATCTCGAACGAAGTCGCGCCCTTCGGCGGCGTGAAACAGTCGGGGCTCGGCCGCGAAGGCTCGCGCTACGGCATCGAAGACTATATGGAAATGAAGTACCTCTGCATGGCCGTCCAGGCGTAGCGGAGGAAAGACGAGATCGCAGCAATGGAAAATTCATATCGGACCATCCCGGTCAGGGTGGCGCGTATCGACACCGTCACCCCGCTGATCAAGCGTTTCACCCTCGAAGCCGCCGACGGCGGCACGCTGCCCGCGTTCACCGGCGGCAGCCACGTCATCGTGCAGATGCGTGACGGCGACCGGCGCTACAGCAATGCCTATTCGCTGATGAGTTCACCGGAAGCCCTGGGCGCCTACCAGATCGGGGTGCGCCGCGAGACGCCGTCGAAAGGCGGCTCGGCCTTCCTTCACGACCGCGTGAAGGAGGGCGACCTGCTCGACATCACCACGCCGAACAATCTGTTCGCGCTGTCGGACGAGGCGCGGCATCACGTGCTGATCGCGGGCGGCATCGGCATCACGCCCTTCATGTCGCAGATGCACGAGCTGGGCCGGCGCGGCGGCTCCCACGAGCTGCACTACGCCTTCCGCGGGCCCGAGCATGGCGCCTTCAGCGAGGAGCTGGAAGAACTGGCCGGACAGTCCTCGGGCAAGGTCCGCTTCTACGTCGACCGCCTCGGCCAGCAGCTCGACCTGGGCGGCCTGTTCGGCGGCCTGGCCGAAGGCGCGCACGTCTACGTCTGCGGCCCGGCGGGGCTGATCGAGGCGGTGCGCAAGGCGGCGCAGGCGGCCGGGGTCGATCCCGGAAGAGTGCACTGGGAGCAGTTTGCGGCTTCCACGTCCGCGAACGACGGTGCTTTCACGGTGGTGCTGGCGAAATCCGGCAAGACCGTCGAAGTGGGCGCCGGCGAATCGATCCTGAAGGCGATCGAACGGGACAAGGCCGTACAGGTGGAATGCCTGTGCCGCGAGGGCGTGTGCGGGACCTGCGAGACCCGCATCCTCGAAGGCGAAGCCGAACACCTCGACCAATACCTCAGCAATGCCGAAAAGGACGCCCAGCAGACCATGATGATCTGCGTGTCGCGCGCCCGCAGCGGCAAGCTGGTGCTGGACCTATAAGCCCCTCGAAAAAGAGCGAGAGACGCCATGGAGGAGACAATGATGACAAATGCAGGTTCGTGGAAGCGGGCGGCCGTCGTGTGCCTGGGCGCAGGCATGCTGATGCCGCTGGCGCCGCTGGCGATAGCCGCCGAGTCGGGCGTGACGGTGTACGGCGTGATCAGCTCGGCGTTGCGATATACCTCGAACATCGACGGCAAGGGCGGCAACAAGACCGAAGTGGTGGCCAGCGGGATCGGCGGCAGCCGCCTGGGCATCTCGGGGACCGAAGACCTCGGCGGCGGCAACAAGGCCATTTTCCAGCTCGAGAGCGGCTTCGGCACCGATACCGGCCAGCCGGAATACGGCATCCTGTTCGGCAGGCAGGCCTTCGTGGGCCTGAGCGGTTCCTGGGGCAGCCTGACCTTCGGCCGCCAGTACAACGCCGTGAACAACGTCGGCTGGTCCTTCAATCCGCTCGACCAGAGCTGGGGCAACTACTGGTCCGATCCCTACTACACGGGCGGCGACATCTTCATGCAGGGCTACCGCATCGACAACAGCGTCATCTACAAGCGCAGCGTCGGCCCGGTCAGCCTGCAGCTCGACTACGGGGCGGGCGAGCAGACGGGCGGCGGCACGCGCGGTTCGACCTTCGGCGGCGGCATCATGTATTCGAAGGACGGCCTCGGGCTGGGCGCGGCCTACGACGAGCGCCGTGCGTCATCGGAAGGTGGCAATACGATCAGCAACTACACTCTGGGCGCGTCCTGGGCCGCCGGCAAGGCGACCACCTATGTCGGTCGGATGGGGCGCCACGAAAGCGCCGGCGATGCGCGCTTCCTCATCTCCTACATCGGCCTGGGCTACCAGCTCACGCCGGCCCTGCACCTGTCGGGCGCCTTTTACCGCTACGTCCAGAGCGGCGGCGTGACGACCCAGTTCCAGGCGGCGCCGATCCTTCTCGGCAGCGGGCGCACGAATGTGTTCGCCGCCGTGGCCGACTATGCGCTGTCCAGGCGCACCAGCCTGTTCCTGGAAGCGGATGTGAACGATGCGCACGACGGCGCGGTGGGCCGAGAGACCGAATACTGGGGCTCGGGACCGGTCCTTGGGCTCGGCCACGCGGCCCGCAAGGGCGTGATGGTTGGCTTGCGCCACCAGTTCTAGCGCCTGGCCTCAGGCCTGGGCCGCGACCCAGGCCGCGATGCCTTTCACGCTGCGGAAATCCGCCACCGAGCGGCAGGCGATCTGCGGATGCCGTTCGCGCAGCATGCGCGACAGTGCGTTGCCGGGACCCAGTTCCAGGGCGACGTCGATGCGTGCCTCGAGCAGGGCGTCCAGGCACTCGGTCCAGCGGATCGTGGTCGCCGTCTGCAGCGCCAGCAGCTCGGCCGCCTGGGCGGCGTCGTGCACGGTGGACGCGTTCACGCCCGCCAGCAGCGGCAGGGCAGGGGCGGCGGCATCGTCCCGCAGCAGGCTGCGCAGCGGATCGACTGCGCTCGCCAGCAGGCTGGTATGCGACGCGACCGTGATCGGCAAAGGTTTATACGTGGCGCCCATCGAAGGCGCGAGCGCCGCCAGCCGGTCCAGGTTGGCGCGCACGCCGCCGGCGACCAGGGCACCGGGCGTGTCGATGGCCGCTTCGCAGCCGGCTTGCGCCACGAGGTCCAGGGCGGCCCGGGAGGCGATGCCGGACACCGCTGCCATGCCCTGTTCGCCGGCGCTCGCCGCCGCTTCGCTCATGATCGCGGCGCGCCGCGAGGCGATGGCGACCGCCCGCTCCAGCGGCAGGGCGCCGGCCACCGCATAGGCGCTGATTTCGCCGACGCTGTAGCCGGTCACCAGGGCAGGACGCGGCAGGCGTTCGGCCAGCATGGTCCAGGCCATCAGGGTGGCGGCCACCACCAGCGGCTGCGCGCAGCGGTTGTCGAACATGGTCGAGGGATGGGCGAGCAGCGCCGGCAGCGGGGTCTGCGCCACCGGACCGTCCGCATCGCGCAGCCAGCCTTCGGCCTGGCCGAAGGCTGTCGGATCGCCGCTTGCGAGGTCGAACATCGCCGGGCTTTGCGCGCCCTGACCGGGGCACAGGATGGCCAGCCGCATCGTCAGGGCACTCCCTCGGTAGCCAGGGAGTGCACGAAACAGGTCGCGGCCAGCAGGTCGGCCGCGCCGCCGGGCGACAGCCGGTGCGCGACGAAGCGGCGGTGCGCCGCCATGGCGTCCCGCTCCCAGTCGTCGGCCGCGGTGCCGCCGCGCTCCAGGAAACGCAGCGAGGTATCGCGCACGACGCGCGCCCCTTCCGCGCCGCCGCGGTGGTACACGTTCGTATCGGACAGCTCGGCCATCAGCGTGAACAGGGTGTCGATGCGGGCGCAGCGCAGGCCGCGTCCGGCCGCCAGCGTACGGCGCAGGGTGGGCAGGGCCAGTTCGAAAATCGCGGGGAAACCGGCCGCCGCCTGTTCGCGCGCGCCCGGCGCCGCATGACGGCTGCGGACCAGCGCACCGTTCGATGCGGCAGGGCCCTGGTGGCCGGCCAGCGCTTCACCCCAGCAGTCCGCCAGCGTGGCGCGCAGCACCTCCGGCTGCCAGGACGAGGACGCCGCACGCCCGGCCGCCGCGCACAGCAGGCCGAGCGAAAAGATCGCCCCGCGATGCGTGTTGATGCCGCCGGTGGCAAGCAGCATGCGCCGCTCCGCTTCGATGCCGAGCCCGCGCAGGGTCTCGAATCCGCTTCGCCTGGTGCCGGCCAGCGCGATGTCGAGGAAGTAGCGGCGCAGCGAGAACAGGCTGCGTACGAAGGTCGAGGCATCCATGTCGTCGTGGCTGCCGGTATCCACCAGCGACACCAGGCCGGGCTTGGGATACAGCGCGAGTTCCTGGTACAGGCTGCGCACCGCGTGGCGCGCGACGATGGCGCCGGCCGCGGCGGCATCGTCGGCATCGGCGGCCGCGTGGCCGCGCTCGCGCAGGCAGGCCTCAGCCATGACGGCCACCGTCCGTGCCGAACTGGGCGAGCAGGGCGTCGCGTCGCAGCAGCGCCACGGAATTCAGGTGCTTGGCCAGCACGCGATCGAGTTTGCCGGCCTCCTGCGTGTCAGTGCCCAGCCATTCTTTCCAGGACACCGCATGACCGAAGGGGAATTCGATCTCGCCGTCCAGCGGCAGGCTTTGCGCATGGCGCGCCAGCAGCGCCAGGCCGGTCTCGAGCTGGGCCTCGTCGAGGGGACGCAGCAGCAGGTCGATGTCCGAACCGGCGCCGAGATAGCAATCGCCGGTCAGCGTCTGCATCGCCATCGAGCCGAACACCCGGCAGTCCACGCCCGCGGCGCGCAGTGCGATGCGCAGGTTGCGCAGGCCTGGCTGCCAGGCGGCCGGCGCCTCGGCTTCGTCCAGCGCCAGCGCGCCCCGCGTTGCCGCGACTTCGCTGCGTTCGACGGCAAAGCCGAGCCTGACCTTCCGGCCGCTGTGCGGATCGGGCGGGGCGGGAATGCCCAGGCAGAGCAGGCCGGGCGGCGTGTCCGGCTCGAGCCGGCGCACCACGGCCGGCAAGCCGCGCGCCTGCCAGCCGAGGGCCAGCTCGCGCGCCGCGCCGTCCAGGCCGCCCAGGGCCGACGCCCAGCCCTGCGGCGTCAGCCAGACCAGGTCATGCCGCCTGTACATCGGATCCCGTGCGTACCGCCTGCGCGACCGTGAAGGCCAGCTTGCGGCCGCCGCGTTCCAGCCCGAGTTCGGCGCGACGGTCTTCCGGACCGGCCTGGGCCAGCGCATCCTCCAGCGCGGCCGCCAGGTTCTCGTGCCAGATCCCTGCCACGCCGCCCATGCGCAGGTAGTTTTCCGCACCGGGCGCGAACACCGGGTTGTCCTGGGCCAGCGCTTCCAGCCGTTCGAGCGGCACCTTGGTGATGCGCGCCATGGCCGGCAGGCCCATCACGCGGATGGTGGCCTCGGGCAGGGCATAGCAGGCATCGGCGATCAGGCCGCTGGTGATGAAGCCGCCCGACAGCGCCTGGTCGTACACCAGGCCGACGATGCGGTGGCCGCTCCGCCGCGCCAGCTCGACGCATTTGCCCAGGTGGGCCATGTAGCTGTTAATGCCCAACATCTCGTCGCGGCGGCGCAGGCGCTGGCCTTCGGTGTCGACCAGGATCACGATCGCCCGGCCGGGATGGCGCCTGACCGTGTCGAGGATGGCACTGGCCTGCGCCAGCGCGATCTCGACGCCGATCGGCGTGTGCCCGGTGGTGCCGATCACGGTCACCGTCTTTCCGTCCACCTGGGCTTCGCCGCTCAGGAAGCAGTCGCCTTCGACGATGCGGTGGCCCTGCGGGAACAGGGCGTCCGCCACTTGTTGCCAGTTCATGGTGCGGCTCCTTCACGGTGGCCATCGGCCAGTTCGCGGAATGCGTCGATTTCCAGCAGCGGCACCGATTGCGGCTCGCCGATGCCGAGGTCTTCCCAGATCTCCAGTGGATCGTCGAGCTTGCCGAAGCGATCGAGGCGGCTGCCGAGCATGCGCTGCTCGGCTTCCAGCGCTTCGAGCGTCAGCCCGGTCCCCGCGCCGCGCGCCGCATCGGCCAGCCGCAGCGCCGCATCGCGGAAGGCCGCGACGTCGTCGGCCACGATGGCCTGGGCGTCGCCGATCAGGTAGCGGTGCTTGCCGCCGGTGACGCGCCAGACCAGGGCGCGGTCGCGGGCGTCGAATTCCTCGACGCCGCCGGCGGTCTCGATGACTTCCGGCCCCGACATCGCCAGCCGGCTTTCTTCGGAGATCACGACACCGTTGGTGCAGCGGGCCACGATGCCCATGCCGCCGAAGCAGCCGTTCGAGCCGCCCACCAGGGCGATCACCGGAATACCGGCGGCGCGGGTGTCGAGCACGGCGCGCATGACTTCCGATACGGCGATCAGGCCGGCGTTCGCTTCGTGCAGGCGCACGCCGCCGGTCTCCAGCAGCAGCAGCACGGCGCCGGCGCTTTCGTCGACGGCGCGGCGCAGCATGCCCACCAGCTTGGCGCCATGGACTTCGCCGACCGCGCCGCCCATGAAGCCGCCTTCCTGGGCGGCGATGAACACCTGCCTGCCCTGGATACTGCCCTTGCCGACCACCACGCCATCGTCGAAGGACACCGGCGCATCGAGCTGGTGCAGGTGAGGACTCACCACGCGCAGCTGCGGCGGCAGGAATTCCGTAAAGCTGCCTTCATCCAGCATGCCGGCGATGCGCTGGCGCGCGGTGGCTTCCTGGTAGCTGCTCATGAGGCCTCTCCTGTGATGGATTCGGCCGCCTGGTCGAGCCGCAGGCTGACCACCGCCGGGGTCGCGCCCATGTCGTTGATGGACACGCGCACGTCGGCCAGCTGCCAGCGCTGGTGGAAGTCACGCACCACCGCTTCCCAGATCGGACCGAAGCCGTGGGCGGCGGTGCTGATCTCGATCGCGCAGGCGCCGTCCAGCGGCTGGCGCTCGATCAGGATCTCCAGGTTGCCGGAGCCGACCACGCCCACCAGGCGGGCACCAATGATCCGGCGTTGGCCGCCGTTGAAATTGAATCGTAGGGTTTCCATGATTACCAGTTCCTGAACTGTTTGGGCGGCTTGTACAGGCCGTGGGATGCCCGCACCAGGTCCTTCATGTTCCTGGCCGCCAGCAGGTCGCGCGTGGCGAGCCGCTTGTCGATGCCGAGGTCCTCGGGACGCTGGACGATGCCGCGGTCGCGCAGGTTTTCCACCATGCGCCGGTCGCGCGCCAGCCCGACCGGCGTGTAGCCGGCCACGCCGCGGATCGCCTGTTCGCGCTCCTCGTCGGTACGGCACAGCAGCAGGTTGGCGATGCCTTCTTCTGTCAGGATGTGGGTGACGTCGTCGCCGTAGATCATCACCGGCGGGATCGCCATCCTGGCCTGCTCGGCCAACTGCCAGGCATCGAGGGTTTCGACGAAGGCCGGCTGCATGTGCTCGCGGAAGGTCTCGACCATCTGCACCACCAGCTTTCGGCCACGCGGGATGGCTGGCGTGCCGCGCCGCGCCTGTTCGCCGGCCTTCAGCCAGGCCGGGCTGGCGTGACGGCGGCCGCGCGCGTCGGCACCCATGTTCGGCGCGCCGCCGAAGCCGGAGATGCGGCCCAGGGTCGCCGTCGACGAGTTGCCCTGCAGGTCGATCTGCAGGGTCGAGCCGATGAACATGTCGCAGGCGTAGTGACCGGCCACCTGGGAGAAGGCGCGGTTGCTGCGCATGCTGCCGTCCGGGCCGACGAAGAACACGTCGGGACGCGAGCGCACATAGTCTTCCATGCCGAGCTCGGAGCCGAAGGAGTGCACGGTCTCGACGAAGCCGGCCTCGATCGCGGGAATCAGGGCCGGGTGCGGGTTCAGCGCCCAGTTGCGGCCGATCTTGCCCTTCAGGCCCAGCGAGGCCGCATAGGTCGGCAGCAGCAGTTCGATGGCGGCGGTGTCGAAGCCGATGCCGTGGTTCAGGCGCTCGACCTGGTACTCGGCATAGATGCCCTTGATGGCCATCATCGCCATCAGGACCTGGATCTCGGAGATCAATGCCGGGTCGCGCGTGAACAGCGGCTCGATGTAGTGCGGGGTCGGCGCCGCCACCGCGAAGTCGACCCAGTCGGCCGGGATGTCGACGCGCGGCAGCACGTCGACGATCTCGTTCACCTGGGCGATCACGATGCCGCTCTTGAAGGCGGTGGCTTCGACGATGGCCGGCGTGTCCTCGGTGTTCGGGCCGGTGTACAGGTTGCCGTGGCGGTCGGCCGCCTGGGCCGCCACCAGCGCCACCTGCGGCGTCAGGTCGATGAAGTAGCGGCCGAACAGCTCCAGGTAGGTATGGATCGCGCCGATGTTGATCTTCCCGTTTGAAACCAGCTTGGCGAGGCGGCCGGCCTGCGGTCCGGAAAACGAGAAGTCGACGCGCGCGGCGATGCCCTTGTCGAACACGTCCAGGTGCTCGGGCAGGGCCAGCACCGACTGCAGCATGTGCAAGTTATTGACGCGGCCGGGGTCGAGCGCGGCCAGGGTCCTGGCCAGGAAGTCGGCCTGCTTCTGGTTGTTCCCTTCCAGGCAGACGCGGTCGCCGCATTCGATCAGCTGGTGCAGCAGTTCGCGCGCCAGGCCGGTGTCGACGATCTTGCCTTGCAGGCCGGCGCCCAGCTGCCCGCGCGCGCGCGCCAGGCGCCGCTCGCGGTTGGCGCGCTGGCGGTCCCAGCTTCTTTCCTTGTTACCCATCTAGCGCGCTCCCATGATCATGTCGGGCAGGGTGGTCGAGATCTGCGGGAACACGCACAGCAGGATCACCGCCACGAACATCAGCACCACGAAGGGCATCACACCCCAGATCACGTCGGACAGCGGGATGTCGGGCGCGATGTTCTTGATGACGAAGATGTTCAGGCCCACCGGCGGGTGGATCAGGCCCATCTCCATCACGATGGTCATCACCACGCCGAACCAGATCAGGTCGAAGCCGGCTTCGCGCAGCGGCGGCAGGATGATGGGCGCGGTCATCAGGATGATCGATACCGGCGGCAGGAAGAAGCCGAACACGATCACCATCAGCAGGATCACCGACAACAGCACCCATTTCGACAGGTGCAGCCCGACCACCCACTGCGCCGCCGACTGGCTGATGTGCAGGTAGCTCATCACGTAGGAGTAGAGCAGGGACATGCCGATGATCATGAGGAGCATGGTCGACTCCTTGATCGTCGAACTCAGGATCGGCCCGAGTTCCTTCGGCCGCCAGATGCCGTACACGACGGCCATCAGCACGATGGCCAGCAGGGCGCCCAGGCCGGCGGTTTCCGACGGCGTCGCATAGCCGCCGTACAGCGCGATCATCACGCCGGTCAGCAGCACCAGGAAGGGCAGCACGCGCGGCAGCATCTCGACCTTTTCCGCCAGCGTGTAGGTGTGGGCGTCCAGGTAGGCCGACTTCTCGCCGCCGCGCTGGTAGAGCTCATGGGCCAGGCGGTATTCCTTGCGCGCCCGGTGCACGGCATAGCCGGCGAACAGCAGGACCAGCATCAGGCCGGGGCCGATACCGGCCAGGAACAGGCGGCCCAGCGACTGCTCGGCGGCCACCGCGTACAGGATCATCGTGATCGACGGCGGCAGCAGGATCCCGAGGGTGCCGCCGGCGGCGATGATGCCGGCCGCGAAACCGGGCGAATAGCCGCGCTTGCGCATTTCCGGAATGCCGGCCGAGCCGATCGCCGAGCAGGTGGCGGGCGAGGAGCCGGCCATGGCGGCGAACAGCGCGCAGGCGAACACGTTGGCGATGCCGAGGCCGCCGGGCACCTTGTTCAGCCAGGCGTGGATGGCCGAGTACAGGTCGCGCCCGGCCGGCGACTTGCCGATCGCCGCGCCCTTCATGATGAAGAGCGGGATCGACAGCAGCGTGATCGATGCCATTTCCTCGTACACGTTCTGGGTGATCGTGTCGAGCGAGGAAGCCGGCATGAAGAAATACATGAACACGGTGGCGACCGCGCCCAGCGCGAAGGCGATCGGCATGCCCGAAAACATGACGACGAGCGTGGCGGCGGCGTAGCCGACGCCGAGGGAAAGTGCGCTCATGGGTTTATTCCTTTTCGGTGAGGCGGCCGATCAGCTGGACCAGGATCTGCAGCGTCAGCAAGGTCATCCCGAACGCCATCAGCGAGTACGGGATCCACAGCGGCGGCGCCAAGGTCGACGAGGTGGTCTGGCCTTCGACCAGGGCTTCGTGGAACAGGGTCCACGATTTCCAGGAAAAGAAGGCGCAGAACAGGAAGGACAGCAGGTCCACCAGGATCAGGCGGACCCGGTTCACCCTCGCCGGCAGCAGGCCGGCCAGCGCTTCGATGCCGATGTGACCGCGGAAGGACTGCACGTAGGCGGCGCAGAAGAAAGTGGCGCCGACCAGCATGAAGACCGCGGCCTCGTCCTGCCAGTCGGTGGCGACCTTGAAGAAGTAGCGCATCACCACCGAGTAGCTCAGCACCAGCGCGGTGAGGATCATGGCAAGCATGGAGATCACCAGCAGCAGGTGGTTGACCCTGTTGAGGAACACCGCCAGGGTGGCCACCCCGCGGTGCGAGGGCAGCGCAGGTGCTTGCGGCGCCTGGGCCTCGTAACCGTGGGCACTCATCACTTCACCTGTTCGGCGAGCTGCAGCAGCTTGGCGGTGTTGGGGTTCTTGGCGGCGAAGTCCTTCCAGGCGGTACGGCGGGCGATGTCCTGCCATTTCTTGACGGTGGCGTCGCTCAGGTCGACGGTCTTGGCGCCGGCCTTGGCGAACACCTTGGCCACTTCTTCATCGTCTTCCTTGGCGGCCTTCAGCGCGAAGGCTTCCATTTCGGCGCCGACCTGCAGGATGACGGCCTGCTGTTCCTTGCTCAGGCGGTCGAAGGCGGCCTTCGACATCATCAGCGGCTCCAGCATGAACCAGTAGGACTTGCCGCGGCCGGTGGTGAGCGCCTTCGATACTTCTTCCAGGCGGAACGAGATCAGCGAGGTCGAGGAGGTCAGTGCCGCATCCATGGCGCCGGTCTGCATGCCGGCATAGATTTCGTTCGACGGCAGGGTCACGACGGCGGCGCCGGCTTCCTTCAGGATCAGGTCCATCTCGCGCGAGCCGCCGCGGATCTTCATGCCCTTCGCGTCTTCCGGCTCGACGATCGGCTTGCCGCGCGATGCCATGCCGCCGGCCTGCCAGATCCAGCTGACCATCACCACGCCCTTGTCGGCGAGGATCTTCGTGAGTTCCTTGCCGACCGCGGCATTTTTCCATGCGGCGCTCTGCTCGTAGGAGGTCACCAGGCCGGGCATCAGGCCGATATTGGTCTCGGGGACCTCGCCGCCGGCGTACGACAGCGGCACCAGCGACATGTCGAGCGCGCCCTTGCGCATCGCGGAGAACTGGGCATTGGTCTTCATCAGCGACGAGCCGGGGTAGATCTCGAACTTGACGCTGCCCTTGGTGCGTTTTTCGACCTCGGCGGCAAACATGCGCACCAGGCGGTCACGGAAATCGCCCTTGTCGATGGTCCCGCCGGGGAACTGGTGCGAAATCTTGATGACCGTGTTCTGGGCCGATGCCGGCAATGCGGCCAGGACCATGCTCATGCCGAGTGCCAGGGCGCCCAGGGTGCTGCGTCGCTTGATTGATACCATGTCTATCTCCTCAGTTCTCTTCACGGGAACACATGCTGGTGCATGCAAGTTTTTTGTTTGTGTATACAAGATGACGTAGAAAAAATACAATGTCAATCGGGTTACTATGATTTTTTTGAGCGGGAAGCAGCACCATGAAAAAGCTCTCTGATCGGCTACGCGAACAGATTGAAGAGAAGATCGCCACCGGGAAATTACTCCCCGGACAGCATCTGGATGAGACGGAACTGGCCACCGAATTCGGGGCGTCGCGTACCCCGATCCGCGAAGCCCTGATCCAGCTGGCGTCGGCGGGACTGGTGCAGATCCGTCCGCGCCGCGGGGCGGTGGTGGCGACGGTGTCGCCGCATCAGATCGTGGAGATGTTCGAGGTGATGGCCGAGCTGGAAGCCATGTGCGCACGCCTGGCGGCGCGGCGCATGTCGGCCGCCGAGCACGGCAAGCTGCTGGAAGCGCACCGGGCCTGCAGCAGCGCCTACGAGGCGCGCGACCCGGACGAGTACTACTACCGCAACGAGGTGTTCCACCAGACGATCTTTGCGGGCAGCCACAACCATTTTCTGGCGGAACAGGCGGGCGCCCTGTCGCGCCGGCTCCGTCCTTACCGGCGCCTGCAGCTCAGGGTGCGCGACCGCATGAAGCACTCGTTCAGCGAGCACGATGCGGTGGTGAATGCGATCATCGAGGGTGACGGCCAGAAGGCGGCCGACCTGCTGCGTAGCCATGTGGCGGTGCAGGGCCAGCGCTTTACGGACCTGGTCGCCTCCCTCGACGCGCTGAATGTCGCGGCGGCTTAGAAACCGTACTTCACGCCGGCGCTGAAGACCTTGTTGTCCGCGCCGTTGCGCAGCTGCTTGCCGTTACGCTCGTATTCGGCGAACAGGGACACGTTCTCGGTCAATCTGGTCTGCACGCCCACCGCGGCATACACGCCGTTGGTGTTGTCCTTGAAGTTCCATCCCTTGAACGGGCTCGAGTACTTGGCCTCGGTATGGGCCAGGCCGAGCTTGCCGTACATCGCGGTGCGCTCGGTCAGCGGGAAGGTGTATTTGGCGGCCGCGTAGAAGCTCTGGCTCTTCACGCCGACGTGGTAAATATCGTTCTCCAGCGGCACATAGAAGCCGCTCTTGCCCAGGTAGCTGTAGCCGCCCTCGACGGCCCAGTTCTGGTCGAACTCGTAGCCGCCGAAGATCGTGGTGCTGCGCTTGTGGTCGCCGGTGATGGAATCCTTGACGGCGCCCACGCCGATGCCCAGGTAGGTGCGCGGCGCGTCATTGGCGGTGGACTGGGCCTGGGCGGCGCCCATGGCGAGGAACCCTGCGAGCACTGCGAAAATCGTCTTTTTCATCGTTCTTCCTTTTGTTTTGGTTTTCACTTTGCCGGGATGCAGCGGGCATCGCGGCGTGAAAAACGATAGCAGCTTGTTTCTTTTTAAAAACTGTCGAGTTGGTAAGAAACTGTTACCCGTGTGCATATAAATGACTGAAAAGTCAGATATGCATGTGTTTATGATCGGAAAGATGAGTGAAGTTGGCAGGGGTATCGCTGCAAATTGGCGGCAGATGGTAAATGCGTTTCTGTTGCGAATACTTACAAGTTTGAAGAGCGAACGGAAAACGCTGTTACGCGGCCTGGCTGCGCGTGTCACAGAACCGTTAAATTTCCGTCATCTTCCTGACATACGTCTCCACTATCCTGCCCAGCGTTCTCCGTGCCATCGGCGCGGTCCCAATGACCTGATCCTGGAGTGTTGACGTATGAATGCGAATACCGACCTGTCCCGCCGCCGCCTGCTGCGCCTTCTCGGCGCAACCCCGATGCTGCCGATCGGCGCCGGCACCGTGGGCGCCATGCTTGCCGGCTGCGGTGGCGGTGACGACGGCCCGGTGACCACGGCGCCGACCACCCCGGGCCAGACCACGCCGCCGGCCGTGACCCTGTCCAGCGTCTCGTTCGGCTCGATGAATGCGCCGACCCTGCTTGATGCCGCCGCGATGGCCACCACCTCGGTCGCCTCGACCATGACGGTCAGCTTCAGCGACAGCAGCAAGCTCGATTTCAAGCTGTCGTATAAGCCCTTCTTCATCACCGGCGACATGGTCCCGAACGGCAGCGGCGGCACCATCCTGGCCGGCGGCTACTACGACATCGCTAACCGCCCGATCGTCGACACCACCGTGGCCGGCAAGGAACGCCAGTTCTTCTCGGACTCGCCGGACGGCACCTCGCTGCTGACGGTCCCGAATGCGAAAGTGGCGGGCGTGAAGGGCAATACCGTGTTCGCCGTGGTGCAGTTCGAATACACCACCTGGGCCCAGGACGGCACCAGCGACATGTACGGCAAGCTGCCGTCGCCGATCGCCGTGCTGACCCTGGACCAGGACCCGGCCAATGGCAAGCTGAGCCTGGTGAAATACCACAACGTCGACACCTCGGGCGTGAACGGCCTGTGGATCACCTGCGGCGCCAGCCTGTCGCCCTGGGGCACCCACCTGTCGAGCGAGGAGTACGAGCCGAACGCCTTCACCGCCGCCACCGATGCCCAGTTCAAGGGCTTCAGCAAGAACCTGTACGGCGACGAGACCCGCGCCAACCCCTACAACTACGGCCACCTGCCGGAAGTGACCGTCAATGCCGACGGCACCGGCAGCATCAGGAAGCATTACTGCATGGGCCGTATCTCGCACGAGCTGGTGCAGGTGCTGGGCGACAACCGCACCGTGATCATGGGCGACGACGCCACCAACAGCGGCTACTTCGTGTTCGTCGCCGACAAGGAAAAAGACCTGTCCTCGGGCACCCTGTACGTGGCCAAGGTGGGCGCCGGCTTCTCGCTGGATCCGGCCGCCGCCGCCGCGCCGCTCAGCTGGATCAAGCTGGGTTCCGCCACCAGCGACGAGATCCGCTCGCTGGCCGCCTCGCTCAAGCCGACCGACATCATGGACGTCAAGAGCAGCGATCCGCAGGATGCCAGCTACACCAAGGTTGCCGCCAACGGCCGCATCGAGTGGCTCAAGCTGAAGCCGGGCATGGAAAAGGCCGCCGCCTTCCTCGAGACCCACCGCTACGCCGCGCTGGTCGGCGCTTCGATGGGCTTCACCAAGATGGAAGGCACGACCGTCAACCTGAAGGACAAGATCGCCTACTCGGCCCTGCAGAACTGCCAGAGCTCGATGGTGGCCGGTAATGCACTGAACGTGCCGGGCAACGGCGTCTCGATCCCGAAAGCGATCGTTGCCGGCGCCGTCATGATGCTGAGCCTGAAGGGCGGCCAGAAGGATACCGCGGGCAACGCCATCAACAGCGAGTGGATGCCGGCCGACACCAAGGCCCTGCTGGTGGGCGAAGACATCGCCGCCGACGCACTGGGCAATACCGCCAACCCGAACAAGGTCGCGAATCCGGACAACCTGAAGTTCTCGGAAAAGATGCGCACCCTGTTCATCGGCGAGGACAGCAGCCAGCACGTCAACAACTACCTGTGGGCCTACAACATCGACACCAAGCAGCTCTCGCGCCTGCTGTCGGTGCCGGCCGGCGGCGAGTCGACCGGCCTGCACGCGGTCGACGACATCAACGGCTGGACCTACATCATGAGCAACTTCCAGCACGCCGGCGACTGGGGCGGCATCCACGCCAACGTGAAGACCACGCTGGATCCGCTGATCCGCGCGAACTACAAGGACAAGTTCGGTGCGGCGGTGGGTTACCTGACCGGCGAGCTGACCCAGTTCAAGCTGGCCAAGGCTTGATAATGCAGGGTGGGCACGGGGTGCCTACGCAGGCCGCGCCCACCCTATGAACAGGTTCGCGAACTCCCGCACAGCCGCAGCCGGATCCTCCGCCAGGTACACGCTGCTGATCGCCGCCACCATATCCGCCCCGCGCGCCACCAGCGGCCGCGCATTCTCCGCCGTCATCCCGCCGATCACCACCACCGGCACCGCCAGCCGCGCCCTGGCGCCGACGACGATGTCCGGCGGCGTGCTCACCTCGTACACCTTCACCTTCGACGGATAGAAGCCGCCGAAGGCCACATAGCTGGCGCCCGCCTCCTGCGCCGCCAGAGCCAGCGGAAACTGGCCATAGCAGGAAGCGCCGACGATCCTGCCCGGCCCGAGCGCCGCGCGCACGGCGGCCACCGGCGCGTCGGTGCCGCCGACGTGCACGCCGTCGGCATCCAGGCGCAGGCACAGCTCCAGATGATCGTTGATCACCAGCGGCACGCCATGCCGGCGGCACAGGGCGAGCAGGGCGGCCGCCTGTTCCTCGCGCAGCGCCTCGCTTGCCTTCTTGTTGCGGTACTGGACCAGCGCGGCGCCGCCTTCCAGTGCGCGCTGCGTCGCCTCCAGCAGGCGCCCGGTATCGATCCAGTCGGGCGTCACCAGATACAGTCCTTTCAGTGTTTTCATTGTCACTTCATGCTCCTCGATGTTCGATACGGCGCGGAATGCGCTGGCCGGGGGCGATCGCATAGGAATCCGCCAGCGACTGGTTGCAGCAGCGCTGGGCGCGCTCGAGGGCCTGGGCCATGGCGTCGCCCAGCGCCAGGCGGGCAGCCAGGCTGGAGGCCAGGGTGCAGCCGCTGCCGTGGAATTCGCCGGGCAGGCGCGGCCAGCGCCATTCGCGCATGCCGTCGCGGCTGTGCCAGCGGTTGACGACCTCGTCTCCATCGTCATGGCCGCCGGTGACGAGGACGTGCGGACAGCCGGACAGCGCCAGCGCCGCCGCTTCCGGCAGGTTGGGCGTGGCAACCGTCGCCACCGCCAGCAGCGGCGCCAGCGCCGCCAGCGCATTTCCACGCGCGAGGGCATCGCCGTGGCCGCTGGCCAGCACCGGGTCGAGCACCACCGGCAGCGCCGGCTGACGGGCGCGCAGCAACAGGACGATGCCGGCGATGGCTTCGGCATTCTCGAGATTGCCCGGAATGCCCAGCTTGACCGCGCGGATCGGCATGGTGTCGGCCAGCAGCACGGCCTGGCGCGTCAGCAGGCCGGCGTCCACCGGCGCCACCTCGAACACCCGCTCGTTGTCCTGCACCGTGAGCGCCGTGACGATGGGCAGCGCATGCGCACCCTGGGCCGCAATCGCCTCGATGTCGGCCTGGATGCCGGCCCCGCCCGAGGGGTCGAGACCGGAAAACACCAGCACGCAGGGTTTCATCTCATTTGACTCCAATGAGCCGTCCCGCCATCGGCGACGAGGGCGAAGCCGCGAAACGGCGCGGCATCCGGCCCGCCAGATACGCTTCGCGGCCGGCCTCCACCGCGAGCCGCATCGCGCGCGCCATGCGCACCGGGTCCTGGGCCAGCGCGATGGCGCTGTTCATCAGCACGCCGTCGCAGCCCAGCTCCATCGCCACCGTGGCGTCGGAAGCCGTGCCGACGCCGGCATCGACCAGCACCGGCACCTTGGCCTGCTCGATGATGAGCGAGAGGTTCCAGGGATTCAGGATGCCCATGCCGGAGCCGATCAGGGAGGCCAGCGGCATCACCGCCACACAGCCGATGTCCTCCAGCATGCGCGCCTGGATCGGGTCGTCGCTGCAGTAGACCATCACGTCGAAGCCGTCGCGCACCAGCTCCTCGGCGGCGCGCAGGGTTTCGGGCATGTTGGGGAACAGGGTCTTCTCGTCACCCAGCACTTCGAGTTTCACGAGCTTGTGCCCGTTCAGCAGTTCGCGCGCCAGCTGCAGCGTGTACACGGCATCCTTCGCCGTGTAGCAGCCGGCGGTGTTCGGCAGGATGGTGTAGCGCGAGGGCGGCACCGCGTCGAGCAGGTTGGGCGCATGCGGATCCTGGCCGATGTTCACGCGGCGGATCGCCACCGTGATGATCTCGGCGCCCGCGGCCGCGGTGGCCGCCGCGGTCTGCTCCAGGTCGCGGTATTTGCCGCTGCCGACCAGCAGGCGCGAGTTGTATTCCTTGCCGGCGATGACGAGCGGCCGGTCCTTGGTCTGGTTCATGTGTTCTCCGATTCCGTAAAGTTTCAGCCGCCGCCGATGGCGCGCACCACGTCCACCTGGTCGCGCGGCTGCAGCAGGGTCGTGCGCCACTGCTCGCGCGGCACCACGCGGTGGTTGACCGCCATTGCCAGCGCCTGGCCGGACAGCTCGAGCATGTCGACCAGTTCGTGCAGGCTGGGTGCGCCTGGCAGTACGTGCGGGGCGCCGTTCAGTTCTATCTCCAGCATCGCTACTCCTTGTGCTCAGTTCTTGAGATAAAGCTCGGCGCCCTTGCGCATGAACTCGACCGCCTTCTCCTGCATGCCGCCGGCCGCATAGTCGCGCACTTCCTGGGTGATCTTCATCGAGCAGAAATGCGGCCCGCACATCGAGCAGAAGTGGGCCACCTTGGCGGAGTCCTTCGGCAGCGTCTCGTCGTGGAAGGCGCGCGCCTTGTCCGGATCGAGGCCGAGGTTGAACTGGTCTTCCCAGCGGAATTCGAAGCGCGCCTTCGACAAGGCGTTGTCGCGGATCTGCGCGCCCGGGTGGCCCTTCGCCAGGTCGGCCGCATGCGCCGCGATCTTGTAAGTGATGATGCCGTCCTTGACGTCGTCCTTGTCGGGCAGGCCCAGGTGCTCTTTCGGGGTCACGTAGCACAGCATGGCGGTGCCGTACCAGCCGATGTTGGCGGCGCCGATGCCCGAGGTGATGTGGTCGTAGCCGGGAGCGATGTCGGTGGTCAGCGGGCCGAGGGTGTAGAAGGGCGCTTCATGGCACTGTTCCAGTTGCAGGTCCATGTTCTCCTTGATCAGGTGCAGCGGCACGTGGCCCGGTCCCTCGATCATGGTCTGCACGTCGTGCTTCCAGGCCAGCTGCGTGAGTTCGCCCAGGGTGCGCAGCTCGGCCAGCTGGGCTTCGTCGTTGGCGTCGTAGATGGAGCCGGGGCGCAGGCCGTCGCCGAGGCTGAAGGCGACGTCGTAGGCCTTCATGATCTCGCAGATCTCTTCGAAGCGGGTGTAGAGGAAGGATTCCTTGTGGTGGGCCAGGCACCACTTGGCCATGATCGAGCCGCCGCGCGAGACGATGCCGGTCAGCCGGTCCGCCGTCATCGGAATGAAGGGCAGGCGCACGCCGGCGTGGATGGTGAAGTAGTCGACGCCTTGCTCGGCCTGTTCGATCAGGGTGTCGCGGTAGATTTCCCAGGTGAGTTCCTCGGCCTTGCCGTTCACCTTTTCCAGCGCCTGGTAGAGCGGCACGGTGCCGATCGGGACCGGGCTGTTGCGGATGATCCATTCGCGCGTCTCGTGGATGTGCTTGCCGGTCGAGAGGTCCATCACCGTGTCGCCGCCCCAGCGGATCGCCCAGGTCATCTTCTCGACTTCCTCGCCGATGGAAGAGGTGACGGCGGAGTTGCCGATATTCGCATTGATCTTCACGAGGAAGTTGCGGCCGATGATCATCGGCTCGGATTCCGGGTGGTTGATATTGGCCGGCAGGATGGCGCGCCCGCGGGCGATCTCGTCGCGCACGAATTCGGGCGTGATCACGGCGGGAATGGAAGCGCCGAAGGACTGGCCCGGATGCTGGCGCCCCAGCAGGGCGGCCATTTTCTTCCCGGTCGGACCGGCGGCTTCGAGGCTGCGCAGGTATTCCTGGCGCCGCAGGTTCTCGCGGATGGCGGCGAATTCCATCTCCGGCGTGACGATCCCCTTGCGCGCATAGTGCATCTGGGTGACGTTGCGGCCGCCGGCCGAGCGGCGCGGTTTGCGCTGCAGGTCGAAGCGCAGTTCGGCCAGCTTCGGATCGCGCAGGCGCTCCTGGCCATAGCGCGAGCTGGGACCGGCCAGTTCGACGGTGTCGCCACGCTCGCGGATCCATCCGGAGCGCGGGCAGGGCAGGCCGGAGCGGATGTCGATGCGCGCCTCGGGGTCGGTGTAGGGCCCTGAGGTGTCGTAGACCCAGACCGGCGGATTCGGCTCCGCGCCAAAGGATGCCGGTGTAGGCGACTGGTGGATCTCGCGCATCGGCACCCGGATGTCGGGGCGCGAGCCGGCCACGTAGACCTTGTGCGAGTTGGGAAGAGGCGTCACGGCCGCGGCATCGACCGTGGCGCTGGCGGACAGGAATTTCGGATCGGCGTTCAAGTGCACTCCTTGTATCACTGAAGATCGGCGATCCAGCGGAGGAGTGCAAAGAAACGTAGCACGAGGGCGTACGCGGACTCTGTAGCTTCCCTTCGCTGGCATTATCCAGATCAGGTTCGGAGGGTATTTCTCACCCGCGCGGTTGATGGCGCAGGACCCCTAGCGTTGTTGCCGCCTCATGAAAAGGCGACGGGCGGAGTGTACGTGGGTTTTGGGACAATGGCAATGTGGTCGCATCGAACGTGCGTATCGCCCGTGAGAATGCGCGCATTTCTGCGCCATCCGTCCTGCTAAGCTTCGCACGATGAAAAAGATGACGACCATTCGCAGCCTTGCGTTCACGCTGCTGGCCCTGCACGCGGCGGCATCCGAGGCATGCCGTGTACCGCCGGCCGGACAGATCGTCACACCCGACGAGCAAGTCCTGATGGCGGGGGATGTGGCTGTCGCGCAGGCGATCGGCGCCACGCCACTGGGCGATTACCTGGTCGAATACCGCTTCCAGACGCTGGAGCAGCTGAGGGGGACGGGCCGGCAGGTATTCACCGTGATCGGCGGCCCCGAAGGCTTCAACAACAAGGACAGCAGTTTCAACAACCACTGGGACCCCGCGTTCTGGAAGCGTGGCGGAGGCCGCACCATCAACGGCTCCGACTGCGTCCTGCGCCCTGGTTTCGTGGTCGGCAACACCTATCTCGTGTTTCTCGGGCTGCAGCCGACCTGGCGCAGCTTCGAGAAGATCGAGCTGGCCGGCGGCAGGCCGAATCCCGACGACCGATGGCTGGCCTTTGTAACGCAGAAGCTGGCCCCGTGGCGCGACTACCCCGCCCGCTAACTCACCGAGGAGAAAAACCATGTTCGACCGTCTCAGCCGCAGTTTCCGCCTCGTCGGCGCCAGCGCCCAGGTGCTCAGGCAGGACAAGCACCTGATGCTGTTCCCCATCATTTCCGGCCTCGCCCTGTTCCTGGTGCTGCTCGCCTTCGCGCTGCCGCTGCTCGGCCTGGACTCGATCGACGGCATCAGCAAGGGCGGCCTGTATTCGACGGCCTTCCTGTTCTACGTGGTCCAGTACTTCGTCATCTTCTACTTCAACACGGCGCTGGTGGGCGCGGTCGTGATGCGGCTCGAAGGCGGCAGCCCGACCCTGGGCGACGGCCTGCGCATCGCCAACAGCCGCATCGGCACGATCTTCGGCTATGCGGTCATTTCCGCCACCATCGGCGTGATCCTGCGCGCCATCCAGGAGCGGGTCGGCTTCATCGGCCGCCTCATCGCCGGCCTGCTCGGCGCCGGCTGGGCGGTCGCCACCTTCCTGGTCGTGCCGGTGATCGCCACCAGCGACCGCGGCGCGCTCGATTCGATCTCCGAGAGCACGGCCCTGCTCAAGCGGAGCTGGGGCGAGAACGTGGCCGGCCAGGTCGGCCTGAACGTCGCCTTCAGCCTGCTGTACCTCTGCCTGCTGGCCGGCGCCGTCGTGCTGGCCATGCTGTTGGCGAAGCTTGCCGCCGGGCCGGTGGCGGTGGGCGTGTTCGCCGCCATCGTCCTGCTGGCCTTCTTGGGCTGCGTGCTGATGCACGCCACGCTGACCGGCATCTATTCCGCCGTGCTGTACCGTTACGCCCTCTACGGCAGCGATGCACCCGGCTTCGACGGCCCGGTCCTGGCGTCGGCATTCCGGCAAAAGTCCTGAAGCCGGCAGGCTTTGGTGCGATACTATGCGGCCCTGAAGTCGATTCAAGCGCCGCAATGCCCACCCTGTCCCAGCTGCTCCTCTACCCGATCAAATCCTGCGCCGGCATGTCGGTGCGGGAAGCCACTCTCCTCGAAACCGGCCTCGCCGCGCATGGCGTGCACGACCGCGAATGGATGCTGGTCACGGAGTCCGGCCAGTTCCTGACCCAGCGCGAATTCCCGCGCATGGCGCTGATCCGGCCGCGTCCCGACGGCGGCAACCTGCGCGTGAGCAGCCCCGGCATGGGCGACCTGCTGCTGCCGCTCGCCTGGCATGACGAACCTGTCCGCCACGTGCAGATCTGGGACGACGCCGTCCGCGCGGCCGACTGCGGCGACGTCGCCGCCGGCTGGTTCACCGAAGCCCTCGGCGCGCGCGAACACCTGCGCCTGGTGCGCTTCCGCCAGGACGTGGTGCGCCCGACCAGCGTCAAGTGGACCGGCGGCCTGCCTTCGCAGACCCGCTTCGCCGACGGCTATCCGCTGCTGCTGATCGGCCAGTCCTCGCTCGACGACCTGAACCTCCGCCTGCGCGCGGCCGGACGCGCGGCCCTGCCGATGGACCGCTTCCGGCCCAACCTGGTGGTGGCGGGACTGGAAGCCTACGAAGAGGACTACACGGCCTTCCTCAGCACCGGCGCGGCCGAGATCCGTCCGGTGAAACCCTGCGCGCGCTGCCCGATTCCGTCGATCGACCAGGGCACCGGCGTGCCCGGCCCCGATCCGCTCGACATCCTGCAGACCTACCGCGCCAATCCGAAACTCGACGGCGGGATCTGTTTTGGCATGAACTGCATCGTTTCCGCAGGCGCCGGCAGCGTGCTGCGCGTGAACCAGGACTTGACGGCCGAACTCGCATTCTGACAACGTTTTCGTGGCGCCCATTTGCAATACGGCCGAGTTGGCGTAATGTTAGGGCTAATTGCGGAAAGGAATGTCCATGCACGAGCAGCAGGGCGCCAGTGTGCGCGAACTGATGGCCGAGAACGCCGCGCTGCGCAGGCAGCTCGCCAGCCTGATCGACCAGGCCGAGAGCAACCACGCGATCATGATGCGCCACCAGGCCTTCGATCTCGAGCTCGTGGGCGCGGGTAGCTTCCAGGAGCTGGTCGCCACCATCTTCCGCCAGCTGCCGATCGTGTCCAGCCTCGACATCGTGACCTTGTCGCTGGTCGACAGCGGCGCCGACATCTTTACCGTGATGCACAAGCTGGGCGTGGACTTCGACAGCCTGCCCAACCTGCTGTTCCACGAACATCCCGAAGAGCTGGGCTTCGACTTCGAGCCCGGCCATCCGCCGCGGCCGCGGCTGGTGCCCTACCACCCGGTCAGCCACGCGAGCGCCTTCCCCCATCCGCCGGCCGGCCTGGCCAGCGTCGCGCTGGTGCCGCTGCTGCGCAACAAGCGCCTGATCGGCTGCCTGAACCTGGGCAGCCGCGACCCGAGCCGCTTCACGCCGCTGCTGGGCACCGACTTCGTCGAGCACATGGGGTCGATCATCGCCATCTGCCTGGAGAACGTGATCAGCAACGAGATGCTGAAGTACATCGGCCTGACCGATGCGCTGACGGGCGTCTACAACCGCCGCTACATGGACCGCCGCCTGGCCGAGGAGGTCGGCCGTGCGCGCCGCCAGGGCTACAGCATCGCCTGTATGTACATCGACGTCGACCACTTCAAGCAGGTCAACGACACCCACGGCCACCAGGCCGGCGACGACGTGCTGCGCGAAGTGGCGTCGCGCATCAAGGACGAGCTGCGCATGTCCGACACGCTGGGCCGCTTCGGCGGCGAGGAATTCGTGGTGCTGCTGATCGACGCCGACCTCGAGAGCGCGAAGCTGGTGGCGCAGCGGATCCGCGCCGGCGTGGCCGGCCAGGATTTCCTGCTGGCGGAAGGGGAGGCCTTGCCGGTGACGGTGTCGATCGGCGTGGCGGCGCTGGACGATGCCGAGGGCGACGATCCCATCGAGGACGTGGCCTCGGCGCTGGTGGCGCAAGCCGACCAGGCGCTGTATCAGGCCAAGCAGAACGGCCGCAATCAGGTAGTCAGCGCCGCGTAGGGCGGGCTCGGCGAGCCCACTCTACCGTAAAAGCCGGCCCTCGGCGCGGTTGACCGCCGTCCCGGTCCCGCGCAGCACCACCACGTCGCCGGCGCGCAGCTCGGTATCGTCTTCGGGCTCGATCCGCTGGTTGCCGCGCCGGACCGCCGTCACCTCGGCGCCGACTTCGTCGAAGCCCAGGTCGCCGATGCAGCGGCCGACCGCGCCGGCATCCTCGGCCAGCACCACCGAGTGCAGGCGCACGTAGCTGTGCTCCGGATCGTCGCTGACGTCGCTGGCGCCGTGGAAAAAGCCGCGCAGCGAGGAATAGCGTTCGTCGCGCGCGGCCTGCACGCGGTGCACCACGCGCCGCAGCGGCACCCCCATCACCACCAGCGCGTGCGAGGCCAGCATCAGGCTCGATTCCAGCGCCTCCGGCACCACCTCGGTGGCGCCGGCGCGCTTGAGGACGTCGAATTCGGTGTCGTCGTGGGCGCGCACGATCACCGGCAGCTTGGGCGCCAGTTCGTGCACCAGGTGCAGCACCTTGAGCGCCAGGCGCGTATCGGCGAAGGTGATCACCAGCGCGCTGGCGCGGTTGATGCCGGCCGCGATCAGCGATTCGCGCCGCGAGCAGTCGCCGTAGGAGACGTTGGCGCCGGCCGCGCGCGCTTCCTGGACCCGCTCGGGATCGAGGTCGAGCGCATACCAGGGCAGCTTTTCCTCCGACAAGAGAGTAGCCAGGCTCTGCCCGCTGCGGCCGAAACCGGCGATGATCACGTGCTTCTGCGCCGCCATCGTGCGGCTGGCGATCTGGGTCAGCTGCAGCGACTGCAGCATCCATTCGTTGGACGCCATCTTCATCACGATCTTGTCGCTGTTGGCGATCATGAAGGGGGCCAGCAGCATCGACAGCACCATCGCCGCCAGCACCAGCTGGATCAGGAAGGGATCGATCAGCTTCGAGCCGGAGGCCAGGTTCAGCAGCACGAAGCCGAATTCGCCGGCCTGGGCCAGGGCCAGGCCGGTGCGCATCGCCACCCCGTCGGAGGAGCCGAAGGCCTTGGCCAGCGCCCCGATCAGGGCGAACTTGAGCAGCACCGGAATCGCCAGCATGGCCAGCACCAGCCACCAGTTGGCCAGCACCAGCTCGAGGTTGAGCAGCATGCCGATGCTGATGAAGAACAGGCCGAGCAGCACGTCGCGGAAGGGCTTGATGTCCTCTTCCACCTGGTGCTTATACTGGGTCTCGGAGATCAGCATGCCGGCCACGAAAGCCCCGAGGGCCAGGGAGAGGCCGGCGCGCTCGGTGATCCAGGCCGCGCCCAGCGTCACCAGCAGCAGGTTCAGCATGAACAGTTCCTGCGAGCGGCGCTTGGCGACGATGGTGAACCATTTGCGCATCAGCTTCTGGCCGAAGAACAGCAGCAGGGCCAGCACGGCGGCGGCCTTCAGCGCGGCCCAGGCCAGGTTCATCGCCAGTTCCTCGGCCGGCCGCGCCAGCGAGGGAATCAGGATCAGCAGCGGCACCACGGCCAGATCCTGGAACAGCAGGATCCCGATGATGCGCCGCCCATGCTCGCTCTCGAGCTCGAGGCGTTCGGTCAGCAGCTTGGAGACGATCGCGGTGGAGGACATCGCCAGCGCGCCGCCGAGCGCCAGCGCGGCCTGCCAGCCGGTGTTGAACGGCGCCGGCAGGCGCGGGGCCAGCAGCGAGGCCAGCACCGTGATCAGGATGGTCAGCGAGACCTGGGCCAGCCCGAGCCCGAACACGATGCGCCGCATCGCCTTGAGCTGGGCCAGCGAGAATTCGAGGCCGATCGAGAACATCAGGAACACCACGCCGAATTCGGCCAGGGCATGGGTGCTGGGACCGTTGTCGGCCAGTTGCAGGGCGTGGGGGCCGATCAGGACGCCGACGGCCAGGTAACCCAGCATCGGGGGGAGGTGGAGCATCCGGAACGCAACCACGCCAAGAACGGCGCTGCCCAGCAGCAGAAGAGTTAATTCAAGGCCTGATGTCATGCTGGGGTGTGGTCACGATCCCGTAAATATGTGCGCTCTGTTACGTCTGGCAAGTTTTTTGCTTTCGCAATTCGGATATACTTCCACCATGAGTGTAACCGATGAAAAAATAATGTTGACAAGTTTTGACGAGGCCCAGGCAAAGCGCGCTCTGGAGCTGGCGCGCGAGACCCTGGACATCGAAGGCGAAGCGATCCGCAAGCTGAGCGCGCGTCTCGGCCAGGACGACAGCCTGAAGCCTGCCGTTGCGCAAGCTGTGGCCCTGATGCTGGCCTGCAAGGGCCGCGTGGTCGTCTCGGGCATCGGCAAGTCGGGTCACATTGGCCGCAAGATCGCCGCGACCCTGGCCTCGACCGGCACCCCGGCCCTGTTCCTGCACCCGGCCGAAGCCGCCCACGGCGACCTCGGCATGGTCACGCCGCAGGACGTGCTGGTCGCGATCTCGTATTCCGGCGAAAGCGCCGAGCTGGCGGTCGTGATTCCGGCCGTCAAGCGCATGCGCGTGCCCGTGATCGCCATGACCGGCAAGCCGGGCTCGCGCCTGGCCCAGGTTGCCGACGTCCACCTCGACGTCTCGGTCGACAAGGAAGCCTGCCCGCTGAACCTGGCGCCGACCGCGTCCACCACCGTCACCCTGGCGCTGGGCGATGCCCTCGCCGTCGCGCTGCTGGAGCTGCGCGGCTTCAAGTCGGAAGACTTCGCCCTGTCGCACCCGGGCGGCGCCCTCGGCCGCAAGCTGCTGACCCACGTGCGCGACGTGATGCGCAGCGGCGACGCGGTGCCGAAAGTGAAGCCGAATGCTCCGCTGACCGAGGCCCTGCTGGAAATCTCGCAGAAGGGCATGGGCATGACCGCCATCGTCGACGACGCCGGCCGCCCGGTCGGCGTGTTCACCGACGGCGACCTGCGCCGCCTGTTCGAGAAGACCCATGACTTCAGCAGGCTGACGATCCAGGACGTCATGCACGCGAATCCGCGCCGCATCCATCCCGAGCAGCTGGCGGTCGACGCCGTTGCCGTGATGGAGGAATTCCGCATCAACCAGATGCTGGTGACCGACGCCGACGGCATGCTGGTCGGCGCCCTCCACATCCACGACCTGACCCGCGCCAAGGTGATCTGATGGTGACCCAGCTGGAACATCTGCAGCGTGCCGCGCGCGTGAAGGTCATGATCTTCGACGTCGACGGTGTCCTCACCGACGGCAGCCTGACCTATGACGCCAACGGCGAGATCACCAAGACCTTCTTCGTGCTGGACGGCCTCGGCATCCAGCTGCTGAACCGCACCGGCGTGCAGACCGCCATCATCAGCGCGCGCAATTCGCCGATCGTGGTCAAGCGCGCCGCCGACCTCGGGATCACCCACGTGTTCCAGGGCCAGCACGACAAGCGCCTGGCCTTTGCCGAGCTGCTGGAAAAGACCGGCGTGACGGCCGAGCAGTGCGGCTACATCGGCGACGACGTGATCGACCTGCCGCTGTTCACCCGCGTCGGCTTTGCCGTCACGGTGCCGAGCGGCCATCCGGAAGTGCAGTACCGCGCCCACTACGTGACGAAGAATGCGGGCGGACGCGGCGCCGTGCGCGAAGTCTGCGACATGGTGATGCGCGCCCAGGGAACCTACGAACAGGCATTGGCACCGTACTTTGGATAATCCTTCGCAAGCCATGGCGACCACGACCTACGTCAACAAGCGCACCGCGCACCGCTGGCGTCTGCTGGCATTGATGCTGGCGGCCGTGTTCTTCGCCTTCGGCAGCTTCTGGCTGGTGCAGGTGATGCGCGGCGAAGGCGAAGCGCACCGCGTCGACGTGGGCGACGATCCGGACTACATCATCGACAACTTCAGCTTCGTGCGGATGTCGGAAGCCGGCCAGCCGCGCTACGTGATCTCGGGCGAGCGCCTGACCCACCGCCCGGCCAACAACACCTCGGTGATCGACAAGCCGGTCGTGCAGAGCATGAGCACCGACCGGCCGCACATGACGATGACGGCGAACACCGCCAACGTCAACCAGGACCAGAACCAGATCGACCTGATCGGCAATGTCGACATCTCGCGTCCCGGCAACGCCACCTCGAAGCCGATGCGCATCCGCACCGAGGCGCTGACCGTGCTGCCGGACGAGGAAATCTCGAAGACCGACAAGCCGATCCAGATGACGCTCGGCGCCGCCTCGGTCACCGGCGTCGGCATGGTCGCCAACAACGCCACACAGCAGGTGACGCTGGGCGGCCGCGGAGAACTCATCTTCCCGCCGAAAGGAAAACAATGAAAAAAATACTCGCTGTCGCCGCGCTGTCGCTGGCAAGCCTGACCGCCTCGGCGGAGCGTGCGGATTCTCTCAAGCAGGCCAAGATCGATTTCAACAACGCGCACATCGACGAGGTCACCCAGACCCGCACCTTCACCGGCAACGTCGTGCTGACCCGCGGCACCCTGACGATCAAGGCCGACAAGGCCGTGCTCACGGAATCGCCGGAAGGCTATATGGCGGTGACCCTGACCGCCGCGCCGGGCCAGCCCGCGACCTTCCGCCAGAAGCGTGACGGCGGCCCCGACCTGTGGGTCGAAGGCCAGGCCCAGCGCATCGAATACGACGAGCGCACCGAGCTGGTCAAGCTGTTCTCGAACGCGGTCGTCAAGCAGCTCGAGGGCAAGCGCATGACCAGCGAGGTGAACGGCCCGTTCATCTCCTACGACAACCGCACCGAGCAGGCCAACGTGTTCAACGACACCAGCGGCGAAAGCAAGCCGGGCGGCGGACGCGGCACCATCATCATCGCGCCGCGCCGTACCGCGCCGGCGGCGGCTCCCGCGACCACGCCGGCGGCGCCGGCAGGGAAGCAGTAAATGAAGGCCGTCCTTGCCGCTGCCGCGCTGTTGCTGGCGCCGCTGGCGCAGGCGGAGCGGGCGGATGCGCTCAAGCCGCTGAAGGTGGTCGGGGGCAACGGGACCCTGGACCAGGTCACGCAAACCGTGGTCCTGACCGGCGGCGTGACCGCCACCCGCGGCACCATGCTGCTGAAGGCCGAGCGTGCCGAGATCAAGGAAGCGCCGGACGGTTACAAGACCATCGTCCTGGTCGCGGCGCCCGGCAAGCCGGCGTCGTTCCGCCAGAAGCGCGACAGCGGCCCCGAGCAGTGGGACGAAGGCCAGGCCGAGCGCATCGAGTACGACGAGCGCACCGAGGTCGTCAAGTTCAGTTCGAACGCCGCCATCAGGCAGCTGGAAGGCAGCAACGTGATGCGTGAAATGGGCGGCGAATTCATCGCCTACGATGCGCGCAAGGAAGTCCTGCTGAACCTGAACGACCCGAGCGGCGTCGACAGGCCCGGCAAGGCCCGCGCCAGTTTTACTTTTTATCCGCGCCGCACTGCGTCGGCCGGGCAACCGGAAGCAGGAAAGCAATGATGGATGTACACGCAGACGCCGCCGCCATCGCGAGCGGCGGCAGCACCCTGGTGGCCAAGGGGCTGCAGAAAAGCTACGGCAAGCGCCTGGTGGTGCGCGACGTTTCGCTGCAGGTCGCCTGCGGCGAGGTGGTGGGCCTGCTCGGCCCGAACGGCGCCGGCAAGACGACCTCGTTCTACATGATCGTGGGCCTGGTGCCGGCCGACGCCGGCGCCATTGTCATCAACGGCACCGACATCACCAGCCTGCCGATCCACCGGCGCGCCATGCTGGGCCTGTCCTACCTGCCGCAGGAAGCCTCGGTGTTCCGCAAGCTGACGGTGGAGGAGAACATCCGCGCCGTGCTGGAACTGCAGCGCGAGGACGGCAAGCCGCTGGGCAAGAACCGCATCGAGGAGCGCCTCAACGAGCTGCTGGCCGAGCTGCAGATCGAGAAGCTGCGCGAGAACCCGGCGCTGTCGCTGTCGGGCGGCGAACGGCGCCGCGTGGAGATTGCGCGCGCCCTCGCCACCAACCCGCGCTTCGTGCTGCTGGACGAGCCGTTTGCCGGCGTCGATCCGATCGCGGTGATCGAGATCCAGCGCATCGTGCGCTTCCTGAAGGAGCGCGGCATCGGCGTCCTGATAACCGACCACAACGTGCGCGAGACGCTCGGCATCTGCGACCGTGCCTACATCATCAACCAGGGCGCGGTGCTGGCGTCGGGACGCCCGGACGACATCATCGCCAATGAATCGGTTCGCCGCGTCTACCTGGGTGAACATTTCCGGATGTAGTCATGAAACAGACGCTGCAACTCAAGACCTCACAGCACCTTGCGCTGACACCGCAACTCCAGCAGTCGATCCGGCTGCTGCAGCTGTCCACTCTCGAGCTGCACCAGGAGATTGAACAGGTCCTCAGCGACAACCCGCTGCTCGAACGCCTCGACGATCCGCTCGACCACTCGGTGCGCCTGCTGGCCGACGGCGCGATCAACAACGGCGCGTCGACCTCCACCACGCCCGACTCGCCGCCCTCGTCCAGCCAGGGCGAGGAGGGCAATGGCGGCGGTGGCGCCGAAGCCGAAGGCGGCGACAGCGACAACGGCGATGCCGGCGGCGCCGAGCACGACATGGACTGGGGCGATTCTGGCCGTTCCGGCAGCGGCAGCGGCGGCGAGGAAGAGGACGGCCGCCCGCAGCTGGAAGCCAGCCCGGTCTCGCTGCGCGAACACTTGATGGAGCAGGTACGCCTGACCTGCATGTCGCCGCGCGATTGCGCGCTGGTCGAGATCGTCGTCGACACCCTCGACGACAACGGCTACCTCGAAGAAACCCTGGACGAGCTGCATGCGCGCCTCCCGGCCGAACTCGAAGTGGAATTCGAGGAGTTGCGCACCGCGCTGGCGCTGGTGCAAAGCATGGACCCGCCCGGCGTGGGCGCGCGCAGCGCCGCCGAATGCCTGGCGCTGCAGATCCGCCGCATGCCGGGCGTGCCGCTGGTCACGCGGCGCATGGCGCTGACCATCGTCGAACGCTACCTGACCTGGTTCGCGCAGCGCGAATTCAACAAGCTCAAGAAAGCCCTCGACTGCGACGACGAAGACCTGCGCGAAGCCCAGGCCGTGATCCGCCATTGCAATCCGCATCCGGGCGCGGCCTTCGCTTCCGACGTTTCCGACTTCGTGGTGCCGGACGTAATCGTGCGCCGCGCGAAGGACGGCTGGAGCGTGCAGCTGAATCCCGAGGTGATGCCGCGCCTGCGCGTGAACAGCCTGTATGCCACCTTGATGAAGCAGGGAAAATCGGAATCCCAGCTGGCGGCGCAGTTGCAGGAAGCAAAATGGCTCATCAAAAACATGCGCCAGCGCTTCGATACTATCCTTCGGGTAGCTCAAGCAATCGTGGAGCGCCAGCGGAACTTTTTCTCCCATGGCGCCGTTGCCATGCGGCCCCTTGTTTTACGTGAGATAGCTGATACACTAGGTCTACACGAGAGCACAATTTCTCGTGTCACAACTCAGAAATACATGCTGACGCCGCACGGCATGTTCGAGTTGAAGTACTTTTTCGGGAGTCACGTCGCGACCGAGGCAGGAGGAGAAGCCTCCTCGACCGCGATCCGGGCTCTCATCGTACAACTCACAGGAGCAGAAGACCCCAAAAACCCTTTATCCGACAGCAAGATCGCGGAGATGCTAGGGGAACAGGGAATGGTTATCGCACGCCGCACGGTAGCGAAATACCGCGAGGCGCTGAAGATCCCTCCCGTCAGCCTCCGTAAATCTCTGTAGCAAGCTCTTTCAGCAAGCTCTTGCAGCAAGCTTCTTGCAACAACGCTGCCCTGGTGCGTGGTATGCGCGTACGACAGGCAGCGCATCATCAAAGGAGTGTGTATGAATCTCACTATCAGCGGACATCATCTCGATGTAACCCCGGCAATCCGTGAATACGTACAGAACAAGCTCGAACGCATCACCCGCCATTTCGATCAAGTGATCGACTCCCACGTCATCCTCTGCATTGACAATCTCACCGAGAAAGAAAAACGCCAGAAGGCCGAGATCAACTTGCGCCTCGCCGGCAAGATCGTTCACGTCGCCAGCGCCGCGCACGACTTGTACGCCGCGATCGACATGCTGATGGACCGGCTCGACCGGCAGGTGCAGAAGTACAAGCAGATGCTGCAGGATCACAGTAGTACACCGCTCAAGCGCATACCCAACGATGGAGGAGAAGCTGCCGCTACAGCGTGATCCTTCCGCTGGCGCAGCACAAGCAAGGAAGGGCGCATCTGGCGCCCTTTTCGTTTTCCGGGCCGCGCTACAATGCCGTTTTCCATTTCAATAAATAAAAGAACATGAGCGAATACGTGCAGACCCGCGTTGCCAGCGGCACCGGCATCATTACCCTCGACCGTCCCAAGGCCCTGAACTCGCTGTCGCTGGAGATGGTGCGCGCACTGACGGAGACCCTGCTGGCCTGGCGCGACGATTCGAACGTCGACGCCGTCGTTATCAAGAGCAGCAGCGAGAAAGCCCTGTGCGCAGGCGGCGACATCCGCTTCTTCCACCAGGCCGGGCGCGCTACGCCCACTGGAGGCAGTGCCCTGCTGGAAGACTTCTTTACCGAAGAATACGCGCTGAACCACCTGATCCACTTCTATCCGAAACCCTATATCTCGTTGATGGACGGCGTGGTCATGGGCGGCGGCATGGGTATCGCCCAGGGCGGGCCCGAGACCGGCCTGCGCATCGTGACCGAACGCACGAAGATGGCCATGCCCGAGGTGAACATCGGCCTGTTCCCGGACGTCGGCGGCAGCCACTTCCTGTCGCATGCGCCGGGCGCGCTCGGCATGCATCTGGGACTGACGGGGCTGACCATCGGCGCCGCCGATGCGCTCTACGTCGGCCTGGCCGACGTGTTCGTGCCGGGCGCCGAACTGCCGGCACTGCATGCGCTGATCGCTGCGACGCCGGGCAAGCAGCTGGCCGATGCGATCCGCGCCTTCGCCGCGCCGTTCGCGCAGCAGGCCGGCGCCAGCGAACTCGAAGCGCAACGCGCGCTGGTCGACAGGCACTTTGGCGCCGACTCGGTACAGGCCGTGATGGTCTCGCTGGAGGGCGATGACACCCCATTCGCGCAGAAGGCCCTGGCCGCGATGCGCCAGCGCTCGCCGCTGATGATGTGCGTGACGCGCGAGATGCTGGTGCGCGGCGCCACGATGGACGTGGCCGCCTGCCTGCGCATGGAGCGCTCGCTGGTGCGCCGCAACTTCGAACACGGCGAAGTGCTGGAAGGCGTGCGCGCGCTGGTGATCGACAAGGACAATGCGCCGAAGTGGAACCCGCCCGCGCTGGATGCCGTCACGCCGGAGATGGTGGCGCGCTTCTTCGAGCCGGTGTGGCCGGCGCATGCGCATCCGTTGCGCCACCTGGCATAAGCGGCGCCCGCTCCGCCGCCCCGGCATCCGCCGGGTTTTTTTTCGCCTGCCGATAATGCGTTGCAGCATAAGCACGAATTTATGCGATGATTTCATCAGGCAATGAAATAATGGCATAGCCAAGCACAACAATAGAGGAGTCCAATTTGTCGTTTCTGATCGTCCTGGCCGCACTGGCCTTCCTGATGGTGGCCGCCTACCGCGGCTATAGCGTCATCCTGTTCGCACCGATCGCCGCCCTCGGCGCGGTCCTGTTCACCGACCCGTCCGCCGTGGCGCCGGTCTTTTCCGGCATCTTCATGGAAAAGATGGTCGGCTTCGTCAAGCTCTACTTCCCGGTCTTCATGCTGGGCGCCGTGTTCGGCAAGGTCATCGAGATGTCCGGTTTCTCGAAATCCATCGTGCAGGCGGCGATCCGCTACATCGGCCGCTCGCGCGCGAACGCCGTGATCGTCGCCGTGTGCGCGCTGCTGACCTATGGCGGCGTGTCGCTGTTCGTGGTGGTGTTCGCCGTGTATCCGTTTGCGGCTGAGCTCTACCGTCAGAGCAATATTCCGAAGCGCCTGATGCCGGGCGCGATCGCACTGGGCGCCTTCTCGTTCACCATGGATTCGCTGCCGGGCACGCCGCAGATCCAGAACATCATCCCGACCACCTTCTTCAAGACCACCGGCTGGGCCGCGCCCGTGCTGGGCACCATCGGTTCGGTGTTCATCATCGTGGTCGGCCTGGCCTACCTGGAATGGCGCCGCCGCGCCGCGATGGCGAAAGGCGAGGGCTATGGCGCGCACGCCGATGTGCCCGAGGCGGAGGCGAACCGGGAAGCGCTGCCGCATCCGCTGATCGCGGTGCTGCCGCTGGTGCTGGTGGGCGTGGCCAACTTCGCGTTCACCAAGATGATCCCGGTCTGGTACGGCGCCGGCGCCTATACGGTGCCGCCCGACGTGCTGCCGGGCGTGCACACGCCGGTGACGGCCACGGTCAAGAGCGTGCTGGCGATCTGGTCGGTCGAAGCCGCGCTGCTGCTCGGCATCCTGCTGGTGCTCGCGACCGCCTTCCGCCGCGTCAGCCAGCGCTTTGCCAGCGGTTCGAAGGAAGCCGTCGGCGGCGCCCTGCTGGCGGCGATGAATACCGCGTCCGAATACGGTTTCGGCGGCGTGATCGCCGCACTGCCGGGCTTCATCGTCGTCAGCGATGCCCTGAAGGGGATTCCGAACCCGCTGGTGAATGCGGCGGTGTCGGTCAGCTCGCTGGCCGGCATCACCGGCTCGGCCTCGGGCGGCATGAGCATCGCGCTGGCCGCGATGTCCGACCTGTTCATCAAGGGCGCCGAAGCGGCCCACATTCCGATGGAAGTCCTGCACCGCGTGGTGGCGATGGCCAGCGGCGGCATGGACACGCTGCCGCACAACGGCGCCGTGATCACCCTGCTGGCGGTGACCGGGCTGACGCACCGCGAGTCGTATCGCGAGATCTTCGCGATTACCGTCATCAAGACGCTGGCGGTGTTCTTTGTGATTGGGGTGTTTTACGCGACCGGGTTGGTGTGAGTGTTAGCTCGTCGTCCCCGCGGAGGCGGGGATCCCGGTTCGGCTATCAGTGCTGCTCGCGATGCCGCACAACCACCCGTTCGGATTCGCCGAAGTAAGCCGCCAGCCGTTCCGCCATGTACACGGAGCGGTGCTGTCCGCCCGTGCAGCCGACCGCCACCGTCAGGTAGCTGCGGTTGTCGGTCTTGAACGAGGGCAGCCATTTGGCCACGAAGGCGCGGATGTCGGCCAGCATTTCGACGGCCTGGGGCTGGGCGTCGAGGAAGGCGATGACGGGCGCGTCCTTGCCGGTGAGCGGTCGCAAGGTCAGGTCGTAGTAGGGATTCGGCACGGCGCGCACGTCGAACACGAAGTCGGCGTCCAGCGGCACGCCGCGCTTGAAGGCGAAGGATTCGAAATACAGGGTCAGCTTCGCGAATTCGATCTCGGCCAGTTCCTTGACCCAGGCGCGCAGTTTGTTCGCCGACATTTCCGAGGTGTCGATCACATGGCCCAGCTTCTCGATCGCTCCCAGGCGGTCGCGCTCTTCCGAGATGCATTCGATCAGCGTGCGGCGCGAAGCCGGGTTCTCGCCCGGGCGCAGCTCGTGCGACAGCGGATGGCTGCGGCGGGTCTCGGAAAAGCGGGCCACCAGCGAATGGGTGCTGGCAGTCAGGTACATCACCTTGACGTCATGCCCTTGCTCGCGCAGCGCGCGGACCGTGGCCGGCAGTTCCGCCAGCGACTCGGCGCTGCGGGCGTCGACGGCGACGGCGACGCACTTGCTGTCGGCGCCATTGACTGTCTCGACCAGCAAAGGCAGCAGGGCGGGGGGCAGGTTGTCGACGCAGTAGTAGCCTGCGTCTTCGAGAACATTGAGGGCTACCGACTTGCCGGAACCCGAGATACCGGTGATGAGAACGATTCGCATGTGTCCATCATACCGCAACGGTAAGACCTTGTCGCCAGTGGCCAGGCCAGTTGCGATGGTGGTAACTTAGAACCTAATCGCCGCTCATCGCCTGGCGTTGACGTTCCATGAACTCCTGCAGCGTATCGATACCGCGCAGCTGCAGGATGGTATTGCGCACCGCGGCTTCCAGCAGCACCGCGATGTTGCGGCCGGCCGCGACGGGAATCACGACCTTGCGGATCGGCAGGCCGAGCACGTCCTCGGTCGGGAAGTGGAAGGGCAGTCGCTCGACTTCCTCGTCCAGCGCGCCGCGCTTGACCAGATGCACGATCAACTTCAGCCGCATCTTGCGGCGCACGGCGGTCTCGCCGAAGATCGCCTTGATGTCCAGCAGGCCCAGGCCGCGCACTTCGAGCAGGTTCTGCAGCAGCGGCGGGCAGCGGCCCTCGATCATGTTCGGGGCGATGCGCGAGAATTCGACCGCGTCGTCGGCCACCAGGCCGTGCGAACGCGAGATCAGTTCCAGGCCCAGCTCGCTCTTGCCGAGGCCGGAATCGCCGGTGATCAGCACGCCCACGCCCAGCACGTCCATGAACACGCCGTGCATGATGACGCGCTGCGCCAGTTTCTTCGATAAATAGACCCGCAGGAAGTCGATGACCTGGGCGGCCGGCAGCGGGGTCGAGAACAGCGGAATGTTCTGCTCGTCGCAGATGGCGAGGATGTCCGGCGGGGTGTCCAGGCCCTGGGCGATGATCAGGGCCGGCGGGCCGCCCGCGATCATTTCGCCGATCATGTGGCTACGCGAGCCCGACTTGAGACGCTGGTAGTAATTCAGTTCCTGGTGCCCGAACACCTGGATGCGGCCCGGGTGGATCAGGTTCAGGTGGCCAACCTGGTCGGCGGCCGAGACGGCGTCGCCCGAGATCAGGCGCTCGCCGCCGGGGAAGCCCGCGAACCAGCCAAGTTGCAGGCTATCGCGATTGTCGTCGTACAGCCTCTGGATGGTCAGCGGAGTCTGGAGCATGGCCTTATTCTAACCCAGTGCCTGCAGGCTCGGTTGCCAGTTGATAATGCGTTCATGCACCGAGCGCGGGTCCGGATCGGTGGCCAGCGCGGTACGCACGGCTTCGTCGGAGAACAGTTCGGCGATTTCGGACAGGATTTCCAGGTGCTGCTGGGTCACGTGGTCCGGGATCAGGAGGAAGAACAGCAGGCTGACCGGCTGGCCGTCCGGCGATTCGAAAGGAATCGGCTCGGCCAGGCGGACGAAGGCGGCCAGCGGCGACTTCAGGCTCTTGCTGCCCTTGATGCGGCCATGCGGCACGGCCACGCCATGACCGAGACCGGTCGAACCGAGGCGTTCGCGCGCGAACAGGTTGTCCGAGACCGTCGAGCGGGCGATGCCGCAGTTGTTCTCGAAGATCAGGCCGGCCTGTTCAAAGGCGCGCTTCTTGCTCGACACTTCCAGATCGAGCTGAACGTTTTCGAGCGAGAGGATTTTGCTTAGATTAGTCATAACACGCTTCTGTTGCGGTACACCCAGGTTCTTGCGAGCGGGAATTATAGGCCTGTTTCATGGCCATGACATTCGATTTCGCGTCTGTACGACTGGCTGTTTTATCCCTGTGGCCAAACATCGGTTTGATCGCGCGCAATCGTTTTGTATCTACACGCAATATCCGCTACGAAATTTCAAATTTCTCGAATTGAAAGGCGAATTTCAGACCCATCTTCCGTATTTTCTAGCCGAAACTTGCCAGCATGCCCAGTCTGCGCTTCGTCACTGCGAAACGATTGACGTCGCTTTGATGCCACGGTTCTGTCGTTGGAAACGAACACTAGATGGGGACAATGCCTGGATTTTTCTACTGCCGGGCGGTGCGCAGATTGGGCGCCTTGCCGGCGCTGAAATTCGCGCGCCAGGGATTGATGTCGAGCCCGCCGCGCCGCGTGTAGCGGGCGTAGACCGCCAGCTTGTGCGGCTTACACTGGCGCAGGATGTCGGTGAAGATGCGCTCGACACATTGCTCGTGAAATTCGTTGTGCTCGCGGAAGCCGATCAGGTAGCGCAGCAGGCTTTCCTGGTCGATCTGCGGACCGGCGTAATGGATCTGCACGGTGCCCCAGTCCGGCTGGCCCGTGACCAGGCAGTTCGACTTCAGCAGGTGGGATACCAGCGTCTCTTCGACCGCGGCTTCGTCGTGCCTGGCCTTGAGCAGTTCCGGTGCCGGGCTGTAATTGTCGACCTCGATGTCGAGGCGGTCCAGCAGCACGCCTTCCAGCTCGCCCATCTTGAGCTTGCCGAAGTCTTCCGGCTGGGTGAGCGTCACGGCTACCTGCGCGCCGAAGGCAGTCGACAGGTCTTCGCGCAGCAGGGCCAGCAGGGCGTCCGTATTCGCCAGGCGGGTCTGGTTGAAGGAGTTGAGGTATAACTTGAAAGACTTCGATTCGACGATATTGGGCGAATCGGCGGGGGCCGTGATGGTCGCGATCGCCACCTGCGGCTTGCCGCGCATGTTCAGCCACGACAGCTCATAGGCGTTCCAGATGTCGACGCCGAAGAAGGGCAGCGTACCTTTCAGGCCGAGCTCGTCACGCTTCTGCTTGCGCGGAATGGGAAACAGCAGCTCGGGCGCGTACTGGGTCTGGTAGGCCGAGGTCTTACCGAGCGGCGATTGATCAGGGGTATTGGTCATATTCAGTCTCGAGGTGCGGGACTTGACGCGGGATCGCCGCGTCGGCAAAGCCGCGTATCGTACACCTTTATGCCAATTACTGCGCTGAATTACGCGTGGACACCCTGTGCCCACGCCGCAATCACAAGAACAGCTTGTAGACGGGATTGTTGGTTTCATCCCAGTGGCGATACCCCAGACTAGCCAGGAATTGCCGGAACTCATCCATCTCCCCCGAAGGCACCTGCAGCCCGACCAGGATGCGCCCGACGTCGCCACCCTGGTTGCGATAGTGGAACAGCGAGATATTCCAGTTCGGCGCCATGCTGTCCAGGAAACGCATCAGCGCGCCCGGACGCTCCGGAAATTCGAAGCGGTACAGCAGTTCGTCGTGCGCCAGCGCGCTCTTGCCGCCGACCAGGTGGCGGATGTGCAGCTTGGCCAGCTCGTCGTGGGTGAGGTCGAGGGTGCGGAAACCGTGCTCCTCGAAGGTGCGGGCCAGCATGCCGGATTCGCTGCGGCTGCCGATCTGCACGCCCACGAAGATGTGGGCTTCGCGCTCGTCGCTGATCCGGTAATTGAACTCGGTGACGTTGCGCGGGCCGACCAGGGCGCAGAAGCGCTTGAAGCTGCCGCGCTGCTCGGGAATGGTGACGGCGAACACGGCTTCGCGGTCCTCGCCGATTTCGGCGCGCTCGGCCACGAAGCGCAGGCGGTCGAAATTCATGTTGGCGCCGCAGGCCACCGCCACCAGGGTCTCGTTCTTGACCGGATTGCGGGTCAGCAGCGAGCGCTCGACATAGGCCTTGGCGCCGGCCACGGCCAGCGCGCCGGCCGGCTCGAGGATGCTGCGGGTATCCTGGAACACGTCCTGGATCGCGGCGCAGATCGCGTCGGTATCGACGATCACGATCTCGTCGACCACTTCCTTGGCGATGCGGAAGGTTTCCTCGCCCACCAGGCGCACCGCGGTGCCGTCCGAGAACAGGCCGACGTCGGGCAGGGTGACGCGTTCGCCGGCCTTCAGGCTCTTCGCCATCGCATCGGAATCGACGGTCTGCACGCCGATCACCTTGATGTCCGGGCGCACCGCTTTCACATAGGCGCCGACGCCGGAGATCAGGCCGCCGCCGCCGATCGCCACGAAGATCGCATGGATCGGGCCGGAGTGCTGGCGCAGGATCTCCATGCCGATCGTGCCCTGGCCGGCGATCACGTCCGGATCGTCGAAGGGGTGCACGAAGGTCAGCTGCTGCTCGCGCTCGAGCAGCAGGGCGTGGTTGTAGGCGTCGGTATAGGAGTCGCCGTGCAGCACGATTTCGACGTTGGCGCCGCCGCGTTCCTTGACGGCGTTGATCTTCACCGGCGGCGTGGTGGTCGGCATCACGACCAGCGCACGGCAGCCGAGGCGGCTCGCCGACAGCGCCACGCCCTGGGCATGGTTGCCGGCCGAGGCGCAGATCACGCCGCGCTTGAGCTGCTCGAGCGGCAGGTGCGCCATCTTGTTGTAGGCCCCGCGCAGCTTGAAGCTGAACACGCTCTGCATGTCTTCGCGCTTGAAATAGATGCGGTTGCCGATGCGCTGGGACAGCGTCGGCGCGAGTTCGAGCGGGGTTTCTTGGGCCACGTCATAGACGCGCGCGGTCAGGATTTTCTTGAGGTAGTCGGTAGTCATGGCGGATGTGATAGTGGATTCCGGAGGCGACATCAGGACTGTCTTGCAAGGCGGATAACCGAGGCGTGCAGTACGGCGGGCGGCGCGGGATGGAGCGGGGCCTACCGTGTCGTGGCGGTGGGTTTTTCCTCATTATAATGGACCTATCCTGCTCTTCATTCAACCCCACCCATGATCGAGTCCGCCGTCCTCTGGCTGCTGAAAGTCCTTGCTGTGCCAACCGTCGGCCTGACTTCCGTCTTCCTGATCGCCTTCGTCTCGGCCACCCTGTTGCCGCTGGGCTCGGAACCGGCCGTGTTCGCGGTGGTGAAGGCCAACCCCGCCATGTTCTGGCCGGTGATCCTGGTCGCCACCCTCGGCAACACGCTGGGCGGCATGGTCGACTACTGGATCGGCTACCGCGCCAAGGTCGCCTTCGCCAAGGAGCGCAAGTCGCGCTGGTTCCACTGGCTGGCGCGCTACGGCTCCAAGACCATGCTGCTGTCCTGGGTGCCCGGCATCGGCGATCCGCTGTGCACCCTGGCCGGCTGGCTGCACCTGCCGTTCTGGTCCAGCGTGATGTACATGGCGATCGGCAAGTTCGGGCGCTATATCTTCATGACCGTGACTTTGCTGTACGTGCCGGACGGGTGGTGGAAGTGGCTGGGGGAGATGACGGGCCGGGTGTTCGGGTGATTTCCCAGGCCGCCTGCACCCGGCAATCGCCGCTGGCCACGGCCGCCTGCACCCGTTCCTTCGCTTCGAGCACCGAACTGCGCTGGGCGGCCAGGATGGCGCTCAGGCGGTCGATCTCTTCCAGCCGCGCTTCCAGCTTGCCTAGCAGCGCATCCTTGAGCGCATCGCCGTGCAGCGCCACCACCGTCCGGATCGCATTCAGCGAAAAGCCGAGGTTCTGGCCGAGCTGGATCAGGTCCAGGCGCTCCAGCGCGCCGTCCTGGTAGTCCCGATACCCATTCGCCCCACGCTGCACCTTCGGCAACAATCCTTCCTTCTCGTAGTAGCGGATGGTGGAGGCCGGAACCCCGCTGCGTTCCGCCAGTTCGCCGATTTTCATTTTGCGCTTGACCTTGAAGTTGACTTCAAGCTTAGGATACCTCATCCACATCGAATCGAGGCCATCCCATGTTGTTTACCCCGCTGACCCTGCCGAACGGCGCCATCGTCCCCAACCGCCTGGCCAAGGCCGCCATGGAAGAGACCCTGGCCGCTGCCGGCCAGTTGCCGGGGCCCGCCATCCAGCGCCTTTACCAGCGCTGGGCCGAGGGCGGAACCGGCCTGATCATCACCGGCAACGTGATGGTCGACCGGCGTGCGCTCACCGGTCCGGGCACCATCGCGCTCGAAGCGGGCACGCCGCTGGCGCCCTTCACTGACTGGGCCCGGGCGGCGCGCGCGCATGGCGCCCAGGTCTGGATGCAGATCAGCCATCCGGGCCGCCAGGTGCTGGCGAACATGGGAGGACAGGCCTGGGCGCCGTCGGCGGTGGCGCTGGACCTGGGCAAGCACAGCAAGCTGTTTGCGCAGCCGGTCGCGATGCGGGAAGACGATATCGCGGAGGTCATCGAACGCTTTGCCGCGACCGCCCATGCGGCCGAACAGGCGGGCTTCGGCGGCGTGCAGATCCATGCGGCGCATGGCTACCTGATCTCGCAATTCCTGTCGCCACTGAGCAACCGGCGGGAGGATGCCTGGGGCGGCAGCCTGGCCAATCGCGCGCGCCTGCTGCTGGAGGTCGTGCGGGCAGTGCGTTCCCGCGTGGCGCCGGGCTTCTGCGTCGCGGTCAAGCTGAATTCGGCCGACTTCCAGCGCGACGGCTTTTCCGAGGACGACGCACGCCAGGTGCTGGCCATGCTGAATCGCGAACAGGTCGACCTGGTCGAGCTGTCGGGCGGGAGCTACGAGAGCCCGGCGATGCAGGGCCGCACCGCGGATGGCCGCACGCTCGCCCGCGAAGCCTATTTCCTGGAATTCGCCAAGGACCTGGCGGCGGTTGCGGCGATGCCGCTGATGACGACCGGCGGCATCGCGCGCCGTGAAGTCGCCGAACAGGTGCTGCACGGCGGCGTCGCCATCGTCGGCATGGCGACGGCGCTGGCGGCCATCCCCGACCTGCCGCGCCAGTGGCGGGACGGGCGCGAGCCGGTGGCGGCCATGCCGGCGGTCGACTGGAAGGACAAGGTGCTGGCCAGCCTGGCGCGGATGGCGCTGGTGCGGCGGCGCCTGCATGCGCTGGGCCGGGGCGGTGCGGGGGCCGCCGCCTACAGCCCGCTTTTCACCGTGGTGCTCGACCAGTTGCGCAGCATGCGCCTGACCCGGCGCTACCGGGCGTGGAACAAGGATGAAGCCACGCTTCGTGGATAAGATGCCACCATGTTCGGATTGCCGAGTTTTCGGTGCAAAAACACGTTTTTGTGCATCGAAAATTTGCACTGGTAACGATTTTTCCGACGTTTGTGCTAAAACCGGATTGTAAAAATCATTCGTTACCCAGCATGGTGCATCGCAATAAGCTAGAATGACTGTCCACTACGCGTCAGTTCGTTAGCCGATCCACCATGAACGCACCAGCCAATATCCACGCCCTGCTCGAAGAAAACGCACCGGCCCGCCTGCGTGAAATTCCCTACAACTACACCTCATTTTCCGATCGCGAGATCGTGATCCGGCTGCTGGGCGAATCCTCGTGGCGGCTGCTTGACGAGCTGCGCGGCGCGCGCCAGACCGGCCGTTCCGCGCGCATGCTGTACGAAGTGCTGGGCGACATCTGGGTGGTGCGCCGCAATCCCTATCTGCAGGACGACATGCTGGACAACCCGAAGCGGCGCGCCAAGCTGATCGAGGCCCTGCATCACCGCCTGGCCGAAGTCGACAAGCGCCGCCTGACCGTGGATGCTGGCGACAATGCCGATGCGGCCACCGCCGCCGCCCGCAGCAGCGCCGTCGAGCAGTTGCTGGCCGCGGCCCGCAAGGCGGTCGACGACTTCGGCCGCGAATTCAGCGACATGTACGACCTGCGCAAGCGAGCTAGAGCCGTGCTGGGCCGCTACACGGACAAGCGCAACATCCGCTTCGACGGCATGCACCGCACCTCGCACGTGACCGACGCCACCGACTGGCGCGTCGAGTATCCCTTCCTGGTCCTGCTGCCTGATTCCGAAGACGAGATGGCCGGCCTGGTGAAAGGCTGCATCGAGCTCGGGCTGACCATCATCCCGCGCGGCGGCGGCACCGGCTATACCGGCGGTGCGATTCCCCTGAGCCCGATGTCGGCGGTGATCAACACCGAAAAGCTGATCGGCATGGGCGAAGTCGAGATGAGCCGCCTGCCGGGCGTGGACCGCGAATACGCGACCATCCATACCGGCGCGGGGGTAGTGACCCAGCGCGTCTCGCAGGCGGCCGAGAAGGCCGGCTTCGTGTTCGCGGTCGATCCGACCTCGGCCCACGCTTCCTGCATCGGCGGGAACATCGCCATGAATGCGGGCGGCAAGAAGGCCGTGCTGTGGGGGACGGCTCTCGACAATCTCGCTTCCTGGCGCATGGTCGACCCGAACGGCGACTGGCTGGACGTGACCCGCATCGACCACAACCTCGGCAAGATCCACGACGCCCCGGTCGCGACCTTCAGGCTGGAGTGGACGCATCCGTCGGAGAAGGGCGCCTCGAGGAGCGCGCCGTTCCGCACAGAGCTATTGGCCATCGAAGGCCGCCGCTTCCGCAAGGAAGGCCTGGGCAAGGACGTGACCGACAAATTCCTGGCCGGCCTGCCGGGCATCCAGAAAGAGGGCACGGACGGCTTGATCACCTCGGGCCGCTGGATCCTGCACAAGATGCCGAAGTTCACGCGCACCGTGGCGCTGGAATTCTTCGGCCAGGCGCGCGATGCGATCCCCTCGATCGTCGAGATCAAGGATTACCTGGACAGCCTGCCGAAGAACGGCAAGCCGGAATTCGAAACCCTGCGCCTGGCGGGCCTGGAGCACCTGGACGAGCGCTACCTGCGCGCGGTCGGCTACGCGACCAAATCCAAGCGCGGCACGCTGCCGAAGATGGCGCTGTTCGGCGACATCGTCGGCGACGACGAGAACGCGGTCGCGCAGGCGGCCTCCGAAGTGGTGCGCATCGCGAATACCCGCGTGGGCGAGGGCTTCATTGCCGTCAGCGCGGAAGCGCGCAAGAAGTTCTGGCTGGACCGCGCCCGTACCGCGGCCATCGCGCGCCACACCAACGCCTTCAAGATCAACGAAGACGTGGTGATCCCGCTGAACCGCATGGGCGAGTACACCGACGGCATCGAGCGCATCAACATCGAGCTGTCCATCAAGAACAAGCTGCAGCTGGTCGAGGAACTGCACGCCCTGTTCACCTCCGGCCAGCTGGAAGTGAGCAAGGCCGACGATGCCACCGGCGAAGGCGTGTCGAAGGAAGAGATCCTGGGCGACCGTCCGCAGCAGGCCGACGAGCTGCTGGCGAAGACCGCTGCGCGCTGGGGCTGGCTGCTGGCCAACCTGGACCATCCTTTGTGGGACGTGCTGCCGAAGCTGGCCGAATTCGGCCTCGACGGTTTCATTGACACCTTCGAGCGCCGCGTATCGGGCCAGCCGCAGGCGACCTTGTTCGACGTGGTGCAGGACCACACGGTGCGCGTCTCGTGGAAGAACGACATCCGCGCGCCGCTGCGCCAGATCTTCAACGGCGCGGCGTATAAACCGATCCTTGATGAGGCTACTGCGATCCATAAACGCGTGCTTCGTTCGCGGGTCTTCGTGGCACTGCACATGCACGCCGGCGACGGCAACGTCCACACCAACCTGCCGGTGAACTCGGACGACTACGCGATGCTGCAGGATGCGCACAAGGCCGTCGAGCGCATCATGAAGCTGGCGCGCTCCCTGGACGGCGTGATCTCGGGCGAGCACGGCATCGGCATCACCAAGCTCGAGTTCCTGACCGACGAAGAGATCCACGACTTCCGCGAGTATAAAAAGCGGGTCGATCCGGAAGGCCGCTTCAACAAGGGCAAGCTGCTGAATACCGACACCGCCTACGCCGACCTGCGCAATGCCTATACGCCGTCCTTCGGCCTGATGGGTCACGAGTCGCTGATCATGCAGCAGAGCGACATCGGCGAGATCGCCAACAGCATCAAGGACTGCCTGCGCTGCGGGAAGTGCAAGCCGGTCTGCACGACCCACGTGCCGCAATCGAACCTGCTGTACTCACCGCGCGACAAGATCCTCGCGACCTCGGCCCTGATCGAAGCCTTCCTGTACGAGGAGCAGACCCGCCGCGGCGTGTCGATCCGCCACTGGGAAGAGTTCGAGGACGTCTCCGACCACTGCACCGTGTGCCACAAGTGCGTGACGCCGTGCCCGGTCAACATCGACTTCGGCGACGTTTCGATGAACATGCGTAACCTGCTGCGCAAGATGGACAAGCGCAGCTTCAAGCCGGCCAACCGCGCCGCCATGTTCTTCCTGAACGCGACCGACCCGACCACCATCAACCTGACCCGCAAGGCCATGGTCGACCTGGGCTACAAGGCCCAGCGCCTCGGCGCCAGCGTGCTGAAGGCGGTGGCGAAGGAGCAGACCAAGGCGCCGCCGCCGACCACCGGCAAGGCGCCGGTGCGCGAGCAGGTGATCCACTTCGTGAACAAGAAGATGCCGGGCAACCTGCCGAAGAAGACGGCGCGGGCACTCCTGGACATCGAGGACGACAAGGTCATCCCCATCATCCGCAATCCGAAGGTGACCAACGCCGACACCGAGGCCGTGTTCTACTTCCCGGGCTGCGGCTCCGAGCGCCTGTTCTCGCAGGTGGGCCTGGCGACCCAGGCGATGCTGTGGGAAGTCGGCGTGCAGACCGTGCTGCCGCCGGGCTATCTGTGCTGCGGCTATCCGCAGCGCGGCGCCGGCCAGTACGACAAGGCCGACAAGATGATGACGGATAACCGCGTGCTGTTCCACCGCATGGCGAATACCCTGAACTACCTCGACATCAAGACCGTGCTGGTCTCCTGCGGCACCTGCTACGACCAGCTCGCGACCTACGAGTTCGAGAAGATCTTCCCGGGCTGCCGCATCATGGACATCCATGAGTACCTGCTGGAGAAGGGCGTCAGGCTGGAAGGCGTGACCGGTACCCGCTACATGTACCACGACCCCTGCCACACGCCGATGAAGCTGCAGGATTCGATGAAGACCGTGAACGCGCTGGTGCAGACCGCGGACAACGTGAAGATCGAGAAGAACGATCGCTGCTGCGGCGAGTCCGGTACTTTTGCCGTTTCTCGCCCGGACATCGCGACCCAGGTCCGCTTCAGGAAGGAAGAAGAGATGGAGAAGGGCGCCGACAAGCTGCGCGCCGACGGCTTCAGCGGCGACGTCAAGATCCTGACCAGCTGCCCGTCCTGCCTGCAGGGCCTGTCGCGCTACAACGACGACTCGGGCACGACCGCCGACTACATCGTGGTCGAGATGGCGCGGCATCTGCTGGGCGAGAACTGGATGCCGAACTACGTGGCGAATGCGAACAACGGCGGTATCGAAAGGGTGCTGGTATGACGAGGCAAGCCGGCTGCGAGCTGTGCGAACTGGCGGCTTCGTCCAAGGTGGTCGCCAACGACAAGTTCTCGGTGATCCTGGCGAACGAGCCCAACTACCCAGGCTTCGCCCGCGTGATCTGGAACGAGCATGTGCGCGAAGTGAGCGACCTGCCTGACGCGGACCGCCTGCTGCTGAACGAGGCGGTGTGGAAGCTGGAGCAGGCCGTGCGCGAGGTGATGCAGCCGCTGAAGGTCAACGTTGCCAGCCTGGGCAATGTGGTGCCGCATTTGCACTGGCATGTGATTCCGCGTTATGCGGACGATGCGCATTTTCCGGCGCCGGTTTGGGCCCAGGCGGTGCGCGAGACTCCTGCGGACGTGCTGGCGCAGAGGCGGGCCCTGGTTCCCCAGTTGGCGGAAGCGATCAAGCGAAAATTCGCAAACCGATAAAATAGCGCCAATCCTTACCCTACGCACCCTCGTTCCCGCCTTCGCCGGAATGACGGCTCATCGGCCAACATTCATCGCTAGCTTTCGATCATGCCCACCCCCACCAACCTGACCATCCGCCAGCAATCCAAAATCCTGGAAATCGCCTTCGACGACGGCGCCGCCTTCTCCATCCCCTTCGAGCTGATGCGCGTCTACTCGCCCTCGGCCGAAGTGAAGGGCCACGGGCCCGGCCAGGAAGTGCTGCAGGTCGGCAAGCGCGATGTCGGTATCGAAGGCGTCGAGCCGGTCGGTAACTATGCCATCAAGCCGCTGTTCACCGACGGCCACCAGTCCGGCATCTATACCTGGGACTACCTGTACAAGCTGGGCAAGGAAGAGGCGGCGCTGTGGCAGGACTACCTGCAGCGCCTGCACTCTGCCGGCTTCGAGGGCGACAGCGGCCGTGCGCCGGGCACCGTGCTGCCGGGCGCGCAATCCAAGCCGCATGCCTGCGGCCACCATCACTAAGCTAAGCGCTGACCAGCCGTTCGCCGAGGGCGCGCAGCAGCCTTGCGCCGTCGCCCCTCCAGGCACTGCCGTGCATGCACGCCAGGGTGCCGGGCGATTCGGATGCCAGGTGCTCGATCAATTCCCTGGTATGGGTCGAGTGCGAGAAATAATCCATCGGTTTCCGGAACGCTTCGCTGTTCTCCAGGATGTCGTCGCTGGTCAGGGCGGCCTCGCCAAGGCCGCCCTGGGTGAACAGGTCGCCGCAAAACAGCGTTTTGGTTCGGGTATCCATCAGGAAGCCTGTTTCCCAGCCGTGAGGCAGATGTGGCGCATCGAGCCATTTGACCGAGCGTTTTCCCAGGCTGAGCTCGGCGCCGTCGGCCATGGCCAGGGCTGGCCGGTCCGCAAAATCGTTCACCGACACCATTGCCGCAACCCGGCTGCACAAGGGGGCGGCCTCGGGCGCAACGCCCAGCCATTCATTCAGGGAACCGCACTCGTCCGCTTCGAAATGCGACAGGGCGATGAAGCGCAGATGGCTCACCGGCATGACGCTTTCCACGGCTTCCCAGACCAGCGGGAACATCTTTCTTGGCCCGGTGTGAAAAAGAAGCGGTTGATCGTCGACGACCAGGTATTGGTTGAAGGAGAAGCCGCCCGGTACGAGATTGACCGGGGTATTGATGCGATAAACGCCGTCGGCGATTTCGTGGACATTGGTGCCGGCGGCTGCATTGGTGATGGCCATATCGAGCTCCAGAGAAGTCACTCCAGACAGTCAATGTAGGTGAGGCCGGGCCCAAGGTAAACGAAAAAAGCGCCGGCGAAACCGCACGGCGCTTTTTATGGAGCCGGTCGGGCCGGCTGGTCGGCAATCATGCCTGGGGCTGGATGTTCGCAGCTTGCTTGCCCTTCGGGCCGGTGGTGATTTCGAAGCTGACGCGCTGGTTCTCCGCCAGCGATTTGAAGCCGGCCACATTGATCGCCGAAAAATGCGCGAACAGGTCGTCGCCGCCATCATCCGGTTTGATGAAGCCGAAGCCTTTGGAATCGTTGAACCATTTCACAGTGCCAGTCGCCATGTTATTTCTCTCTCAAAAGGATTTTGTCTAAAACTTTGCCCGTCTCCGCTGGTCTCCGCCATGTGGAGTTAACAAAGCTGAATCACTATAAGCAAAATTTTAAGAAAGTGCTGCACGATTGAAACGATGTCGTGAATTTTACGACAGTGATGTTCAAAATCATTCCAGACGGGAAAAATGCTTGTGCCGGGAGATGTTTTCGACGCCGAAGCGGACACTCACACGCGCAGGAATGTGGCCTTCGCACATCCATAGGCGTCGGTCCGCATGCCGCTTGTATAATGCGACAAGATCAAAAGGCAAACGATATGACCAACACCACCCATTTCGGCTACAAGACCGTCTCCGAAGAAGAGAAGGTCCATGAAGTCGCCAAGGTATTCCACTCGGTCGCGTCCAAGTATGACGTGATGAACGACCTGATGTCCGGCGGCCTGCACCGCATCTGGAAGACCTTCACCATCGCCCAGGCGGGCATCCGTCCCGGCTTCAAGGTGCTCGACATCGCCGGCGGCACCGGCGACCTGTCCAAGGCCTTCGCCAAGCAGGCGGGCCCGAGCGGCGAGGTCTGGCTCACCGACATCAACGAGTCGATGCTGCGCGTCGGCCGCGATCGTCTATTGAATAAAGGTCTAGTCACCCCCACCTTGCTGTGTGACGCAGAGAAACTGCCGTTCCCGGACAACTACTTCGACCGGGTCAGCGTGGCCTTCGGCCTGCGCAACATGACGCACAAGGACCAGGCGCTGGCGGAAATGCGCCGCGTGCTGAAGCCCGGCGGCAAGCTGCTGGTGCTGGAGTTTTCGAAGGTGGCCGCGCCGCTGCAGAAGCCGTACGACGTCTATTCGTTCTCGGTGCTGCCGTGGCTGGGCCAGCGCATCGCCAACGATGCCGAGAGCTACCGCTACCTGGCCGAGTCGATCCGCATGCATCCGGACCAGGAAACGCTGAAGTCGATGATGGAAAGCGTGGGCCTGGAACGCGTGCAGTATTACAACCTGACGGCTGGTGTGGCCGCACTGCACACCGGCATCAAACTTTGAGGTGTCCACGATGAAGAAATTCTTGGCCAGCACGATGATCGCGGTGACCGCACTGTCCTTCGTCGCCGATGCGTTCGCACGTCCGGTGGGTGGCGGCCGTTCCTTCGGCCGGCAGTCGTCGTCGGTCAGCCGGATGCGTGCGCCCGCGCCCGCGCCGGCGCCGTCTCCCGCGCAGCAGCCGGGCTACCAGCGTCCGGCGCCGGCCCCGATGGCGCCGCAACCGATTCCGCAAAAGCGTCCGAGCATGTGGAAGGGCGTACTGGGCGGCGCCCTGCTGGGCCTGGGCCTGGGCGCGCTGTTCTCGCACTTCGGCATCGGCGGGGCCATGGCCAGCGCGCTGTCCTCGATCCTGATGATCCTGCTGCTGGTGTTCGCCGTGATGTTCATCGTGCGCATGTTCCGCCGCAAGGACACCCCGGCCAATCCGCCGTTCTCGGGCTTTAACCAGAACCCGGTGCCGGCTTCGGCCTCGGCCACCCCGGAAATCGGTTCCGGCCTGAACCAGGGCTGGCAGCCGAACGCGAACCAGGCTTATTCGGGCGGCTATAACCAGCCGACTTCGAACGTGTCGCTGAACAAGCAGGCCGCGCACGAGCAGTGGGGCGTGCCGGCCGGCTTCGACACCGAGGCCTTCCTGCGCCATGCGAAAGCGTCGTTCATCCGCATGCAGGCCGCCTGGGACCGTGGCGACGTCGCCGACCTGCGCGAATTCACCGCGCCCGAGGTGTTCGCCGAGCTGCAGCTGCAGATCCAGGAGCGCGGCGGCAAGCAGGACTATACCGAGGTCGTCTCGATCGACGCCCAGCTGCTGGGCATCGAGACCACGGAGCGCGATTACCTGGCCAGCGTGCAGTTCGACGGCATGATCCGCAACGCCCCGGGCGCCCAGGCCGAACCTTACGTCGAGGTGTGGAACCTGGCCAAGCCGCTGAACGGCAATGGCGGTTGGGTCCTGGCGGGCATTCAACAGATCACGTAAGATCATTTTTGCAAGATTTTTTGCCATAACGATCTGTGCTGCCGGGTTTGTGCCTCGGCGAACTGGTAAGATCGAAACCGCCCAACACAGGGCGGTTTTTTTTTAACGCAAGCTTCAATGTCATCGACTCCTACTTTCTTAAGCGTAGCGACCATCAACCACCTGCTGGCCCAGGAAGCCTGGGCGCGCGACACCCTGATGCGCCGGGCCGGCAAGCTTGCCTGCATCGACATGGGCCACCTGCGCCTGTGCATGCGCGTGGCCAGGGACGGCATGCTGGAGGTGGCCGGCGGCGACGATGTGCCCGACGTGACCATCCACGTCAAGCCGGGCGACCTGCCGCTGATCCTGCAGAACCGCGACCGCGCGTTTTCCTATGTGCGCATCGAGGGTGACGCGGAATTCGCCAACACCATCTCCCAGCTCTCGAAAGGGCTGCGCTGGGATGCCGAGCACGATCTCGACCGCCTGTTCGGGCCGATCGCGGCGAACCGGCTGGCGGGCGGCGCGCGCGCGGCCGTCTCGCATGCCACGGGCAGCGCACGCCGGCTGGCCGAGAACGTCGCCGAATTCCTGCTGGAAGAGCGCCGCGTCCTGATCCGCCCGAGCAGCGTCGACGCCTTCGCCGATGAGGTGAACCGCCTGCGCGACGACGTCGAGCGCTCGGCCAAGCGGATCGCCAGGCTGGAGCAGAAACTCGAACAGACACTGGAACAACAGCGGGCGCAGCGCCCGCCAACGGATAGCTGATGATTCTGAAATTCCTGCGCCTCCTCAAGATCCTGACGGTTTTCACAAGATACGGTCTCGACGAAATTGCGATGTCCGGCCTGGACGTGCCGCGTACCGCCCGCTTCATCAACTCGGTGTTCTTCTGGCGCCGCATCACCTCGCCCCGCGCGATCCGCCTGCGCCTGGCGCTGGAAGAGCTGGGCCCGATCTTCGTGAAGTTCGGCCAGGTGCTGTCGACCCGTCCCGACCTGATGCCGCCGGATATCGTGGCCGAGCTGTCGCTGCTGCAGGACCGCGTGCCGCCTTTCGATTCCGACCTCGCCATCGCCCAGATCACGCGCTCGCTCGGCGCGCCCCCGAGCGAGCTGTTCGCCACCTTCGAGCGCACCCCGGTGGCCTCGGCCTCGATCGCCCAGGTCCACTTCGCCACCCTCAAGGACGGCAAGGAAGTGGCGGTGAAGGTGCTGCGGCCCGGAATGAAGTCGACCATCGACGAAGACCTGGCCCTGATGCAGATGGCGGCCGGCCTGATCGAGAAGGTGTGGCCGGACAGCCGGCGCCTGAAGCCGCGCGAAGTGGTCGCCGAATTCGACAAGTACCTGCACGACGAGCTCGACCTGATGCGCGAAGCCGCCCAGGCCAGCCAGCTGCGCCGCAATTTCGCCAACTCGACCCTGCTGATGGTTCCGGAGATGTACTGGGATTACTGCTCCAGCAGCGTGATCGTGATGGAGCGCATGAACGGCATCCCGATCTCGCAGACCGACCGCCTGATCGCCGCCGGCGTCGACCTGAAAAAGCTGTCGCGCGACGGCGTCGAGATCTTCTTCACCCAGGTCTTCCGCGACGGTTTCTTCCACGCCGACATGCACCCCGGGAACATCCTGGTGTCGGTGGAAGAGGCGACCTTCGGACGCTACATCGCGCTCGACTTCGGCATCGTCGGCACCCTGAACGACTTCGACAAGGATTACCTGTCGCAGAACTTCCTGGCCTTCTTCCGCCGCGACTACAAGCGCGTGGCCGAGGCCCACATCGAATCCGGCTGGGCGCCGCGCGACACCCGCGTCGACGAACTGGAAGCCGCGGTGCGCGCCACTTGCGAGCCGATCTTCGACCGCCCGCTGAAGGACATCTCCTTCGGCCAGGTGCTGCTGCGCCTGTTCCAGACCTCGCGCCGCTTCAACGTCGAGGTGCAGCCGCAGCTGGTGCTGCTGCAGAAGACCATGCTGAACATCGAAGGCCTGGGGCGCCAGCTCGATCCGGAGCTCGACCTGTGGAAGACGGCGAAACCTTACCTGGAGCGCTGGATGGCCGAGCAGGTCGGCTGGCGCGGCATGCTCGAGCGCCTGCGCGTCGAGGCGCCGCAGTACGCCAAGCTGCTGCCGCAGTTCCCGCGCCTGATGCACCAGGTGCTGCACAAGCGCGCGCACAGCGACCTCGACATGGGCGACCTGATGTACAAGCTGGTGGAGAACCAGCGCCGCACCAACCGCCTGCTGGCCGCGCTGGCCTGCGTCACCAGCATCGCGGTGATCGGCCTGGCCGCCGTGCATTTCGTTCATCCCTGAGGCCATGCCCGACTTTTCCAGCCGCGACCCGCTCGCGCCCGCATTCTGGGACGAGCGCTTCGACAAGCAGTTCACGCCCTGGGACCGCGGCGGCGCGCCGGCCGAACTGCGCGCCTTCGTGGCGCAGGCGAACAAGCCCATGTCCGCGCTGGCGCCGGGCTGCGGTTCCGGCTACGAACTGGCGCTGATGCTGGAAGCGGGCTGGGACGCCACCGCGATCGACTTCTCGGCCGCCGCCGTCGCCCGCGCCAAAAGCCTGGCGGGGCAGTGGGCCGGCCACATCGTGCAGGCCGATTTCTTCGACTATGTTCCGCCGCGTCCGCTCGACCTGGTCTATGAACAGGCCTTCCTGTGCGCGCTGCCGCGGGCGCGCTGGCCGGACGTCGCCAGGCGCTGGGCGGCGCTGCTGCCGCCCGGCGGCCTGCTGGCCGGTTACTTCTTCTTCGGCGATGCGCCCAAGGGCCCGCCCTTCGGCATCGCCCGCGCGCAGCTGGACGCGCTGTTGACGCCGCATTTCGACTGCGTGGTGGACCAGGACGTGCTTGAATCGATTCCTGTCTTTGCCGGCAAGGAGCGCTGGCTGGTGTGGCGCAGGCGCTGAGCGTCTAGTGCTTGCACACGGCGCGGAAGCCGGCCGCGCAATACGCAATCATGCGCGGCGCGATCGCATCCATGTCGGACGAGGAGGCATGGCCTTCGGACAGCTGGTCCAGGCGGCCGGTGGCGCCCAGGGTCAGGGTCAGGGCGCCGGTGAGGAACTGGTAGCTGTAGAACAGGTCGTCGATGCCGGCCTGCGGCAGCACCCGCTGCAGCAGGCCGATGAAGCGCCGCACCACCGGGTCGAAGTGGCTGGTCATGGTGTCCGCGCCCCAGCCGCGCGAGCTGTTGACCAGGGCGAGCAGGGCGAAATAATTCTTCCAGCCCGGATCGGCGTGGCGCGCCCGGTCGAGCAGGGGCATCAGGAAGGCCGAAGCGACGCCTTCGACCGTCATGCGATCGCCGTGCGCTTCCTCGTAGCGGGCCATCGCCTCCATGCGGTCCTGGTTGATCGGGCCGGCGCGGCGCGCGAACACGGCATCGAACAATTCCTGCTTGGTGCCGAAGTAATAATGGACCAGGGCCGAGTCGACCCCGCATTCGACGGCGACGGCGCGCACCGTGACGCCATGGAAGCCATGTACCGAGAACAGTTTTTCGGCGGCGTCGAGGATCACGGGAGCGGTTTCCTTGCCGCCCTCGATCTTGGGACGGCGGCCGGGGCGGGGAGGTGAGGAACGCGTCATTAGCTCAGGAAAAGAAAAGGGCCCGCAGAGGGCCCCGATTTGAAGTCGTTCTTTTATGGCTTGGCGGCGACGGCAGAGCCAGTCGCGCAAACTTCTGTTTCTTAGCAACTAAGGAGTGCTATTTAAACAGGTAAGTTGATGTTCGGCAAACGCAACTCATCGATCGTGCGGAATAAAAACAACACTGTTGCCAGATAGCATCAAGTTGCAAGCGTATTCATTCGCCCCGGCGGTGGCGCCAACGGGCAAAACCTTCCGCAAAAGCTTTATAATTCAGGGTTTTGATGATTTTTGCGGAGTATTCAGATGCCGATTTACGCCTACCGCTGCGATGAATGCGGTTTTGCCAAGGATGTACTGCAAAAGATTTCGGATCCGGTGCTGAGCGTCTGCCCGTCGTGTGGCAAGTCATCGTTCAAGAAGCAAGTCACCGCCGCCGGTTTCCAGCTTAAAGGAACCGGCTGGTATGTGACCGACTTCCGCGGTGGCAGCGCGCCGGCGACCGGCGCGGCACCCGCGACCGGCAGTGCCGACAGCGGCGCCAGCGCCAGCGCCGGTTCCGGTTCCACCACCAGCAGCGAGAGCGGCAGCACCGCCAGCGCCGCGCCCGCGTCGACGAGTTCCGATGCGTAAATATTTCATCACCGGCGCGCTGGTCCTGGTTCCCCTGGCGATTACAGCCTGGGTGCTCAATTTCGTGATCAGCACGCTCGACCAGTCGCTCGTGCTGGTGCCGAGCGAGTGGCAGCCGCGCACCTATATCCCGGGCCTGGGCGCGATCATCACGCTGGCGATCGTGTTCCTGACCGGCGTGCTGACCAATAACCTGGTCGGCAAATGGTTCGTGCGACTGTGGGAGCGCCTGCTGAACCGCATCCCGGTCGTCAACTCGATCTACGGCAGCGTCAAGCAGGTGTCCGACACCCTGTTCTCGTCCTCGGGCAACGCCTTCCGCAAGGCCGTGCTGATCCCGTACCCGCACGAGAACTCCTATACGATCGCCTTCCTGACCGGGGTGCCGGGCGGCGACGTGAAGAACCACCTGGTGGGCGACTACGTGAGCGTGTACGTGCCGACCACCCCGAACCCGACCTCGGGCTTCTTCCTGATGATGGAACGCAGCCGGGTGGTCGAACTGGACATGACGGTCGACGCGGCCCTGAAGTACATCGTGTCGATGGGCGTCGTGGCGCCGGCCACTGCCGGCGATGCCGACACCGCCGCCGCCGTCAAGGATTCTCAAGAAATCAAACGCCTGGCAGCAGGCACCGAATAACCAACCTGGATCGAAAAACTATGTCCTCCATGCGTACCAACTACTGCGGCCTCGTGACCGAAGAGCTGCTGGGCCAAACCGTCAGCCTGTGCGGCTGGGTGCACCGCCGCCGCGACCACGGCGGGGTCATCTTCATCGACCTGCGCGACCGTGAAGGCCTGGTGCAGGTTGTCTGCCACCCCGACAATGCCGACGTCTTCAAGGGCGCCGAGCACGTGCGCAACGAGTACTGCCTGCGCATCACCGGCACCGTCGTGAACCGCCTGGAGGGCACCGCCAACGCCAACCTGAAGTCGGGCAAGATCGAGATCAACACCACCCAACTGGAAGTGCTGAACGCCTCGGTGCCGGTGCCGTTCCAGCTGGACGACGACAACCTGTCGGAAACCACCCGCCTGACCCACCGCGTGCTCGACCTGCGCCGCGACCAGATGCAGCACAACCTGCGCCTGCGCTACAAGGTGTCGATGGAAGTCCGCAAGTACCTGGACAACCTGGGCTTCATCGACATCGAAACCCCGATGCTGGGCAAGTCGACCCCGGAAGGCGCCCGCGACTACCTGGTGCCGTCGCGCGTCAACCCGGGCACTTTCTTCGCGCTGCCGCAGTCGCCGCAGCTGTTCAAGCAGCTGCTGATGGTCGCCAACTTCGACCGCTACTACCAGATCACCAAGTGCTTCCGCGACGAAGACCTGCGCGCCGACCGCCAGCCGGAATTCACCCAGATCGACTGCGAGACCTCCTTCCTGACCGAGCAGGAAATCCGTGACCTGTTCGAAGACATGATGCGCGTGGTCTTCAAGAACGCCGCCGGCATCGACCTGCCGAACCCGTTCCCGGTGATGGACTTCGCTACCGCCATGGGCTCCTACGGTTCGGACAAGCCGGACATGCGCGTCAAGCTGCAGTTCACCGAACTGACCGAACTGATGAAGACCGTCGAGTTCAAGGTCTTCAACAGCGCCGCCAACATGACGGGCGGCCGCGTGGTCGGCCTGCGCGTGCCGCAGGGCGGTTCGATGCCGCGTTCGGAAATCGACGCCTACACCCAATTCGTCGCCATCTACGGCGCCAAGGGCCTGGCCTACATCAAGGTCAACGAGAAGGCCAAGGGCCGCGATGGCCTGCAGTCGCCGATCGTGAAAAACCTGTCGGACGAAGTGCTGGCGCAAGTGCTCGAACTGACCGGCGCCGAAGACGGCGACCTGATCTTCTTCGGCGCCGACAAGGCCAAGGTCGTCAACGACGCCATGGGCGCGCTGCGCGTGAAGATCGGCCACTCGGAATTCGGCAAGAAGGCTGGCCTGTTCGACGACGTCTGGTCGCCGCTGTGGGTGATCGACTTCCCGATGTTCGAGTACGACGACGAAGCGAACCGCTGGACCGCGACCCACCACCCGTTCACCGCGCCGAAGGACGGCCACGAGGACATGCTGGAATCGAACCCGGGCGCCTGCATCGCCAAGGCCTACGACATGGTCCTGAACGGCTGGGAACTGGGCGGCGGCTCGATCCGTATCCACCGCGAAGAAGTCCAGAGCAAAGTGTTCCGTGCCCTGAAGATCGACGCCGAAGAAGCCCAGCTGAAGTTCGGCTTCCTGCTGGACGCCCTGCAGTACGGCGCGCCGCCTCACGGTGGCCTGGCCTTCGGCCTGGACCGCCTGATCACCCTGATGACCGGCTCGACCTCGATCCGCGACGTGATCGCCTTCCCGAAGACCCAGCGCGCCCAGGACCTGCTGACCAACGCGCCGTCGGAAGTCGACGAGAAGCAGCTGAAAGAGCTGCATATCCGTCTGCGTAACGAGCAGCCGAAGGTCGCTTAAAGCATCGTAGGGTGGGCACGGCGAGCCCACCCTACAATAGCGTCATGCCCCACAAAATCCCCGAATCCGTCCTCGTCGTCATCCACACCGCCGACCTCGAGGTCCTGCTGATCGAACGCGCCGACCGGCCCGGCTTCTGGCAATCCGTCACCGGTTCCCTCGACCGCGTCGACGAACCCCTCCTGGAAACCGCCGCCCGCGAACTGTTCGAGGAAACCGGCATCGTCGCCGATGGCGAACGGATCAAGCTGCAGGACTGGCACCTGTCCAACGTCTACGAGATCTACCAGACCTGGCGCCACCGTTATGCACCCGGCATAACGCACAATACCGAGCACGTCTTCTCCGTCTGCGTGCCGCGCGACATCCCGATCGTCCTGGCGCCGCGCGAGCATCTGCACTACGCCTGGCTGCCGCTGCTGGAGGCCGCCGACCGCTGCTTCTCGAGCTCGAACGCGGAAGCGATCCTGCAGTTGCCGCGGCATTTCCCTCCTGATCCTGGCGCTTGCTGAGTCCATCTTTATGCGTATTGCATAAAGATGGCGACCGCAATCGTGCTGTTCAACGCTGGTGGCGGTGCTGCCGTACCGGCTGGACAGCTCGACCACGGCGCTGGTGCGCGGCTTCACGGCAGTGCTGGTGACCCACGACGTGCAGGAGGCCGTGGTGCTGGCCGACCGCATCCTTCTTGTGGAACAGGGACGGCTGGCGATGGACTTGCCGGTCGGGCTGGCGCGCCCTCGCGCACGCGGCAGCGCGGCTTTTGGTGCACTCGAGAAACAAGTGCTCGACAGGGTGTTGGATGTGCGTCACAGCGACGTGCATACATAAAAAAATTGATGAGTAAAACTCCTACGCGTCTGTCAGTTGTAACCTACAGTTTCATAGGGTTTTCAGAATTTAATTCGGAAATGATGAGATAACACAATAGATTAGTTCGTTTGACAGGGTGAAACGATTTGACTAAGGTCAATAAATCGCCATTGGCGAGTTTTTGTTTTTGCAAGTCCAACAAGGATACTGGGAGGAACTATGAGCGAACGCAAGCACGAGCAGAAAGTAAAAGATGTCAGCGTCGACGAAGATTATCTGTGCATCGAATTGCTGAACGGTCTGCTCTTGACAGGCCCGCTGCGCACCAACCCGATTCGCCGTGAAAGCAGCGAATCAAACAATAATGCACCGGCTGAGCACTTCCTGCCGGCAATGAGCATCTGATCCCTTGGCCATTCCCGGCGTGCCCCGGGAATGGCGTCCCGCCCAGGCATCCACTGCCGAATCTGATGCGCCGCACGATTGGCGCTCTGTCCAGAAGAACACGGAATGATGGGGTTAAAATGTTCCCATGAAAATTCGTGTTGCGACCTACAACATCCACAAAGGCGTTTCGTCCTTCCGCAGTACGCCGCGCGTACTGGCGCTGAAAAAAGCCATCGGTACCTTTGGTGCGGATGTCGTGTTCCTGCAGGAAGTGCAGGGCCGGCACGACCGCTACCAGGCGCGCTATGGCGAAAAGGTACGCAGCCCTCACCACCACTGGCCGGACACTGCCCAGCACGAGTTCTTCGCCGGCGAATCCCTGCATGCCGCCTATGGCATGAACGCGGTCTACGATCACGGCCACCACGGCAATGCGCTGCTGTCCTGCTTCCCGATCGCCAACCAGCATAACCACGACGTTTCCGATCACGCCTACGAGCAGCGCGGCATCCTGCATTGCGTGCTGGACACGCCGGACTGCAAGGTGCACTGCTATGTCGTCCATCTGGGCCTGTTCGAAGGCAGCCGCCGGCGCCAGACCGATGCCCTGATCAATGCCATCAACGAGTCGGCGCCGAACGGCGAACCGGTCATCATCGCCGGCGACTTCAACGACTGGCGCAATACCCTCAGCGATTGCCTGCGCATGAAGCTGGGCGTGGTCGAGGTGTTCGACGAACTGGAGCGGCGTTCCTCGCGGATCGGCGAGCTGGTGCGCAAGGTCCGCGACCGCGAGCGCAGCCTGGTGCCGGCGCGGACCTTTCCGGCGGCCTTGCCCTGGTTCCGTCTCGACCGCATCTATGTACGCGGCTTCAAGGTCGAGCAGGCGGAAGTCCTGCACGGGCCGCAATGGGCGCGCCTGTCGGACCACGCGCCCATCGTTGCCAACCTGAGCCTGGCCTAGTCCGCCCATGCGAACGGTTTCCTACGTCGGCAACAACGACGTCAGACTGTTGGAAAGCGGCGGCAACTATTTCAGGGAGTTGCTGGCCGCGATCGATTCCGCGAAGCACGAGGTCCTCTACGAGACCTATATCTACGCCGAGGACGACACCGCGCGCGCCGTCACCGACGCCCTGATCCGCGCCGCCAAGCGCGACGTCAAGGTGCGGGTGCTGGTCGACTGGTTCGGGACCGGGCGCCGGGTCGCCTGCCGCCTCGGCGAGGAATTCGCCAAACACTGCGTGCACTACCGCATGTTCAACCCCTGGTTCCGGCGCGGCGTGGCGCGCAGCCACCGCAAGATCGTCGTGATCGACGGCCAGACGGCTTTCGTGGGCGGCATCAATACCAACGACGATTCGCTGTGCGACTACGCACCCTACGAGCCGCTGCCGGCGCCGCGCTGGGATTTCGCGGTGCGCGTGCGCGGCCCGCTGGTGGAGCGCATCCACCGCGAATCCCAGGCCCAGTGGACCCGCGCCGGCCACCTGAACATCAAGCACCGCTACCACCTGTTCAAGGAAACCCGCAAGCAGGCGCCGGGGCTGGGCGAGCATCCGATGCGCGCCGGCTTCGTGGTGCGCGACAACCTGCGCAATCGCCGCACCATCCAGCGCGCCTACCTGCAGGCGATCGGCCGCGCCCGCAAGCGCGTGCTGATGGCCACGCCGTACTTCGCGCCGGGGCTCAAGTTCCGCCAGGCGCTGGCCCAGGCCGCGCGGCGCGGGGTCGACGTCTGCCTCCTGATCGGCGTCGGCGAATTCCGCATGCAGGACGCGGTGGCGGGGTCCTTCTATCCGCAGCTGCTGGCGGCCGGGGTGCGCATCGTCGAGTACCGCCGGACCCAGCTGCACGCCAAGGTGGCGGTGGTCGACCACGACTGGGCCACCGTGGGATCGAGCAATTGCGATGCCCTGTCGCTGTTCGTGAACCAGGAAGCCAATGTGGTGGTGCGCGACGCCGCCTTCGCCTCCAGCATGGCGAAGCAGATCGAGCGCGGCATCGCCGAAGGTGTGCCGGTCGGGCTCGATGATTTGAGGCAACTTGGTTGGGTGCGCCGCACCGGCCATGAAATGGCCTATCTTTTGTATAAACTGACGATGCGGATCTTTACGATCGGCTATGCCTGAACAGACACCCGGATTTATGAGCGAAAACGAGAACGTACGGATCGACAAATGGCTGTGGGCGGCGCGCTTCTTCAAGACGCGCTCGCTGGCGGCGGAAGCGGTCGACCGTGGACGGATCAAGATCAACGCCGAGAACGTCAAGCCGGCGCGCGCCGTGAAAGTAGGCGACAAGCTCCTCATTGACAACGGTTCGACCCGCTGGGAAGTCATCGTGCAGGGCCTGTCCGGCACCCGCGGCCCGGCCCCGGTTGCGCAGGCGCTCTACCGCGAAACGGAGGTCAGCATCCAGAAGCGCGCGAACGACCAGGAAGCGCGTCGCCTGTTCCCCGAGCCCAGCAGCACGATCAAGGGAAGGCCGACCAAGCGCGACCGCCGGGCGATCGAACGGGCCGGTGACTCGTAGGGTGCACACTTCGTGTCCACGCCGGCCGCGCCCACCCTACTAGAACCGCGCCTCTAAACTTCCCGTTTGACATTTCAAGGCTGGTAGATAATAGTACGAGCGTTCGGATTTTTCTCGATCCACTGGGAGCATCGTATCAATACTTCAGCCAAATCCATGGTCATGCGCAAGGGCGAGATGACGCGTGCAGCGATTCTCGACGTTGCGCTCGAACTCGCCAGCCGCGACGGCCTCGAGGGCCTCACGATCGGCCTGCTGGCCGATCGCATGAACATGAGCAAATCGGGCGTGTTCGCCCACTTCGGTTCGCGGGAAGACCTGCAGATCGAAGTGCTGAAACTTTATCACCGCCGCTTCGAACAGGAAATCTTCTTCCCCAGCGTGAAGGAGCCGCGAGGCCTGCCGCGCCTGGAGGCGATGTTCAAGCACTGGCTCAAGCGCGTCTCGGTCGAGATCGCGTCGGGCTGCATCTATATCAGCGGCGCCGTCGAGTACGACGACCGTCCGGGACCGATCCGCGACGAGCTGGTCGGCATGGTGCAGATCTGGCAGAACGCCCTGGTACGCTGCGCCCGGCAGGCCGTCGACTGCGGCGACCTGAAGGCCGACACCGACCCCCAGCAGCTGGTGTACGAGATGTACGGTCTGGTGCTGGCGGTGCACCACGATGCCCGCTTCCTGCGCATTCCCGGCGCCCCCGACCGCGCTCATCGCGGCTTCGCGCGCCTGATCGAGAACTACCGCAATCCCGCAAAGTAATCACCACACACCAATCATTACCTTCGTCAGGAGAACAACATGGGTCAGTACGTCGCGCCAATCCGGGATATGCAGTTCGTTCTGCATGAATTCCTGAACGTCGCCGAAGAGTTCAAGAGCCTGCCGGCGTACCAGGAGATCGACGCCGACATCATCAACCAGGTGCTCGAAGAAGGCGCGAAGTTCACGCAGGAAGTGCTGTTCCCCCTGAATCACTCCGGCGACCGCGAAGGCTGCCACTACGACGCCGCGACCAGGACCGTCACCACGCCGAAGGGCTTCAAGGAAGCCTACAAGCAGTACGTGGAAGGCGGCTGGGCCGCGCTGGCCTGCGATCCGGAATACGGCGGCCAGGGCCTGCCGGTGGCGCTGAACAACTCCTTCTACGAGATGCTGAACTCGTCGAACCAGGCCTGGTCGATGTACCCGGGCCTGTCGCACGGCGCCTACGAGTGCCTGAAGGAGCACGGCACCGAAGACCAGAAGAAGTTCTACCTGCCGAAGCTGGCCTCGGGCGAGTGGACCGGCACCATGTGCCTGACCGAAGCCCACTGCGGCACCGACCTGGGCCTGCTGCGCTCGAAGGCCGAGCCGCAAGCCGACGGCACCTATAAAATCACCGGCTCGAAGATCTTCATCTCGGCCGGCGAGCACGACATGTCGGAAAACATCGTCCACCTGGTGCTGGCGCGCCTGCCGGACGCACCGGAAGGCAGCAAGGGCATCTCGCTGTTCCTGGTGCCGAAATTCCTGCCGAACGCCGACGGCCAGCCGGGCGAGCGCAACCCGATCTTCTGCGGCGCCATCGAAGAGAAGATGGGCATCCACGGCAACGCCACCTGCCAGATGAACCTGGACGGCGCGGTCGGCACCCTGATCGGCCAGCCGCACAAGGGCCTGAACGCGATGTTCGTGTTCATGAACGCCGCCCGCCTGGGCGTCGGCATGCAGTCGCTGGGCCTGACCGAAGTCGCCTACCAGAACGCGCTGGTGTATGCGAAAGACCGCATCCAGATGCGTTCGCTGTCGGGCCCGAAGGCACCGGACAAGCCGGCCGACCCGATCATCGTGCACCCGGACGTGCGCCGCATGCTGCTGACCGCGAAGGCCTATGCCGAAGGCGCGCGCGCGCTGACCTCCTACGTGGCGCTGCAGATCGACCGCGAACTGAACCATCCGGACGAAGAAGTGCGCAAGGAAGCCGCCGGCGAAGTCGCGCTGCTGACCCCGATCGTCAAGGCATTCATCACCGACAACGGCTGGATCGCCACCTCGGAAGCGATGCAGGTGTACGGCGGCCACGGCTACATCAGCGAGTGGGGCATGGAGCAGTACGTGCGCGACGCCCGCATCAACATGATCTACGAAGGCACCAACACCATCCAGTCGCTGGACCTGCTGGGCCGTAAGATCCTGATGGACAACGGCGCCAAGCTGCGCGCCTTCGGCGAGAAGATCAAGGCCTTCGTGGAAGACAACGGCCTGGACGAGTCGCTGAGCGAATTCGTCACCCCGCTGGGCGAACTGGGCGAGAAGGTCACCAAGCTGACCATGGAAATCGGCATGAAGGCCTTCCAGAACCAGGACGAAGTCGGCGCCGCCGCCGTGCCTTACCTGCGCGTGGTCGGCCACCTGGTGTTCAGCTACTTCTTCGCGCAGATGGCGAAGATCGCACTGGAGAAGAAGGATTCAAGCGACAAGTTCTACGAAGCCAAGCTGGCAACGGCGCGCTTCTACTTCGGCCGCCTGTACCCGGAAACCGCGATGCTGATCCGTCAGGCGCGTTCGGGTTCGGCGAACCTGCTGGCGCTGGATGCAGATCTGTTCTAAGTAACACCATCACGTACCAACGCGTACACCCGCTACATAGACCCGTCGTCCCCGCGCAGGTGGGGACCCAAGTTTGCCTGCAGATCGACGAACTTGGGTTCCCGCCTTCGCGGGAACGACGCTAACTAAGGATTACGAGAGATGACTAATTTCATCGTCAAGAAAGTCGCCGTGCTGGGCGCCGGCGTGATGGGCGCGCAGATTGCCGCGCACTGCGTCAACGCCAAGGTCCCGGTCGTGCTGTTCGACCTGCCGGCAAAAGAGGGAAATAAAAACGGCATCGTCCTGAAGGCCATCGAGAACCTGAAAAAACTGTCGCCGGCTCCGCTGGGCAACAAGGAAGACGCGGCCCTGATCGAAGTCGCCAACTACGAGGACAACCTCGACGTGCTGGCCGGCTGCGACCTGATCATCGAAGCCATCGCCGAGCGCATGGACTGGAAGCACGACCTGTATAAAAAAGTCGCGCCGCACATCGGCGCCAACGCCATCTTCGCCTCGAACACCTCGGGCCTGTCGATCGAGAAGCTGGCCGAAGGCTTCGACGACAACCTGAAGGCGCGCTTCTGCGGCGTCCACTTCTTCAACCCGCCGCGCTACATGCACCTGGTCGAGCTGATCCCGACCGCGGCCACCCGCTTGGCAATCCTCGACCAGCTCGAAACCTTCCTGACCTCGACCCTGGGCAAGGGCGTGGTGCGCGCCAAGGACACCCCGAACTTCATCGCCAACCGCGTCGGCATCTTCGGCATGCTGGCCACCATCCATGAAGCCGAGAAGTTCGGCCTGTCGGTGGACGTGGTCGACGACCTGACCGGCGCAAAATTGGGGCGCGCCAAGTCGGGCACCTTCCGCACCGCGGACGTGGTCGGCCTGGACACCATGGGCCACGTGATCAAGACCATGCAGGACAACCTGAAGGACGATCCTTTCTTCAGCGTCTACCAGACCCCGGCCGTGCTGTCCAAGCTGATCGAGAAGGGCGCGCTGGGCCAGAAGGCCGGCGCCGGCTTCTATAAAAAGGTCGGCAAGGACATCATGCGCCTGGACTTCGCCACCGGCGAATACGTGCCGAGCGGCGCCAAGGCGGCCGACATCGTCGCGCGCATCCTGAAAGAGAAGGACCCGGTCAAGAAATTCAAGGCGATGCGCGAATCGACTAACCCGCAGGCGCAGTTCCTGTGGGCGATCTTCCGCGACGCGTTCCACTACATCGCCTTCCACCTGGATACGATTGCCGACAACGCGCGCGACGTCGACTTCGCGATGCGCTGGGGCTTCGGCTGGAGTGTCGGCCCGTTCGAGACCTGGCAGGCCGCCGGCTGGAACACCATCGCCCAGTGGGTGAAGGAAGACATCGAGGCCGGCAAGGCCCTGTCGAACGCACCGCTCCCGGCCTGGGTGTTCAGCGCCCCGGTGTCGGAGAAAGGCGTGCACACCGCCGAGGGTTCCTACTCGGTCTCGAAGAACGCCTATGTGCCGGTATCGGACCTGCCGGTCTACCAGCGCCAGCAATTCCGCGCGCCGGTCGTCGGCAGCACCACGGTCGATCCGAAGACTGCCGGCACCACCGTGTTCGAGGACGACTCGGTACGCCTGTGGCACTCGGACGATGAAGTGCTGGTGATCTCGCTGAAGACCAAGATGCACGTGATCGGCGACGGCGTCATCAAGGGCATCAAGCGCGGCCTGGAAGAGGCCGAGAAGGGCTACAAGGGCCTGGTGATCTGGAATACCGACGCAGCCGAAGGCGGCGCCTTCTCGGCCGGCGCCGACCTGCAATCGGCCCTGCCGGCCTTCATGACCGGCGGCGCGAAGGCGATGGAGCCGATCGTGCGCGAGCTGCAGGACACCTTCATGGCCATGAAGTATTCGAACATCCCGGTGGTGGCGGCAGTAAGCGGCCTGGCCCTGGGCGGCGGCTGCGAGATGGCGCTGCACGCGTCGAAGCGCGTGGCCTCGATCGAGTCCTATATCGGCCTGGTCGAAGTCGGCGTCGGCCTGGTGCCGGCCGGCGGCGGCCTGAAGGAAGCGGCTGTACGCGCCGCCAACGAAGCCAAGGGCAACGACATCCTGCAATTCCTGAAGACCGGCTTCACCAACGCGGCCACCGCGCAGGTATCGAAATCCGCCCTCGAAGCGAAGGCCATGGGCTACCTGAAGGAAGACGACGTCATCGTCTTCAACCCCTACGAACTGCTGCACGTGGCGAAAGTCACCGCGCGCTCGATGTTCGACGCCGGCTACCGTGCACCGCTGCGTCGCCCGGTCCCGGTCACCGGCCGCTACGGCTGGGCGACCATCCGCGGCCAGCTGGTCAACATGCGCGACGGTGGCTTCATCTCGGCCTATGACTACCACCTGGGCGACACCATCGCCGAGATCGTCACCGGCGGCGACATCGACCAGGGCAGCTACGTCTCCGAGCAGTGGCTGCTGGACATGGAGCGCAAAGCCTTCATCTCGCTGCTGAACAATCCGAAGACCCAGGAACGCATCATGGGCATGATGCAGACCGGTAAACCAGTACGGAACTAAGCGGTGCGTAACCTAGTCAGCGGACATAAGGACTTAATGACATGAGCAAACAACTTCAAGACGCATACATCGTCGCAGCGACCCGCACCCCGATCGGCAAGGCGCCGCGCGGCTTCTTCAACAAGACCCGTCCGGACGACCTGCTGATCGCCGCGATCAAGGGCGCCATGGCCGCCGTGCCGAACCTGGACCCGGCCCTGATCGTCGACGCCATCGTCGGCTGCTCCTTCCCGGAAGCGGAACAGGGCTTCAACGTGGCGCGCCAGGCCGTCGTCATGGCCGGCCTGCCGAACACCGTCGGCGGCGTCACCGTCAACCGCTACTGCGCCTCGGGCATCACCGCCCTGGCGATGGCTGCGGACCGCATCCGCGTCGGTGAAGCCGACGTCATGATCGCCGGCGGCGTCGAATCGATGTCGATGGTGCCGATGATGGGCCACCACCCGTCGATCAATATGCGCGTGTTCGACGACGAGAACGTCGGCCTGGCCTACGGCATGGGCCTGACCGCCGAGAAGGTCGCCGCGCAGTGGAAGGTGAGCCGCGAAGACCAGGACGCCTTCGGCCTGGAATCGCACCGCAAGGCCATCGCCGCCCAGCAGGCAGGCTTCTTCAAGGACGAGATCACCCCGGTCGAGATCGTGACCCGCACGCCGAACCTGGCGACCGGCGAGATCACCGTCAAGCGCCGCACCGTCGACCTGGACGAAGGCCCGCGCGCCGACGCCAGCATGGAAGGCATGGCCAAGCTGAAGCCGGTGTTCGCCGCCAAGGGCTCGGTCACCGCGGCGACCTCGTCGCAGATGTCGGACGGCGCCGGTGCGCTGATCGTCGTCAGCGAGAAGATCCTGAAAGAGCACAACCTGACGCCGCTGGCCAAGTTCTCGTCCTTTGCCGTGCGCGGCGTGCCGCCGGAGATCATGGGCATCGGCCCGAAGGTCGCCATCCCGGCCGCCCTGGCGGCGGCAGGTATCACCCAGGACCAGCTGGACTGGATCGAGCTGAACGAAGCCTTCGCCGCCCAGGCGCTGGCCGTGATCCGCGACCTGAACCTGGACACCAGCAAGGTCAACCCGATGGGCGGCGCGATCGCCCTCGGCCACCCGCTGGGCGCGACCGGCGCCATCCGCGCCGCCACCGTGGTCCACGCCCTGCGCCGCAACAAGCTGAAGTACGGCATGGTCACCATGTGCGTCGGCGCCGGCATGGGCGCTGCGGGTATCATCGAGCGCGTGTAATCCACACGCAGCAAGTCGAGGAGGGTGGGCACGGAAAACCGTCCCCACCCTTTTTTCGTAGGGTGGGCACGCCGTGCCCGCGCAATACGCGAACAAACAATACCGGAGACCTCCTGAATGGACATCCAGACCACCACCGCCAACGGCATCCTGACCATCGAATTCAACCGCCCGGAGCGCAAGAACGCCATCACCGGCGCCATGTACACCGCCATGGCCGAAGCCCTGCGCGCCGCCGAGACCGACGCGCAGATCCGCGTCGTCCTCATCACCGGCAAGCCCGAGATCTTCACCGCCGGTAACGACCTCGACGACTTCCTCAACAACGTCGGCGAAGGCGCGATGACCGAAACCCGCCCGGTCTTCCAGTTCATGCAGGCGCTGGAGGGCTGCAGCAAGCCGGTAATCGCGGCAGTCAGCGGCGCCGCCGTCGGCATCGGCACCACCATGCTGATGCACTGCGACCTGGTCTATGCCGCCGACACCGCCAAGTTCTCGATGCCCTTCAGCCAGTTGGGCCTGTGCCCGGAATTCGCATCGTCGCTGCTGGTCCAGCAAGCGGCCGGCTACACCCGCGCCGCCGAGAAGCTGATGCTGGGCGAAGCCTTCCTGGCCCAGGAAGCCCTCGAAATGGGCATCGTCGCGAAAGTGCTGCCGTCTGGCGAGCTGCTGGCATTCGCCCAGGGCCAGGCCGCCAAGCTGGTCAAGCTGCCGGCCGCCTCGATCCGCACCACCAAGGCGCTGATGAAGCGTTCGCGCGCGGCGCTGGTCAAGGAAACCATCGCGGCCGAGAACGAGCGCTTCAGCGCGATGCTGGTGGGCGCCGAGGCGAAGGAGGCGTTCACGGCCTTCTTCGAGAAGCGCAAGCCGGATTTCAGCAAGTTCGACTGAGCGTATCCTCGCGGTGAACCGGATCCGGTTCACCCCAGGCGGCGCCCGCTTCGCCACAATTGCTTTGTCGCCGAGGACATCCCTTCGCTAAGCTTGCCGGCATTCGCCATCCGAATGCGAGGCACCCTTGAAACGAAGAGATTTCCTGTCGTCGCTGGCAGTGGCCGCCGCCGGGACGCTGCCGACCCTGAGCGCTGCATCGGCGGGCGGCGCGCCGGCCAAGGCCGTCTATCGGCGCGTACGGCCCCTGGACGCCGCATGGCCGAACGCCGCCAGCTGGGCCAGGCTCAACGAGGCCGTAGGCGGCAACCTGATCAAGGCTCACGCGCTGTTTCAAGGCTGCGTGGCCGATCCGGACGGCGCCGCCTGCCTCGATGCGCACAAGAACATCGGCAACCCCTACTGGATCGGCGACCAGCCCGGCGGCACCGAGAACTCGGGCTGGTTAGATGCCTGGACGCCGGCGCCGAGCGCGTATGCGATCGCAGCGCGCCATGCCGGGGACGTCGCCGCCGGCGTCGTCTTCGCGCGCAAGAACCGGCTGCGCCTGGCGGTCAAGGGCGGCGGCCACAGCTACCTGGGGACCTCGAACGCGCCCGATTCCCTACTGATCTGGACGCGTGCGATGAACCAGGTCACGCTGCACGATGCCTTCGTCGCCGAGGGCTGTGCGGGCCATGCCGCCCCCGTCCCGGCGGTCAGCGCGGGCGCCGGCGCCATGTGGATGGATCTGTATCACGCCGTGACGACGGAAGGCGGCCGCTACGTCCAGGGCGGCAGCTGCACCACGGTGGGCGTGGCCGGCCTGGTGCAGAGCGGCGGCTTCAATGCGTTCTCGAAAGGCTTCGGCACGGCGGCCTCCAGCCTGCTCGAAGCCGAAATCGTCACCGCCGACGGCCGCGTGCGTGTCGTCAACGCGTGCAAGGATCCCGACCTGTTCTGGGCGCTCAAGGGCGGCGGTGGCGGGACCTTCGGCGTGGTCACCCGGGTCACCCTGCGCACCCACGAACTGCCGCGCTTCTTCGGCGGCGCCTGGGGCGAGGTGAGGGCGCGTTCGAACGACGCCTTCGCGCGCCTGATCGCCCGCTTCATCGACTTCTACCGCGAGACCCTGTTCAATCCGCACTGGGGCGAACACGTGCACTTCAGGCCGGACAACGTGCTGGAAATCGACATGGTCAGCCAGGGCCTCAGTCCCGAGCAGACGCGCGATGCATGGCAACCCTTCTTCGACTGGATCGGGGCGGCGCCGCGGGATTACGAACTCGTCTCGCCCGGCGCCTGGGCCTGGGAGGCACGCAGCTGGTGGGACCCGGCCAAGCGCGCATCAACCTATTCGCGGGACATGCGCGATGGCGCGCCGCGGCATCATGTGTGGGGGAAGGGCGACCAGGGCGAGGTTGGCGTCTTCCTGCACGGTTACGATTCGCTGTGGCTGCCGGCGGCCCTGTTGCAGGCGGAACGACGGCAGGCGCTCGCGGACGCGCTGTTCGCGGCGAGCCGCCACCAGATGCTGCGGCTGCACATCGGCAAGGGCCTGGCGGGCGCGCCGGCCGAGGTCCGTACCGCGGCCCGGCAGACCGCGACCAATCCCGCGGTCGCCGATGCATTCACCCTGCTCATCATCGCCGAAGGAGAAAGGCCGCCCGCCTATCCGGGCTATGCGCGGCCCGCCATCGACCTGGCGGCGGCCCGCAGGAACGCCCGCGACATCGACCGGGCCGCCGCCGAACTGCGCAGGATCGCGCCGCATTCGGGTTCCTATGTTTCGGAAAGCAACTACTTCAACCGCGACTGGCAACGCGAGTACTGGGGCGAGAACTATCCGAGATTGCGGGCCATAAAATCGGCATACGATCCCGAAGGACTGTTCTGTGTGCACCACGGCGTCGGCAGCGAAGACTGGAGCGCCGACGGTTTTACGCGCCTGGGATCAACCTGAAGCCGAGGCCGGCCCGCTTCGCCGCAGCCCTGCCTATGGGCTTCAGCGGCGGGGCTTCAGCGGCTGCAGCTCAGGCGCAGTCTTTCGCCTTGGTTTGCGTAGGCGCGTGCCGGTGCGCTGTCGCCGCAACGGTAGATCACGCGCAGGCGCTTCCTCTGGTTCGGCGCCGGGTCGCCGCACAATTGGTCGTTGGCGATGACGAAGCCGCGATTGCGCTCGACCTGGTCGCGCACGCTGCGACGCGCGTTGCAGCTTGCGTCGCGCACGCCATACTCGGCCTCCTCGATGTGCAGGCGTCCCCAGGACATCGAACCGTCCGCGACGTCCGGACCGTTGCGGGCGTCGCGCTGGCCTGCTGCGTAACCGTCGTCGTAGCCGCGGCGGTATTCCGCGCTCTGGGCGAATGCGCCGGTGGACGCGGCGGTCAAGGCCAGCACGGCGGCAATGCGGACGATGTGTCGGTGTGCGATTTTCATATTTTCCTCCCGTTCTATCGATGACGAATGCTAGCGCGCTGAGCTGGACAGTTCTGTGCGCATCCGTACGTACAGTATGTCATCCGGCGCCCGCAGATCCTGCCGGCGAGTCTGTAAGAGGCGTATCAATCGGTAACCGGGAGAGTGGCCGTTTTCGGCGCCGCGACGGAACCCTCGGCCGTGTCGCGCACAACGAAACCCTGGTCCTCGATCGCGGTCCGCAAGGCGTCGGCATCGGCCCAGCGCTTATCGAGGCGTGCTTGCCGGCGCGCTTCGACCAGCGCCAGCACCGCGTCCGGCACGGCGTGCGTCTCGGGCCGCCAGGTATCCAATCCCAACCCGAGCACTTCGTCCAGCCAGCCCAGCGTCGCTTTCTGCACCGCACCCGGCAGCCCGGATTTCAATACCTCCCATGCCAGTGCCAGTGCCCTCGGCGTATTCAGGTCGTCGTTCAGCTCAGCCAGCATGCGCTCGCGATAAGCGGGATCGGCCACGCCACCGGAAGGCAGTTCGACATACGCCCGCCGCAGCCGCCCGAGCGCCGTCTGCGCCGCCTCCAGCGCCGTCCACGAAAACACCAGCTTCGAGCGGTAATGCGCGGTCAGGGCAAGATAGCGATAGGCCAAGGGATCGAAGCCGCGCTCGACCAGCGAATCGAGACGGATGAAGCTGCCGTCCGACTTCGACATCTTGTCGCTGTCTTGCAGCCGCAAAAACGCGCCGTGCAGCCAGTAGCGCGCCGGCGGGTGGCCGTGGCAGGCCTCGTGCTGGGCGATTTCGTTCGAATGGTGGACCGGCACGTGGTCTTCGCCGCCGATGTGGATGTCGAACAGGGCGCCCAGGTAGCGCGTCGACATCGCCGAGCACTCGATGTGCCAGCCAGGGAAGCCGCGGCCCCAGGGGCTGTCCCATTCCATCTGCCTTTGTTCGGCGCCGCTGAACTTCCACAGCGCGAAATCGGTGGGCGAGCGCTTGTCGCCCGGATCGACGCGGTGGCCTGCCTGCAGTCCGGCGATGTCGAGCCGGGCCAGGTGACCATAGCGTTCCAGGCGTGTCGTGTCGAAATAGATGCCATCGGCGGTACGGTAGGTAAAGCCGGCCCGCTCGATGTCCAGGATGAAGGCGATCTGCTCGGGGATGTGGTCGGTGGCGCGCGCCCAGACGGTCGGCGGCAGGATGCGCAGGCGCTCCAGGTCGCGCTGGAAGGCATCCGTGTAGAAGGCGGCGATGTCCCAGGCGCTGCGGCCGGTGCGCCGGCTGCCCTTTTCCATCTTGTCCTCGCCCAGGTCCGCGTCCGAGGTCAGGTGGCCGACGTCGGTGATGTTGACGACGTGCCTCACCTCGATGCCGTTCAGCTGCAGCACGCGGCGGAGCAGGTCGCCGAACAGGTAGGTGCGCAGGTTGCCGATGTGGGCGTAGTCGTAGACCGTCGGGCCGCAGGCGTACAGGCCGGCGCGGCCGGGTTCGAGGGGGTCGAAAGGACGCAGGCGCCGCTCCCAGGTGTCGTACAGCTTGAGTGTCATCGGGTCTCCGGAAATGAAAAAGGCCACAGGAGACGGTTCTCGCTGTGGCCATGGAATCTGTGGATATGACAATGCAATCGGCAGGCTTCTATGGCCTGCGGTAACACACTCCGTGGTGGAAGGATCGATTGAACATGCGTTCAGTGTAGCATGTCGGCATGAACCTGCACCGCCTCGATCTCGTCTCGCTTTCCCTGTTCATGCACGTGGTGCGCTCCGGCAGCATCAGCAAGGGCGCGCAGCTGGCCAACCTGGCGGTCGGGGCGGCCAGCAAGCGCATTTCCGACCTCGAGGCGGCGGTCGGCGCGGGGCTGCTGGAGCGGCATTCGCGCGGTATCACCATCACCGCCGCCGGCGAGGCGCTGGCCCGCCATGCCCTGCGCATCCTCGGCGACGTCAACTTGCTGGCGGCCGAGCTGCGCGACCACGCGAACGGCATCGTCGGCGTGGCGCGCCTGTGGGCGAATACCTCGGCCATCACCCAGTTCCTGCCGGCCGACATCGCCGCCTTTGCGCGCGCCACGCCGGCGATCCGCATCGAACTGGCGGAACTCAACAGTGGCGAGATCGTGCTCGGCGTGCTCGAGGGCAGGGCCGATATCGGCATCTTTGCCGACCGCACCCCGGCCCTCGGCCTGCAGCTGATGCCCTACCGGGAGGACCGGCTGGTGCTGGTGGCACCAAGCGGGCATGCGCTGGCGCGGCGGCGCTCGCTGCGTTTCGAGGAAGCCGCCGAATTCGACTTCGTCAGCCTGTCGCAGGGCACCTCGCTGGCGCAGCGCCTGCAGGCCGAGACCGAGGCCATGGGCCAGCGCCTCAAGTTGCGGATCCAGGTGCGCAGCTTCGACGCCATGTGCCAGATGGTGGCCGCCGGGCTGGGCGTGGCGGTGCTGCCGGCGGACGCGGTGCGGGCGCTGGTGCGTTCACTGAACCTGCGCCAGATCCCGCTCCAGGACGCATGGGCGCGGCGCCAGCTCTTGATTGGCGTGCGCGACCTGGAGACCCTGCCGCGCCATGCGCGGATGCTGGTCGAGCACCTCGCCGCTGCGCCCCAGCCCGGACGCTGAGTGCTCGAGCTTTCGCGAAACGCGAAAGCCGGGTTCCCGTCTTGGTCATTCCGCCATTTGGACCCGGAGTGCCAGAATCGACCCACAACACCAAAAGCGCGCCATCCCGCATGAGCGCGCCGGGTCATTCGACGACACCCTATCCGGAGACATCATGAGCAAAATCCTGTCCGCCCCCGCCGGCGCGGCCTCCGTGGCCGTTCCGGGCGAAGCGCAGATCGTGGCAAAAGTGGCATGGCGCATCATGCCGCTGATCATGGTCTGCTATCTCTTCGCCTTCTTCGACCGCATCAACATCAGTTTCGCCAAGTTCGCGCTGCAGAACAGCCTGTCGCTGTCCGACACCGCCTACGGCCTGGGCGCGGGCCTGTTCTCGGTCGGCTACGTCCTGTTCGAGGTGCCCAGCAACATGATGCTGTACAAGGTCGGGGCGCGCCGCTGGATCGCCCGCATCATGGTGTCCTGGGGCATCGCCACCGCCCTGATGGCGCTGGTACAGACCGAGTGGCAGTTCTATGTGCTGCGCTTCCTCATCGGCGTCATGGAGGCCGGCTTCGCGCCTGGCGTGCTGTATTTCCTGACGCTGTGGTTCCCGGCCGCCTACCGCGGCCGCATCACCTCGATGCTGTTCCTGGCCTCGACCTTTTCCGGCCTGGTCGGCGCGCCTGCCGCCGGCCTGGTGCTGGGCCACATGGACGGCGCACTGGGCATGGCCGGCTGGCATTGGCTGTTTTTGGTGGGCGGCCTGCCGTGCGTGGCGCTGGGCGCCGTCGTGTTCCTGTCGCTGAAGGACAGGATCGAGGATGCGCAATGGCTCACTCCCCAGGAGCGCAGCCTGCTGGCCGCGCGCATCGCCGAGCAGAACCGCCAGATCGGCAGCCATTCGCTGCTGGGCGCGCTCAAGACGCCCGGTTTCCTGACCCTGGGCCTGGTCTACTTTCTGATCCAGGTGAGTTCCTACGGCCTGAATTTCTGGGCGCCGCACATGATCCGCAGCGCCGGCACCACCAACCCGACCATGATCGGCCTGCTCACCGCCGTGCCCTACCTGTGCGGCGCGATCGCGATGGTGCTGGTCGGCCGGATCTCGGACGCCAGCGGCGAGCGCCGAAAATTCGTGATCGGCCTGGTGCTGCTGGGCGCCGCCGGCTTCTGCTGCGCCGGCCTGTTCGACCACCAGCCGGCCCTGCTGCTGGCGGCGCTGGCCGTGATGGGCGCCGGCGTGGTAGCGTCGATCCCGGCGTTCTGGGCCTTGCCGCCCAAGCTGGTGAGCGGCGCCGGCGCGGCGGGCGGCATCGCACTGATCAACACGCTGGGCCAGCTGGGCGGCATCGTCAGCCCGGTGATGGTCGGGCGCATCAAGGACGTCACCGGCAGCACCACGCCGGCGCTGTATGCGATCGCCGGCCTGAGCCTGGTGTGCGCGGCCATCCTGGCCTTCGGCATGCCCGAGCGGCTGCGCCGGCGCGAACAATCCGAACATTGAAGGGGCAAGCACATGACGGCATCGAACATGATCCACGCGAATTTTTCCGACCAGGCGCTGAAGGGCGTGCGCGTGATCGAGATGGGACAACTGATCGCCGGGCCCTTCGCCGGCAAGACGCTGGGGGAATTCGGCGCCGACGTGATCAAGATCGAGGCGCCGGGCGCCGGCGACCCGCTGCGCAACTGGCGCATGATGAAGGACGGGACCTCGGTGTGGTGGCAGGTCCAGTCGCGCAACAAGCGCTCGCTCGCGCTCGACCTGCGCAGCGAAGAGGGGCAGGAGATCGCGCGCAAGCTGATCGCGGAGGCCGACGTGCTGGTCGAGAACTTCCGCCCCGGCACCCTGGAAAGCTGGGGCATGGGCTGGGATGTGCTGTCCGAACTGAATCCGGGCCTGGTCATGCTGCGCATTTCCGGCTATGGTCAGACCGGTCCCTACCGCGACTTGCCGGGCTTCGGCGCGATCGGCGAGGCGATGGGCGGCCTGCGCCACCTGACCGGCGAACCGGGCCGCGTGCCGGTGCGCTGCGGGATTTCGATCGGCGACACCCTGGCCGCCCTGCACGGCACCATCGGCGTGCTGACCGCGCTGTATCACCGCAAGGTCAACGGCGGACGCGGCCAGGTGATCGACGTCGCCCTGCACGAAGCCGTGTTCAACGTGATGGAAAGCCTGATCCCCGAATACAGCGCCTTCGGCGCGGTGCGCGAGGCGGCGGGCAGCGCCTTGCCGGGCATCGCCCCGTCCAACGCCTACCGCTGCAATGACGGCTACGTACTCGTGGCCGGCAACGGCGACAGCATCTTCAAGCGCCTGATGGCGGCGATCGGCCGCCCCGACCTGGCCGAAGCGCCGGACCTGGCGAACAATGCCGGCCGCGTCGCCAGGGTGGCCGAGATCGACGCCGCCATCGGTGTCTGGACCGCGACCCGCGGCGTGGCCGAAGTGCTCGAGGTCCTGAATGGGGCCCGGGTCCCGGCCGGCAAGGTCTATACCGCGCAGGACATCGCCGAAGACCCGCATTACCGTGCGCGCGACATGATCCTGACCCAGCAGACGCGCGAGGGCTACCAGGTCGAGGTGCCGGGCATCGTGCCCAAGCTGATGGGCACGCCGGGCGCGGTGCGTTCGGCCGCGCCGCGCCTGGGCGAGGACACCGACGCGGTATTGCGCGAGATCGGCCTCACCGAAGAGCAGATCGCGGCGCTGCGCGAGCGCAAGGTGGTGGCATGAATGCGAACATGAATGCGTGGAGCGGCAAGGGACGCCGCATCCACATCCAGGAAGTCGGCCTGCGCGACGGCCTGCAGGCCGAAACACGCTTCGTGCCGACGCTAGAGAAGATCGCACTGGCCGATGCGCTCTCGAAGACCGGCCTGGCCAAACTGGAAGCCAGTTCCTTCGTGTCGCCGAAAGCGGTGCCGGTGCTGGCCGATGCGGTCGAGGTGTTCGAGGGGATCGCCCGTCGGCCTGGCGTCGTCTACAGCGCCCTGGTGCCCAACCTGCGCGGCGCCGAACGCGCCATCGCCGCCGGCGTCGACGAGATGAACCTGGTGATGTCGGCCAGCGAAAGCCACAACCTGAGCAACCTGCGCATGACACGCGCGCAGTCCTTCGCCGGCTTGCGGGACGTGGCGGCGCTGGCGCAAGCGCATGGCGTACGCGTCAACATCTCGCTGTCCTGCAGCTTCGGCTGCCCGATGGAAGGGGAAGTGGCGCAGGAGGCGGTACTGGACTGGTGCGCGCGCTTCGTCGACGAGCTGCAGGTGCAGGGCATCACCCTGTGCGATACCACCGGCATGGCCTATCCGACCCAGGTGCGTGAACTGACCGGAAAAGTGCGGGAACGCTGGCCCGGTCTCGAGCTGACCCTGCACTTCCATAACACGCGCGGGATGGGCCTGGCGAATGTGCTGGCCGGGATCGATGCCGGCGCCGAGCGCTTCGACGCGTCGCTGGGCGGCATCGGCGGCTGCCCCTACGCACCGGGCGCCACCGGCAACGTCTGCACCGAGGAAATCGTGCACGCGCTTGAACTGATGGGCTACGATACCGGCGTCGACCTGGCCCTGCTGCTGCAGGCTGCGCGGCGCCTGCAGGAACTGCTGGGCCACGAGCTGCCCAGCCAGATCGTCAAGGCCGGCCGGCGCCTGGACCTTCATTCCTTGCCTGCCGGAATCTCCGTCTGACCTCCTCCTGACATGCGAGCCCGTTGCCATGGCGGGGCGACCGGTGTGCCCGTCTCGCACCGAAAGCGCTACAGTAACGCTGTCAGGAGGACAAACGATGGAATGCGAAATCAAGCTGGCCCTCGATAACGCCAGCGTCAGCCAGGTCAGGAAGATCCCGCTGCTGCGCCCCCGGGGCGGCAACAAGCCGGAAGAGCGCGAACACGTCGACCGCTATTTCGACACCGCCGACTTCACCCTGTGGCAGCACGGTTTCGCACTGCGGGTGCGCAGCGAGGGTACGCGCCACGTGCAGACGCTGAAGGGCGGCGGCACGGTGGTCGCCGGCCTGCACCGGCGCGTCGAGCTGGAAGCCGAGGTGCCGTCGGCCGAGCCGGACCGCGAGCTGTTCGCGCGCCAGCTGCGCGACGCCGTGCCGGCCCTGGCCAAACAGCTCGGCCGGCATGAGCTGGCGCTCGAACCGGTGTTCGTCAACAAGGTCAAGCGCGCCGCCTGGTTGCTGGAACTGGACGATGGCGTGCAGGTCGAATGCGCCCTCGATACCGGCGAGCTGCAGCGCGGCGACCGTACGGTGCCGGTGCGCGAACTGGAACTCGAAATGAAGGAGGGCGACCCCGCGCGCCTGTACGACCTGGCGCGCCAGGTGCACGAGGCGGTGCCGGTGCGGATCGAGAACGTCAGCAAGGCCGAGCGCGGCTATGCGCTGGCTGGCGGCTTGACGCCGCACGCCGTGAAGGCGAGCGCGGTGGCGCTCAGGCGCAAGGCCAGCCTGGGCGAGGCCTTGGGCGGCATCCTGCAGAACTGCCTGGCGCAGATGCAGGCCAACGAGCAAGGCCTGCTGGCGGGCGAGGTCGAGAGCCTGCACCAGATGCGCGTCGGCCTGCGCCGCCTGCGCGCGGCGATGGCGATGGTGAAGGACATGGTGCAGCTGCCGGCGCCGCTGGCGGCCGACGTCGAATGGCTGGCGGGCGAGCTGGGCGACGCCCGCAACTGGGACGTCTTCATCGAATCGCTGCTGCCTGGCCTGCCACTGCCGGAAGAACACAAGCCGGCGCTGGCGCGGGTCGCGGTGGCGGCGCGCGAAGAAGCGGAGCGGCATCGCGCCCGCGTGCGCGCGGCGGTCGGCAGCCCGCGCTATACGGGCCTGATGCTGGGGCTGGGCGCGTGGATTGCCGGTCAGGGATGGAAGCAAAGCGGGCGCCAGGCCGATCCGCGCCCCGGGGATGCGCCGACCGATGCGCTGGAACAGAAGGTGAGCAAGGCCGCGCCGCGCCTGGTGCAGCATGCCGCCGCGCGCGTGCGCAAGCGTGCCCGCGTGATCGACCTGAAGCACCCGGAAACCCTGCACAAGGTGCGCATCGCCGCCAAGAAGGAGCGCTATGCGCGCGAGTTCTTCGAAGCGCTCAGCCACGGCAGGAAGGAAGTGCGCCGCCACGATCTGCTGTCCGACATGCAGGATGAGCTGGGGCTGCTGAACGATGGCGTGGTCGCGCGCGAACTGGTCGCCCAGTTGCGCGAACGGGTGCCGCAGGAGATTGCGCTGCTCGGCTTCATCGAAGGCGTGCTGGCCGAGCGCGCCGTGGAAAACCTGCCGCGCGCCGGCAAGCACGTGCGCCGCAAGCTGCGCGCGCGGGCGGGCTTCTGAGACGATACGTTGAATTGGTGCCGGTATATTTCCCGACCGCCGGCGCCGGTAGGGCGGCAGGGCCGCCGTGCTCTTTTCCCAGGAGCGATGCGTATTCTGGCCCTGGAATGTGACAGGCGTTTGACGCAATCGACCTCCCGGTCTTCATGCGTGATGAATTGACGTCTTGCAACCCGCGTCTTACATTCGACAGAATTCTTGCGCGAAAGGATCGTCGATGAAGACACTGCTGGCCGGCTTGCTTTTCACCCTGTCGCTGCATGCCGTGGCCGCCGAAGCGCCGGGCGAACAGTTCGCCCAGGTCGGCCCCAACCGCCTGGCCTGGGAATGCCGCGGCGAAGGCGGCAAGACGGTGGTGCTGATCGCCGGCATGGGACTCGATGCCCACGCGACTTACAAGAATACCTTCCGCAATTTCTCGGTGCCGGGTTACCGGGTCTGCCTGTACGACCGCGCCGGCGTCGGCAAGAGCACGCCGCAGAACGCGCCCCGGCCCATGCGCGCGCTCACGGACGAGCTCGACGGCCTGATCCGCGAGCGCGGCTGGCGCGACGTGGTGCTGGTCGCCCACTCCTTCGGCGGCATGATCGCCCGCGCTTATGTGCAGGCGCATCCGGATACCGTCAAGGGCATCGTCTTCGTCGACAGCGTGCACGAATCCTGGTACCCGGCCATGAAGCGGACGATGTCGCCGGACGGCTGGCGCATCATGGACATGGTCATCAGCTGGGAACGGGACAAGAATTCCCACGAAGATTACGTCGAGGCGATACAGGCCCTGGCCGGCGCCCGCACGCTGGACCTGCCGGTGACGGTGCTCAGCCGCGGCCTGCCGTACACGAATATCCGGCAGGCGAAGATGAGCTACGACGACGTCGACGCCTTCAACACGACCTGGGACGCCGCCCAGTTCGAGCTGGCGAAAGTGTCTACCGACACCCGCCACATGCGCATGCGCTACACGGCCCATCTGTTCGACGAACAGGACCCCTGGCTGGTGCTCGACGAGATCGGCCTGCTGCTGAAACGTGTCGAGGCACGCGCGCGTCAATAGTCGGTATTGCCGCTGAGATCTTTTCCACCTGGCAAAAAACGCCCATAATCGGTGTTTTTGCGGGCCGACCCGATGCCCGTCCAGGAGAGAACCGTGCAAGAAAAGCATCACGACCACGAGCAGCCGGAAGCCGGCCAGCCCGCCAATCCTTCGCGCCGCAAGATCTTCCAGGCGGCGGCTGCGGTCGGCCTGTCGACCACCCTGCCGGCCGCCAGCGAAGCGGCCACGAAAACGGCGAAGGCCCACAAGCCCGTCAAGGGCTCGCTCGACGCCAAGCTGAAGGAACACGTCAAGAACGTGGTGGTGATCTATCTCGAGAACCGCAGCTTCAACAACCTGTTCGCCGATTTCCCCGGCCTGGCCCAGCCCCTCGCCAGCCTGCCCGCGTCCGCCACCGCGCAGAAGGACCGCGACGGCTCGGTGCTGCCGGAACTGCCGAAGATCTGGGGCGGCATGGTGCCGGCGCGCCAGAACCTGGGCGGCAAGGATTACATCATCAAGGAAGACGATATCCAGCACCTGCCCAACGCGCCGTTCGCACTCGCCGACGCGCAAGGCAAGCCGCTGCCGGAAGGGCTGGTCACGCGCGATCTGACCCACCAGTTCTATCACAACCAGATGCAGATCAACGGCGGCAAGAACGACGGTTTCGTCGCCTGGGGCGACAGCGGCGCGATGGTGATGGGCCATTACGGCGAGACCTCGAAGAACCTGGGCCTGGTTCAGATTGCGCGCGAGTTCACGCTGTGCGACAACTTCTTCATGGCGGCCTTCGGCGGTTCCTACCTGAACCACCAGTTCCTGATCAGCGGCCGCACGCCGGAATTCTTCAACGCCGCCGAGACCCCGGCGAAGAAGAAGATCGCGGTGCTCGAAGACGGTCCGCAGGGCATGCGCCTGGCGGTGGCGCCGGACTCGCCGAAGTCGGCTTTGGACGGCAAGCCGAAATTCGTCAACCATGGCGCCATCACGCCGGACGGCTATGCGGTCAACACCATGGCCCCGCCTTACCAGCCGAGCTGGGTGCGTCCGGCGCCGGGCGGCGATGCGAACGCGGCCGACCCGATGGATGCTTCGGTGCTGCCGCCGCAAAGCTACGACACGATCGGCGACCTGCTGTCCCGGCGTTCCATCAGCTGGGCCTGGTACGGCGGCGCCTGGCAGGCGGCGCTGGACGGCCGCGGCGAAGGTTCGCGCCCGAACTTCCAGCACCATCATCAGCCCTTCAATTACTTCAAGCAATTTGCGCCAGGTACGGCCGCGCGCGAACAACACCTGCGCGACGGCGGCCTGGGCGACAGCCCGATATCGAACAAGTTCATCGCCGACGCGGTGGCCGGCCGCCTGCCTGCCGTGGCCTTCTACAAGCCGCAGGGCAACCTGAACCTGCATGCCGGCTACTCGGACATCGAATCGGGCGACGCCCACGTCGCCAACGTGATCGAGCACCTCAAGAAATCGCCGCAGTGGAACAATATGGTGGTGGTCATCACCTTCGACGAGAACGGCGGCTGGTGGGACCACGTGGCGCCGCCCAAGGGCGACCGCTGGGGCCCGGGTTCGCGCATTCCGGCCATCGTCGTCTCGCCGTTCGCGAAGAAGGGCGCCGTCGATCACAACTTCTACGACACGACCTCGGTCCTGCGCTTCATCTCCCGCCTGCACGGCCTGCCACTGCTGGAAGGCCTGGCCGCACGCAACGCCGCCTTCGAGTCGCGCGGGGCGCGTCCGCCGGGCGACCTGACGGCGGCGCTCAGCTTCCGCTGATCGCAAATTTCCTATGGGCTAACGCGCGCTGTGCGGTAAAGCACGGCGATACACTTTGTGCCACCGTTGTCATTTGAACACGGGTCAAACTTCACCATAAGAGATCAGGAGAACGACATGCACAAGAATAAAACCTTGAAGGGACTGCTGGCCGTGTCGGCAGTGGCAGCCATGTTCGGCGCAGTTGGCGTCCACGCCCAGACCTCGGTCGGCTCCAGCCCGTCCCAGACCGGCACCAGCTCCACCAATCCCAACCAGGCCGGCAAGACGACCAAGGAAGGGACGATGGACAACAGCAACAGCACCGGCATGGAAAACCGCGCCAAGCAGTCGACCAAGAGCATGGGCAGCTCGAGCAGCTCGACCTCGAAGTCGTCCGGCATGCATTCCTCGGGTTCCAGCAGCAGCGGCATGAGCGCGTCGGGCGCCAGCGGCGCCGCAGGTGCGACGGCTTCGGGCGCCAAACTGAGCGCAGGCGACACGAAGATCCTCAAGGACATCGCGATGGCCGACATGGCCGAAGTCGCGGGCGGCAAGCTGGCCCAGAGCAAGGGCCAGAGCAGCGAAGTGAAAGCCTTCGGCCAGCAGATGATCGACGATCACACCGCCAACCTGAACGAAGTGAAAACCCTGGCCGACGCCCGCGGCGTGACCCTGCCGAGCGAACCGGACGCCAAGCACAAGGCCATGGCCGCCAAGCTGGAAAAGATGAGCGGCGCCGACTTCGACAAGGCCTACATGAAGCAGGCCGGGGTGCAGGACCACAAGACCGTCCACGCCAAGCTGATGGCCGACGCCAAGAAGGCCAAGGATGCGGAAGTGAAGGCCCTGGTCGAGAAGACCGAACCGGTGGTGGCGCAGCATTTGAAGTCGGCTGAGCAGATGAATACGGCTAAGACGGGTACGACTGCTGGGAAGTAATCTTCACAAACGTCGCCCCATAGCTTGTGAACATCGTCCCCGCCTTCGCGGGGACGATGTTTTTAGGCGCCGGGCAGGCTCGCATTCACATCGTCAGCGCAGGGTCTGCGCGAGGAAGGCGTCGATCGCGCGCGAACTCTCGGTGGGCGCGCTCATGTGCGGGCAATGGCCGACGTTGCGGATCACGCGCAGGGTGCTGGCCGGCAGGTGGCGATGCAGCCAGTCGCCGACCACGCTCGGTGCGATCAGGTCGTCGCTGCATTGCAGGATCAGGGCCGGCACCGTCGAGCGCGGGACGTCGGCGCGGTGGTCCGAGAGGAAGGTGACGCGGCCGAAGTGGCGGGCGATCGCGGGATCGTTGCGGCAGAAGCGCTCGGTGAGTTCGTCGCGCAGCTGCGGCTGGTTGGGCGCGCCCATGATCATCGGCGCCACGCTGCGCGACCAGCCGAGGTAGTTGGCGTCCATGGTTTCGAGCAGCTCGTCGATGTCGGAGCGGCTGAAGCCGCCCACGTAGTCGCCGTCGTTGATGAAGCAGGGCGAGGGCCCGACCATGACCTGGGCGGCAAAGCGCTGCGGCGCGGCGATCGCGGCCAGCATGCCGATGGTGGCGCCGACCGAATGCCCGACGATCACCACCGGTCCGCCGGCGACGCTGTCGACAATCTCCAGCAGGTCGGCGGCGTGGCCGTGCAGGCTGCCGTACTTGCTGCGGTCGTAGGCGGAAAGCTCGGACTGGCCGCAGCCGGTCAGATCGTAGGTGACCACGCGGAAGCGGTCCTCGTAGGCCGGCGCCAGGAAGCGCCACATGGTCTGGTCGCAGCCGTAGCCGTGGATGAACACCATGGTGGAGGCGCCTTTGCCGGAGACATGGACATGATTGCGGCTTTGTATGGACATGGACTCTTCGCTCCCAGGTGCATCCCATTGTGCGCTGCAATCCGCCGCAATGTCCAGTGAAGATTGGGATGTTCAGGGCGCCATGCCGGTCGCATGGGCGATGCGCATGCGCTCCTCTTCGCCGCGGTTCTGGCTGGCTTTCCACTTGCCCTGCAGGCCGTCGATGACGATCTCGATGCCGACCGTCGCCCGCACCAGCTTGTCGATATAGTCGCGCGGCGCATCGTCGACGGCCCAGCCGCGGCCTTGCCGGTGCTCCTGGCGCTGCGTCATGCGGCGCATGTGGGCCAGCAGCCATTCGGTGTCGTCGATGGTGCGCAGCCGCCCGTGCGCATGCACGACCGCGTAGTTCCAGGTCGGGACCACGCGTCCGTCGATGGCCTTCGCATCGTAGAGTTCGGGCGAGACGTAGCCGGATGCTCCCTGGAAGATCGCCAGCACCGGCGCGCCGTCCTGGCGCCACAGCGGGTTCGCGCGCGCCACGTGGGCGCGCAGGATGCCGCGGGGCGCTTCGCCGGATGCCGGCACCAGCTCGAAGGGGATGTGGTCGGCGGCCAGGCCATCCTCGCCGAGGCGCACCAGGGCGCCCAGCGGATGGGCGTCGATCAGGCCGTGCAGGACCTCGATGCGCTCTTCGCGGAAGTGGGAAGGCAGGTACATCAGCCTTCTCCCTCGACCACGACCTCGCCGCGCAGCGAGCTGGCGATGTAGCAGCGGGCGTGCGCCTCGTGGTGCAGGGCGGCCAGCACGGCGGCATCCGGCGGCCCGCCGGCGAAGGCGATGCGCGGGCGCAGCACGATGCGGGTCATTGCCAGCCGGCCCAGCTCGTCGCTGCCGAGGAAGCCGGTGGCATCGTCGCGGTAGCTGTCGACCACCAGGCCGCGCGCTGCCGCCAGCGACAGGAAGAACAGCATGTGGCAGCTGCTGGCGGCGGCCACCAGCGCCTCTTCCGGATCGACCGCGGCCGCATCGGACATCGGCAGCGGCACAGACAAAGGCGAGGACGAGGCAGGCACCGACAGGCCGCCGTCGAAGGTCCAGGTATGCGCGCGGCTGTAGCGCTGGTCGGTGAAGGCCTGGGCGCCGCGTTCCCAGGACAGGCTGGCGTCGAATGTTTTCATGCCTCCATCTTAGGATGGCAAGTGGCTTGCCGAAATAACCAATAAGGACGAAGATGGGCGTACCAATTTTGTGAGATGCCCATGCACGTCCACGCCATCCTCGCCGCCATTCCGCTCGAGCGCGATGCGGCCACGCCGCTGTTCCGCCAGCTGTATCTGCGGATGAAGGAAGCGATCCTGTCCGGCGCGGTACAGCCCACGGTGCGGCTGCCCGCCACCCGCGAACTGGGCCGGCTATTGAAGGTCTCGCGCCAGACCGTGCTGGCCGCCTACGAGCAGCTGATGGCCGAGGGCTACCTGGAAGGGGCGGTGGGGAAGGGAACGTTCGTGAGCGCCTCGCTGCCGGCGGCGGCACGCCGGAGCGCGTCGCCGGACGCCGCGCCGCCGCTGGTGCGGCCGCTGTCCGCGCGGGGCGAAGCGATGGCCTCGGCGATGGCGCGCGTACGCCACCACGACGGGCCCTTGCGCACCTTCCGCATGAGCATGCCGGGCCTGGACCTGTTCCCCTTCGAGGTCTGGCGCAAGCTCGAGGCGCGCCACTGGCGCCGCCGCGAGGTCCCGCTGGGCTATGGCGGCGCGGCCGGCCATCCGCCGCTGCGCGAACTGCTGTGCGCCTACCTGAAAGCCTCGCGCGGGGTGCGCTGCATGCCGGAGCAGATCGTCATCACCAACGGTTCGCAGCAGGCCCTGTATCTGCTGGCCCAGCTGCTGCTGGCGCCGGGCGAGGGCGTCTGGCTGGAGTCGCCCGGCTACCAGGGCGCGCTGGCGCCGTTCGCGGTGGCCGGCGCGAAGATCTGCCCGGTGCCGGTCGATGCCGAAGGCATGGACGTCGCCTACGCCGCGGCCCGCTATCCGGATGCGCGCATGGCCTTCGCCACTCCCTCGCACCAGCTGCCGCTGGGCGCCACCATGAGCCTGGCGCGGCGCCTGGAGCTGCTGCGCTGGGCCGAGGCCAAGCGCGCCTGGATCGTCGAGGACGACTACGACAGCGAGTACCGCTATACCGGCCCGCCGCTGGCCTCGCTGCAGGGCCTCGACCGCGCGAACTGCGTGATCTACGTCGGCACCCTGTCGAAAGTGCTGTTTCCGGGACTGCGCCTGGGCTACGTGGTGGCGCCGCCGGCGCTGGCGGCGCCGCTGGCGCGCGCCAAGGCGGTGGTCGACCGCCACAGCCCCATCGTGCCGCAGGCGGTGCTGGCCGACTTCATCCAGGAAGGACACTTCGCGCGCCATATCCGGCGCACCCGCGATGCCTACGGCGAGCGGCGCATCGCCATGCTGGAGGCGCTGGACAGCCGCATGCGGGGGCTACTGGCCTGCGGTCCGTCGGATGCCGGCCTGGATTTGTGCGTGGGACTCATGAATGGTCTCGGCGAGGAGGAAGCCGTCGCCCGCGCATCCGCCGCCGGGGTCGATGTGCGGTCCCTGTCCTACTACGTGAACCCGGCCGCCGGCCCGGACTGCGCGGTGCCGCCGGGGATGCTGCTGGGCTTTTCGGCCTTCACGCCGGCCCAGATCCGCGCCGGGGTGAGGCGGCTGGAGCAGGCACTGTCCGCCTGATCATTGGTGGGGTGACGATGGCGGCACTGGCGCTGTGTGCGCTGCTGGCCATACTGGCGCTGGTGGCGATTGCGTGGGCGGGCTTGCCTTTGTTACTGGTAAGCGGCTGCGCCTAGCGTGAACGGCGGTGCAGGCGGCGCTGCAGGAAAAGGGCAGCGCCGGCCATGCCGCTCAGCCACAGGCTGCCCGGCTCGGGCAAGGGATGGTCCTTGGGCGGATTGTCGCGGCCCGGCAGTGGATTGGAACCCGGATCGGGACGTGGATCGGTAACCGGATCGGGACCCGGGGGCGGCGCGGCCGGCTTGCCGCCGGAGCCGCCCGTGCCTCCGCCGCCGCCGCCTCCGCCGCCGCCGCCGCCGCTGCCCGCGCTTTCGCCATCGGAACCGGCCGGCGCGGTATCGCCGGTGTTGTGACTGCCGAGACCCCCGGTCGCGATGCCGCCGCCGCTGGTCGATCCGCCGGACGTGTTCCCTGCGCCGCCGTTAGCGACGCCGCCGTTGCCGCCGTTCGGTGTCCTGCCGCCGAGGCCGGAAGCCGAATTCGCCAGCATGGCGAGCATGGTATTCCTGCGCCCGGTATCGGCCAGGGAATCGAGATAGCCCGCGCCGCCGCCGGCGACGCCGGCCTGGTCGAAGCGGGCCTGCGCCTGGGCGGCTGTCAGCAGGCCGGCCCCGTTCGCGAAGGATTGCGCCACGAAGGACTGGCCTTCACCCCCGTCCTCGTCCGGATCGAAGGCGATCTCGCGCAGGGCGCCGTCCCCGGCCGCCTGGGCTTGCTCGACCGGGGTATCGAGTTCCTGCTCGGACGGGCCCTTGACCTCGACCGGCAGCTGGGGCGTGTCCGAAATGCGGTTGCCGCAGCGTGCGCGGATATCGCTCCGGCCGTCGGACAGCACGGCCTCGCCCTCGGCCAGCATCACCTTCTTCGCGGTCCAGTACACCTGGTCGCCCTTGCGGTAGGACACGTACACGGCGCGCGCCTTCGGCACCGTGCGCAGCTCCGCCTTGTCGGTGCCGAATCCCGCGTAATGCGCGGCCACGGTCTTGTCGGCGAGGACGGCGCGAGCCAGCTCGGTGCGGCTGGTCACGCCGCCGGGGACGATCGAATACGGATACACATGCCGCGCCGGTGCCGGCGCGGCCTGGGCGGCAACGCGCAACGGCGCCGGCGCCGCCTGCACGGCCGGCGTGAGCGCTGCCGCGCGGCGCTGCTCCGGATGCGCGTCCTGTTGCAACAGGACGAGCGCGCAGCCGGCGGCAGCCAGCGTGGCCGCCACGGCCAGCCGCTTCTGCAGGCGCGCCTGCTTCATGGTTTGCCGCAGGTAGGCTCGACGGCTGTGCATGTCCGGAGGTTAAAGTAGGAGAGATCCTACAGGGTAACTGTTTGTAATTAACAATTCCATATTCTTTAAGAAATTCCTGTTTCAATGTAGACATTTTGATACAAGCAGGCGCCGGCAGCTTCCCATTCATCGAGCGTCCGCCGGGTTTATACTTCCGATATGGATACCACCCGCTGCACCTGGGCCAATATGGCCAATCCGCGCTACATCGCCTATCACGATCACGAGTGGGGCGTGCCCTGCCATGACGAGACCACGCTGTTCGAGATGCTGAATCTCGAAGGGGCGCAGGCCGGCCTGTCCTGGGAGACGATCCTGAACAAGCGCGACAGCTACCGCAGCGCCTTCGACGGCTGGGACGCCGCCAAGATCGCCCGCTACGACGACGCCAAGGTGGCCGAGCTGCTGGCCAATCCCGGCATCGTGCGCAACCGCCTGAAGGTCGCGGCCGCCATCAACAATGCGAAGGCCTACCTGGCCATGCGCGAGCAGGGGCTGACGCTCGACCGCTACCTGTGGACCTTCGTCGACCATCAAGCGATCGTCAACGACTGGCCGGACGGCGCACGGCCGGCGCGCACCGAACTGTCCGACCGCATTTCGAAGGACCTCGGCAAGCGCGGCTTCAAGTTCGTCGGCTCGACCATCGTCTACGCCTACATGCAGGGGATCGGCATGGTGGACGACCACGACCGCGGCTGCATGTGCCGCCAACGCAGCGGGGCCCACGGCAGGAGCTGAACATGGACTACCGGGATGCATGGTGCACCCAGGCGCACTATACGGTCTTCGACAGCGACTATGGCGACGGCGCCTCGTTCCGGGTGCTCGCCGACGTCTGGCGCACCGATCCGCACCGCTCGCCGCACCTGCACGTGATCGCCCTGTGCACGCAATCCGAGCCCGACTGCCTGCTGCCGGGCTTCCACCGCATTCCCCAGCCCGAGCCCGGCCTGACGCTGGACCTGCTGAATGCCCCCATCGATACGGCCCTCGGCCAGCTGGCGGCGCGGGTCGACCTGTTCCGCCTGCACGGCCTCGAGAACGCCGGCGCGGAGTTTGCGCGCGCGCTGGCGCGGGTGGCCGCGCCCCAGGCCCGCCTGCTGGGCCAGGGCCTGACGGCTGAGCAGGTGGCCGCGCTGGAAGTCCAGGGCTTCGTGTTCGAGCCCTGCAGCGAAGCGGACCGGCTGGCCGGCAAGCAGAAGGCGCGCTTCGCCAGCCGCAAGCCGCGGCCGCCGCAGCCGCCGGCGCCGGAGCGGCGCGCCATCGTGCTCGGCGCCGGCATCGCCGGCTCCGCCGCCTGCGAGCGCCTGTGCGCGCGCGGCTGGGAAGTGACCCTGGTCGAGCGCCACGAGAAGCCCGCCATGGAAGCCTCCGGCAACCGCGCCGGCATCTTCATGCCGCTGGTCTCGCGCGACGACAACATCCCGACCCGCCTGACCCGCGCCGCCTACCTGTACGCGCTGCGCCACTGGGAGCGCCTGGGCGGCATCGGTCCCGGCCGCAGCATCGAAGGCGATGCCTGCGGCGTGCTGCAGCTGGCGCGCGATCCCGGCCACGCCGAGGTGCAGCGCGCCATCGCCGCCAGCGGCGCGTTGCCGGCCGGCTTTGCCGAATGGCTCGAGCAGCCGCAGGCCGAGGCCCTGCTGGGCTTGCCCGCACCGGATGGCGGCTGGCTGTTCCGCCAGGGCGGCTGGGCCCGGCCCGGCAGCGTCTGCGAAGCCATGCTGGCGGCCTGCGGCGGACGGCTGCAGCAGCGCTTTGGCGTCGGCAGCGTGCGCATTGCCCGCGAGGACGGGCACTGGCTGGTGCATGACGAGCAGGGCGCCTTGGTGGCGCGCGCGCCCAACCTGATCCTGGCCAACGGCGCCGGCGCGATCCAGCTTCCGCATGCGGCGCCGCTGCCGCTGACGACCATGCGCGGCCAGGTCAGCCACCTGCCGGCGGACATGCTGCCGGCCCTGCCGGTGGTGCTGTGCCGCGAAGCCTACCTGACCCCGCCGTCGAACGGCGTCGTCAGCGCCGGTGCCACCTACGACCTCGACGACAATCCCGAACTCTCGCCCGCCAGCCACGAGGAAAACCTGGAACGCCTGCGCGGCCTGCTGTCCGATCCGCAGGCGGCGCAGGGCGCGCCGCTGCAGGGCCGGGTCGGCTTCCGCTGCATCGCCCCGGACCGCCTGCCGCTGGTCGGCCGCGTGCCGGACTTCGACGCGGCCGGCAGTACCGAACGCCTGCGCGACGTGCCGCGCCACCCCGGCCTGTACGCGCTGCTGGGCTATGCCTCGCGCGGCCTGATCTGGGCCGGCTGGGCCGCCGAGCTGCTCGCCGCCCAGCTCGAAGGCGAGCCCCTGCCGCTGGAATCGGCGCTGGTCGACGCCCTCGATCCGGCCCGTTTCGTGTTGCGCGCGCGCCGCACCAGCCGGGGGCCACAGGCCGAGGAGAGTTGATTTCCTGTAAGTAATTACACCGACTAAAGGTATAATTAACGTCCAGCAACATTTCACATCTGAAAGGTTGAGATGGACGACCTGACGGCAGACCACCCGACCCCCGCGCCCGACTCGCACGACCTGTTCCTGTTCCTTGCATCGACCGCGCACGACATGAAGAACTCGATCAGCGTCCTGTCCGGCACGCTGGAGCGCCTGCTCGTCGACGCGTCCCCCAAGACGGAATCGGCCTATCCGCAGATGGCGCACATGCTGTACCAGACCAAGCGCCTGAACGACAACCTGATGCAGTTGCTGGCCCTGTACAAGCAGGTCGGCAAGCCGGAATACCCCTTCGACGTGCAGCCGCTCGCGCTCGGCCAGCTGGTCGAGCAGGTGGTGGCGATCGAGCGCGTGCTGCTGAAGTCGCGCGGCATCCGGCTGGAACTCGACTATGACCCGGCCCTGATCTGGCACTTCGACGAAGACCTGGTGGTCGGCGTGCTCTCGCATGCGATCAACAACGCCATCCACTACACCTGCGACACCGTGCGCCTGGCGATCCGCGAGCTGGACGGCTGGCTCGAACTGCGCGTCGAGGACAATGGCCCCGGCTACCCGCCGGCCCTGCTGAAAGCCGGCGCGATCGCGACCCGCGAGCAGGGCAGCGGGGTCAACTTCCTGACCAACAGCGCCGGCCTGGGCCTGTATTTTTCCAGCGAAGTCGCGAAGATGCATCGTCACCGCGGCCGCCGCGGCAGCCTGCGCCTGGAGAACGGTGGGGCCTATGGCGGCGGCTGCTTCATCCTGAGACTGCCATGAACCTCGCGAATCCGGGCGTTGTCGCCGCCGCGGCCGACCAGATCGACTGGGCCGACAAGAACTACCTGGTGGTCGACGACTTCGTCGGCGTGCGCCAGCTGCTGCGCGAGAGCCTGCGCAGCCTGGGCGCGAAGAACATCGACCAGGCCTCGAGCGGCGGCGAGGCGATGGGCCTGCTGTCGCGCATCCGCTACGACGTGGTGCTGTGCGATTACAACCTCGGCGAAGGCAAGAACGGCCAGCAGGTTCTGGAAGAAGCGCGGGTGCGCAACCTGCTCAACCCGAGCACCGTGTGGCTGATGGTGTCGGCCGAAAAGAGCGTGGAATCGGTGATGGGCGCGGCCGAGCACCAGCCGGACGCCTACCTGATCAAGCCGATCACCGAGGGTGTGCTGCTGACCCGCCTGAACCGCGTGTGGCACAAGAAGCAGGTGTTCCGCATGATCGACCAGGCGTATGCGGAAAAGGATTATTTGCGCGCGGCCAGGCTGTGCGACGCCCAGATCGGGAACGACAAGATCCACGCCCTCGACCTGCTGCGCATGAAGGCCAGGCTGATGGAAAAGAGCGGCCAGCCGGCCAAGGCGCGCGAAGTCTACGAACAGGTGCTGGAACAGCGCGAATACCAGTGGGCGCGCGCCGGCCTGGCCAAGATCCGCATGGCGAACGGCGAGTTCGAGCAGGCGCGCCAGATGTTCCAGAGCGTGATCGCGGAAAACCGCTACTACATCGACGCCTACGACCAGCTGGCCGCGTCCTACCAGAACATGGGCAAGGCGGAGGAAGCCTGCGCGATCCTGGAGCGCGCCGCCAGGCTGTCGCCGAACTCGGTGCCGCGCCAGCGCAACCTGGGGAATATCGCGCTCAAGCTGGGCAATGTGCAGATGGCCGAGAAGGCCTTCCGCAAGTGCATCGCGATCGGCGAGTACTCGATCATGAAGACGCCGGACGCCTACCTTGGCCTGGCGCGCGTGTGCGGCCAGAAGAACGATCCGAAGGAAGCCCTGCAGCTGCTGCAGGCGGCCCAGCGCGAATTCGGCCACGAGCATCCGGACATGCTGCTGCGCACGAAGATCACCGAAGGCCTGGTCTATCACGAGAGCGGCGACTACCGGCGCGCGCGCAAGGCCGGCGACGAGCTCGAAGAGATGCTGAAGCAGAGCGCCGAACGCCCCGACACCGCCACCTGCCTGGAACTGGCGACCCTGCTGTTCGCGGTGGGCGTGAAGGATGCGCCGGCCGAGCTGCTGTGCTACGTGATCCGCAATAACCACGACAACCCGCTGCTGCTGGACGAAGTGCAGGCGATCTTCGAGAAGGCGCGCATGGGCGACGAGGGCCTGGACCTGATCCGCAGCTCGAAGAAGGAAGCGGCGGACCTGATGAACCAGGGCGTGCTGCTATGGAAGACCGGCAAGCTGGCCGAAGCGGTGGAGTGGATGCGCAACGCGCGCAAGGCGGTGCCGAACAACCAGCGGATCCTGTTCAACACGGCCCAGATCATGCTGTCGCACATGCAGCAGCACGGCTACGACGACAAGCTGTCCGCCGAAGCCTACGAGGTGCTGCACCACGTCGACCACCTGCTGCCGGGGCAGCAGCGCTTCGCGCAGCTGATGGAACAGCTGGCGCAGTTGCAGCCGCAGCCGGCGGAGGAAGCTGCGTGAAACCAGCCTTACGTTAGCGCTCGCGTGGGCACGGCGTGCCTGCGCCGGCCGCGCCCACCCTAGGGTTTATCGGCCTTCGGCTTGCCGCCGCGTGCACGGCCACTGCCGTTCGGCGCTGCGTCGGGTGCGGGTTCCGTCTGCGATGACGGCGCAGCCGGCGCCTCGCCCTGCGGCTCGGCCTTGGCGGCGCCATCGCCAGGCGCCATCGCCGTCGCTACTGCCTGAGTGAACTGTTCCTGAAGCATATTCCACCACGCCAACGCAGCCGGCATGCCCGTGGCCGCGGCCGGGTCCTGCGCCGGCGCAGCCGCACCGGGCTGGGCCGAACCGCCACCGCCGGCATGCCCGGCCGCGGATGCCCCCGGCTGGCCGAAGAAAGAAGCGAAGGGCATGCCCGCCATCTTCTCGGCGCTCACGCCCGACTGGCGCATCGCCTCGGCCATCGAGGCGCCCATGGTCTTGAGGGTCGACAGGGTGGCGCGCTGCACTTCCATGGTCTGGATGGTCCCGCGCAGCATGGTGAGGTTCATGTTGAGCCAGGATTCGACGGCCTTCAGGTCGGCGATCCGCTTGTCGAGGTCCTCGGGCGAGAGCGGCGGCGCGCTCATGCCCGACATGTTCGTGCCCGGAAGGTTCATCGAACCCCAGAGGTTCTTGACGAAGTCCAGCGTATCCGTCATCCCGGGCATATTGGCTGCAGGTGGTTTCAGCATGGTGGTCTTCTCCTGTTAGAGGTCGGGACGTGGAGCGCTCCTAGCGTATCAGAATACTTATGGCGCTCATAGACGTTACACTAGCCGGATGAGCCTCGCTTTCGCCCCGAACCGCCGCCGGAAAATCGTGCTGGGTGCGGTCACGGTCCTGCTGCACCTGGCCGTGCTGGACTGGTTCAGCGCCCAGGTCGGACGGCCGCGCGGGGACAGCGTGCGGCGCGAGGCGCCGCTGGTGGTGGCGGAACTGGTGGAGACGCCGGCCACGCCGCCGCCCCAGCCGCTGCCGCTGCCTCTCCGGCCCGCGCTCGAACCGCCGCCGCTGCCGCGCTTGCCGCCCGAGCCGGTGGAGGTGGACGAGGCCGGCCAGGGCGCCGCGGCCGGTCCCGGATCCGGCGATGGCGCGCAGGCAGCGGCGCCCGATGCCGCCGCCGGAGTACTTGCAGCCGGGCAGGGGAGCGCCCCGACCGCCGCGGCCGACGTACAATCCTCCCAGGCCGCCGCGCAGGCGCAGCCGGCAGCGGAACCGGCGCCGCCCAAGCCCGCCCCTGAAGCGCGTCACTACAAGGTCGACCTGCCGCCCGCCGCCGAGATCCAACTGGACGTCGCGCGCACCGACGCCAACGGCACGCAATGGAACGGTGATTCCCAGCTGTCGTGGACGATCACGCCGACCTCGTACAAGATCCGTGTCGAAGCCGGCATCACGGTGGTGTTCGCCCACGTGAACCTGCTGACCGTGATCAGCGAAGGTACGGTTGGCGAGGAAGGCTTCATGCCGACCCTGATGACGGAAAAGCGGCGCGGGCGGTCGATGACGGCCACCCATTTCAACCGCAAGGACGGCAGGCTCAGTTTTTCGGCGTCGGAAGCAACATATCCGCTGGTCTGGGGCGCCCAGGACAAGGCCAGCGTGCCGCTGCAGTTGGCCGCGATCGCGCGCGGCGATCCGCAGCAATTGTCGGGAAATATCGACATCCTTGTCGGCGAAGACCGCGATGCGAGCGTTTTCAGCTTTGTGGTGCTCGGCCAGGAACAGATCGACACGGGCATGGGCAGGATCGCCACCTGGCACCTGACGCGTCCACCCAAGCCCGGCTCGTACAACTCGCGCCTGGACCTGTGGCTGGCGCCCGACTACGGCTGGGTTCCGGTGCAGATCCGTAACCTCGAAGCGAGCGGGGCGGTGACGACCCAGACCGCGAACAAAATCGTGATGAAGAATTCAGGAAGCTGATATGAACAAGATGTGGAAACTGGCCGCTGCGGGTGGACTGCTGGCGGTGGCGATGACGGCCCGGGGCGCGCCCGCGGCGGACGAGCATCCGGCGCAGATGCGTCCCTTTAACCTGCCGCCCTCGGCCGACCTGTCGTACTCGATCAGCGCCCGCCAGCGCGGCTTCACGCTGAACGGCGAAGCCACGCTGAGCTGGCGCCAGGGCGACGGCAAGTACACGATCAACACCGATTCGCGCGTGGCCCTGCTGGGCAAGCTGACCGAGAACCGCAGCACCGGCACGATCGACAGCTACGGCCTTGCGCCGAACGAGTACTACGACAAGCGCTTCCGCAAGGACCCGGTCACGGCGAATTTCGACCGCGAGGCCAGGACCATCGGCTTCAGCGACGGCAAGAAGAGCTACCCGATCAAGGGCGGCGAGCAGGACCGGGTGTCGATCTCGTGGCAGCTGATCGGGGTGGCGCGTGCGGCCAAGGACAAGTTCAAGCCGGGCTCGGACTGGGACTTCTTCGTGGTCGGCCCCCACGATGCCGATCCCTGGACCTTCCGCGTGATCGGCCGCGAAAAAGTGCAGGCCGGCGCCGCCATCGGCACGGTCGACACCATCCACGTGCTGCGCGAACCGCCGCCGGGCTCGAAGGACCAGACCCTCGACATCTGGCTGGCGCCGTCGCTGGAGTGGTATCCGGTCAAGTTGAAGTTCGTCGACAACGACCGCGATTATGTGGAGCAGACGCTGGAGAAGATCACTCGCAAGTAAACCAATCCATTTGACGGCGCAGGGCGACGACAACTAGTCCTGCACCCCCGGATCTTCCAGCGAATCATTCTCCCAGTGCAACACGATCTCCTTCGGCGCATTCCCCATCCGCACGCTGCGCTTGAAGGTCTTGCCTTCGGCCGAGGCGCTGATGTGATACACGCCGGGCGGCAGTTTGGCAAAGAACATCGGCCCGGTATTCGCCACGCTCAGCACATTGCCTCCCCTGGCGTCCGTGATGTCGAGCTGGACGTCGGAGCGGTAGGCGCCGGTCTGCCGGGTGGCGAAAGTCAGTTGCAGGTTGTAGTCGGCGCGCAGGGCGCGCATCGCGTTCTGCTCGTCCTGGCCGACGCCGCCGTTGATGTAGCTGACGCCGTTCTGCTCCTTCGGCTGGGCGGCCAGCACGGCGGGCTGCATCAGGCAGACGGCCAGGGTGAAGGCTGCGGTGGCAAGTGTTCGTTGCATGGCATTTCTCCTTCAATCGTTGTCATGATAGCCATTATCTGGCGGCTGAGAGATGAAGAGCGCGCGGCTCGGTTCTCCATAGTGCGAAAGCAAAATATTGCATTCAGTGCAAGGTATTTTTGCCTTCATTCCGTTGCGTATTAGCCAGTTCTTAAAAGTTGCTTGGTCTTAACTGCTCGTTTGAACTGTTATACTGACGCCCCCGCGCACGCCGCCTTGGCCGCCGCACGCGTTACGAAACCGGCAACTGGTAAGCCTTACGATGATCGACAACCTGGCAGGCGCCGCCGCCGCCGACCTCCATTCCATAGCGCAAGACGAACTGGATCCCTTGCAGGCCCACTTCCACGAGGGAGTGGCGCCGGACGAGATCGAGCAGGTCTATCACCTCAAGCGCGCCCAGCCCATGCTGCAGGCGTTCACGGCCCTGTTCCACGGCGGCCAGGACGGCGTGATCGTGCGCCTGCTGGTGCTGCGCGAGCTGGCCGCCGAAACGGGCGAGTCCGCCTTTTCGCGCGCCGACATCAACCAGAAGTTCGCCTACCTGATCCCGGAAAGCCTGGAGACGGTGCTGGGCCGCCTGCGTTCGCACGGCCTGCTGGCCTGGGACAATCCGGCCGCGGTCTACCGCATCACGCCGCTGGCGCGCAATGTCCTGGCCGCCCTCGACACCCTGCTGGCGCTCGGCCGCCCGGAAGAGGACGAGGCCGAGATGGGTTTCCTGCTGTCGCAGGTGGCCGGCGCCCAGGCCGTCGGCGGCGTCACCGTCGAGCAGCTCAAGCACCTGCTGGGCCGCCTGGTCGAGCTGCACGAGGAGTTCCGCGACGCGATCGCCTCCGGCTCCGAATTCCGCCTGCGCGCCTCGCAGGCGAAGTGGCACATGGCCTGCGACTGGGTCGAGAAGGGCTCGGCGATCCTGCGCGCGATCACCTCGAGCGAGCAGGCGGATGCGGCCACACACAAGGCGGCGCAGGCGATCGGCCGCGCCCAGTCTTCGCTGCTGAACATGCAGGGCATGTTCTCGCGCGCCCTGAACCAGATCGAGCGCCAGCGCGTGCACCTGGGCCAGTCCGGCCTGTCGACCACCGACATCAAGCGCTGGCTGCTGGCCCACGACGACCTGGCCAGCCTGGCCGAGGGCGCGATCGAGCGTCCGGTCCTGCCGCTGTTCGTCACGCCGGCCGAGATGATCGACGTCGCCGAGACCGAGCTGATGATGGAGCGCGCGGTCAACGTGGCGCCGGGCGGCCTGCCGAGCGGCGAGGACGCGCCGCTGACCATCAACGACAACCCGGCCATGCAGGGCGAGCTCGACGACTGGATCAAGCGCCTGGCCGACTTCGCCAACCTCGACAACTTCCCCGTCATGGCCGAAGGCGCGCCGAAGAGCGTACCGATCCAGGATTCGCTGCTGCCGGCCAGCTTCGCGGTGGCGTCCTACCGCGCCTCGCTGCTGCCGCTGCTGGGCGACCCCGCCGAGGCCAGCCTGCAGGGCCGGACCGCCGAACTGGCGCGCCTGCCGGTACGCTTCAATTCCGAGGATGAAATGGTCCAGCTGGACGACCCCCACGTGGCGGCGATGTCGCTCGCGACCCTCTCCTTGATTATGGAAACTGAGCTAGATTTGGACAGAAAAGACGATGAATGACGATGCACAGATCCTGATTGCGCGGCTGCTCACGCACCAGACCCTGCGCCGCGACGACAAGATGGTCAAGCGCGCGCTGTCCGACGATACCTTCCGCGCCGAGATCGACAAGCGCCTGCTGGAATCCGGCCTGAAGCTGATCGACAACGTGTATGCCGACCACGTCACCCTGGCCCTGCACCGCAACGTCGAGCCGAAGATCTTCGGCGCCAAGGACATCTGGCAGAACAATAACTTCGGCCTGACCCGCGACGGCGTGGCCCTGCTGGTGGTGCTGTGGGCGCAGATCATCCTGCCCAAGCGCCAGCGCCAGGAGACCCACCAGGCCATCGACGTCGACCAGTCGGACATGTTCGACAAGGACAATCCGATCCCGCGCGCCGAGGACACCTCGATCGGCATCTCCTACACCGCGCTGCTGGCCGACTTCGGCGACAAGCTGGGCAAGAAGACCCGCATGGACATGAACCTGGGCCTGCTGTCGAAGCTCGGCTTCATCGAGCGCCGCGGCGACGTGATCCTCGAAGGCCCGCTGCTCGACCTGCTGATGGACACCGACCTGCTGAAGGAGCGCATCATCAACGGCGCCCTGGCCGAGGTGTTCAAGCGCGCGCCGCTGAGGGCGGTACGCCGCCCGGTCAGCGAAGCGGCCAACGATGCGGGTGCCACGGAAGCCGCATCGGCGGAGCCTGTCGCCGCCGAGGCTCCCGCCGAGGCTCCCGCCGAAGCCGCCCCCGAATCCCAGGAGTAAAGCGCATGTTCCACATTAAATCTCTCGAGCTGGTCCACTGGGACTACTGGCAGCGGATCAAGAACATCCCGCTGGACGCCAAGATCATCACCATCGCCGGCCAGAACGGCTCCGGCAAGACCACGCTGCTCGACGCGCTGCGCACCCTGTTCGGCCTCGACTGCTCGATGGGCCGCACCTATAAACACTATGCGCGCCACTCGGGCCAGCAGAGCGCCTGGATCCGCGCCGTGGTCGACAACAAGCCGTCCGGCCGCCAGCTGTCGAACCGTCCGTTCCGCCACAGCGGCTTCTTCAGCGACGACGAAGTCACGCTGTTCTGCCAGGTGCAGAAGAACGGCGGCGACTGGAAGCGCCAGTACCTGATGCGGCCGGGGAATATCGACATCGAGGAAGTGACCGAGGCCAGCGACTGGCTGGGCGTCGAGAACTACCGCAAGCGCCTGGCCTCGGCCGGCCTGTCGCCGGCGATGTCGAAGGTGCTGGCGCTGGAGCAGGGCGAGACCGATAAGCTGTGCGAATACTCGCCGCGCCAGCTGCTGGACCTGGTGTTCCAGGTCTTCGGCGACAAGGAAGTGCTGGACGCCTACGACGAAGCCAAGCGCCACCAGCGCGATACCGAAACGGAGCTGAAGCGCTTCGAGGCCGAGCTGGAAACCTCGCGCATCAACCTCGAAGGCCTGCGCCTGCGCGTCGCGAATTATCACCAGTGGGAAGACCTGAACAAGGAACGCCGCGCCCTGGTCGAGGAAGCGCTGCCCAGCCTGGAATACCACGAGGCGCGCGAAAAGGCGGCCCAGACCAGCCGCGCCCTGCGCGAAGCGAAGAAGCCGCTGATGCAGGCCGACAGCCAGCTGGCCGAGAAGCGCCACGCGCTGGCGGCCCAGCAGCGCGCGCTGACCGAAGCCCAGCAGCAGGAAGTGCAGCTGGAGCAGGAAGCGAACACCCTGGCCGGCCGCCTCACGGAAGTCAACCGCAAGCTCAAACCCCTGGAAAGCCTGCTGGAACAGAAGGAGCGCCTGCAGAAGCTGGCCGCGGATTCCGGCGCCGACATCGCCGAAGTGACCACCCAGCTGGAAGCCAAAGAAGCGCAGCTGGCGAAGAAGAAGACCGAGCGCGACAACCTGGCGGCACGCATCGCCGGCGAGCTGTCGACCATCTCGGCCCTGCAGGGCAAGAGCTCGATGCCGGAACCGGAAGCCCAGCGCCTGATGCGCCGCGCGCTGAACGACGCGAACATCCGGCATGCGATGCTGTCCGATATCGTCGAAGTGACGGACCCGAAATGGCAGGGCGCCGTCGAGGGCGTGCTGGGCGGTTACGCCTCGGTGGTGCTGCTGGAGAATGCCAAGGATGCGCCGGCGGCGTACAAGCTGGCCGAAAAGGAGCGCTACCGCCACTTCATCGTGCCGGATTGCGTCAGCGCGCCGGTGGTCAAGGACGACACCCTGCTGTCGGTGGTGCGTTTCAGCTCGAAGGCGCCGTCCTGGCTGATCGACCAGCTCGAGCGCATCGAGCGCGTCGAATCCGTCGACGCCGGCTTCAAGAGCGATGCCGACGAGTGGATCACGCCGGACGCGTATCACCGCGAACGCCGCGGCGGGCGCTCGTTATTTGTTGAGCCCTCGCGCTACCGCTTCGGCGCGGCCGGCAAGACCCAGCGCCTGGAAGCGATCCAGAAAGCGCTGCCGGCCCTGGAGGCCCAGGAAGACAAGCTGACGCTGGAGATCAGCAAGCTGGCGACCGAGGTGTCGGCGCTGCGCGTGCGCATCGCCGGCGTCGACGCCGTCAAGGAACTGAGCGCGCGCCAGGCCGAGTTCGAGGAAGCCACGCGCGCCATCGAGCCGCTCAAGACCGAGCGCCTGGAAGTCGGCGCGCGCCTGGGCGAGCTGCAGGTGCTGACCAAGAACGCGACCGTCACCCGCACCCGCGCCGACACCGTGTGGCAGAACGCCCGCATGGCGCTGTCGGAAGCGGAAGCCGGCATGCGCCTGAACCACCGCCGCCAGATCGAGCAGCGCAGCGATCATGCGCGCGCCCTGCTGGAGCTGCGCCGCAACTGGCGCCACGTGCCGAAGGCCTGGCGTCAGCCGGAACGCCGCGCCGCCCTGGTGGCCGCGCACCAGAACACCCACCAGGTGAAGCTGCGCGTGGGTTCGCTCGACACCTCGCTGGCGCGCAGCGACTGGGAACACGATCCGACCGTGATCGACCAGTACGAGCGCCTGAACGACCAGCTGTCGAACCGCCAGAACGAGACCGAGGAGCGGCGCTACCAGAACAACCGCGCGATCGAAGCCACCGACAATGCGCGCGGCGCCTACATCGAGCGCCTGCGTTACACGATCAAGACCTACTCGAAGAACATCAGGGAGCTGGGCGAGCTGGCGAATATCGAGGTCACGGTCGATCCGGTGCGCCTGGAGAACGACGACCTGCAGCTGGCCCAGGCCGGCCTGCACGTGCGCTTCAAGTTCGACGGCAAGGGCCAGATCGGCATGAACGACGGCGAAGCGTCCGGCGGCCAGCAGGTCATGAAGTCGCTGGTGCTGCTGATCGGTTTGCTCAAGTCGGAAGAGGGCTCGGGCGGCTTCGTGTTCATCGACGAACCCTTCGCCCACCTGGACATCCGCAACATCCAGCTGGTCGGCGAGTTCCTGAAGAACACCGACGCCCAGTACCTGATGACGACCCCGCTGACCCACAACACGGACGTCTACGATCCTTCGGACCTGACCCTCATCACCAGCAAGAAGAAGAAGGACGTGCAGTGGGCGCAGCCGATCTTCGTGCTGCAGCGGCGCGCAGCCGGCGAGGCGGCTGCAAAGGCGGCCTGACACCGGGTCAGCGGCTTGAAAAGCGTTCCGCGCCACCGCCGGTGCGGAACGCTTCCACCACATACTCCACGAAGACCCGCACCTTGGCCGGCAGCAGCTTGCGGCTCGAGTAGTAGATGGCCAGCGGGCGGTTCAGCCCGTGCCAGTCGGGCAGCACCCGCAGCAGTTCTCCGGTCTCCAGCAAGGGCAGGGCATGCGGCATCGGCAGCATCGCGATGCCCAGGCCGATGGCGGCCGCGCGCGCGATCGCTTCCGGATCGTCCAGCACCGCAACCGGCCGCACGTTCGCCACGACTTCCCGTCCCGCACCGCTCTTCAAGGTCCACGGCATCAGGCGGCCCGACCCGAGCGCGCGCCGCAGCAGGCCGCGATGGCGCGACAGCTGCTCCGGCTCTTCCGGCGCCGGGAAGCGCCGCAGATAGCCGGGCGCCGCCACCAGCACCGACCTGGCCTGCGCCAGTTCGCGCGCCACCAGGGCGTCCGTCAGTTCCACGCCGCCGCCGATGGCGACGTCGAAGCCTTCACCGATCAGGTCGACCTGGCGGTTATCGAAATGCAGGTCGGGCACCACGTCCGGATAGCGTTCCAGGAAGCCCTCCAGCAGCGGCACGAAATACATGCGGCCGACCGCCGGCGCCATCGCGATCTTCAGGGTGCCGGCCGGCTTGCCGGCGTCCTGGCGCAGGTCGGCCAGGGCATCGGCGATCTCGGTCCAGGGCAGGCGCACCTGGCGGTAGAGCCGCTCGCCTTCCGCCGTCAGGCTGAGGCTGCGCGTGCTGCGCTGGAACAGGCGCACGCCGACGCCGGCTTCGAGCCGCGCCACGCTCTTGCTGACGGCCGCCGGGGTCAGGCCCAGGCGCCTGGCGGCGGCGGAAAAGCTGGCCTCGTCGGCGGCGGCGACGAAGCAGTCGAGGTGGGGGGAAAGATCGGTTTGCATGCTTTCATCTTATACCAATGGTTGAAAGTGTAATACCGGATTGCCGACTACCGGGAACAAGTGGTCCGGACCATACTTTCCTCACCAAGCACCCACACGAAAGGAAAGCATCATGGACTCCAGACTGAACAATCAGGTTGCCTTCATCAACGGCGGTTCGCGCGGCATCGGCGCCGCCACCGCGCGCCGCCTGGCCCGCGAAGGCGCCAGGGTCGCGATCGGCTACCAGTCGTCCGCCATCGCCGCCGAAGCCCTGGTGGCGGAGATCGAAGCCGGCGGCGGCGAAGCGATCGCGATCCGCGCCGACGCCGCCGATGCCGACGCCCTGACCCGCGCCATCGACCGCGCCGCCGACCACTTCGGCCGCCTCGACATCCTCGTCAACAGCGCCGGCGTGCTGCGGCTGGGTTCCGTGGAAGAGTTCTCGCTGGCCGACTTCGACCAGACCCTGGCGGTGAATGTGCGCGCCGTGTTCGTGGCCTCGAAGGCCGCCGCCGCCCACATGCGGGATGGCGGGCGCATCATCAACATCAGCAGCACGAATGCCGTGCGCATGCCGTTCGCGGGCGGCGCCGCCTATGCGATGAGCAAGTCGGCGCTCACCGGATTGGTCAAGGGGATGGCGCGCGACCTCGGGCCGCGCGGGATCACCGTCAACAATGTGCAGCCGGGTCCGATCGACACCGACATGAACCCGGCCGAAGGCGAGTTCGCCGAGAGCCTGCACGGCCTGATGGCCTTGCCGCGCCATGGCCATGCCGACGAAGTGGCGGCGATGGTGGCCTACCTGGCCGGCCCGGAAGCGGGCTTCGTGACCGGCGCCGACCTGCTGATCGACGGCGGCTTCGCTGCCTGAGGATCAGTGCGCGGCGCTGCCGGCCAGGTGCCGCTGCAGCGCCAGCCGCGCCGACCGCTCGATCGCCTGCCAGCACCCGCGCCGCAGCGCGGCCCGCTTGCGGTGCCTGGCGGGCACGCCGGACAGCGGCTTGAGGTAAAAGGGCAGGGCGATGCGCCAGCACCGGCCCGCCATCGGCACGCCGCCGAGGCTTTCCCAGAAGCCGTCGTAGGCGTTCGCGAAATGCCTGGCGTCGGCCGGCTTCCAGGCGCTCTGGCATGCGGCCTTGACGGCCACGGCCTGCCGCATGCCGAGGGCCAGCGCGATGCCCTGCAGGGCGGCGAAACAGAAGAAGCCGGGCGAGTTGTGCGGAAAAGCCTGCTCGAAGGCGGCAAAGGCGGCGCCGGCATCGAGACGGTGGCCCTGGTTGCGTGCGATGAATGGGACGACGGGCGCGGCGACCCCGGCGAAGGCGCCCTCGACCCAGCTGAAGGACAGGCGGTGCAGGCAAACACCGCCGGCGCGCATGGCGATCGTCAGGTCGCCTTCCGCGCTCAGGCGCGGCGCCATCTCCAGCCGGATCTCGAAACGCCCGCCGCCGGCCGCATCCGCATGCCGCCACAGGAGCAGGCCGCCGTTGCGGTAGACGGCGCGCTTGTAGGCGGCGTCGAAGGCGCCTTCTTCGAAACGGTAATGGGCGAGTACGCAATGCACCCGCTGGCGCAGCGACAGCCCTTTCGCCAGGTAGTGGCGGTGGCTCAGGTGGTGGAAGACGTCGTCGTGCGCCAGGGCCACGTAGCGGCGATGGATGTCCAGCGCCAGCAGTTGCCGGTGCGCGTGCCGAAACAGCAGCACCCGCAGGCTGCGCGCGACGCAGGCCAGCCAGGACGGTAGAGGATAGTGGCGCCGCGCCAGCCAGTGCCTGGCCAGGAGGGTAAGGACCATGCGAGCTCCGGGAAGCGTGGTTTTACGGCGATTCTCTGCCGGGCCCGGTACTGCGTATTAGAGCTGCACAAGATCCTTGCCGAAATACGTGCGTGAGAATTGACGCATTTCCCGGCCATCGTCGGCTGATATCATCGGGAAACGTTTTCGATGAGGGAAAGAATGGAATTCCAGGCAAGACGAGACAGGGCCATCGAGTTGCTGGAACAGAGCGGCATCGAATGCAGCAGCTACGCGCCGCCCTTGATGCGTCTGCTGTGGCGCTGCGGGGTGCAGGTGCGGCCGCCGCATTTCATGGGTTTCGCAGCCGCCGCCCTGTTGTCGGGCAGCTGGTTCGCCGTCGGCTGGGGCCTGGTCATGTGGGTCGGATTCTGGTCCCGCCACAACACGGAGATGCCCTCGGCCCTGCTCAGCGCCTGCGGTGCCGGGCTGTTCTTCGGCTTGTCGATGGCCGGCTACTATGCCCACCAGCGCAGGAAGCATGATTTGCCGAGCTGGGAGTCGCTGGTCTAAGTACTTGGCGCTGTTCGCGCTAAGTGTTGAATCTGCCGAGCGCCGCTCTCAAAAAGGCATCTGGACTGGCAATGCGCTGCCCATCCAGCGCCCAGCGCCAGCCGAAGTAGTGGCCCAGGTAACGGCTGGCGACGCCGCGGAACGGCAGCAGCCAGGTGCGCATCCGGCTGTGATAGGCGTTCACGTTCTGGATGTGAAGCGCACCGCGCTTTCTTTCGCCGGCCCTCGTATTGATGGCCTCATGTGAAATCCCGACCTCCCGCGCGAATGCCGGGTAGGCCGCATGGCTATCGGTCACCAGCAGCACGTCGCGCGCCAGGCGTGGCCCCAGGTGTTCCACCAGTTGCCGCTTGCTGACGCTGCCCTTGCCGGTCACGGCATCGATGGTCTGGCCGCTGCGATCGCGCGCCACCAGGATGCACACTTGTTCATTCGAGATCCCGCGCTTTGTCGCCTTGCCGCCGCGTCTTCGTGGCGGACGATCGAGATGTCTGGACCCCTTGTGCGATTCGAGCACATACATCTCATCGGCTTCGGCGATGCCACTCAGTCGTTGCGGGCGGTCATCCTTGCTCAAGGCCAGGAAACGGTGACGCCATCGAAAGCTGGTCGCGCTGGCCACGCCGATCTCGCGCGCCGAGCGGCGCACGCTGCGGGAGTCGAGCATGCAGCCGAGGTAGTCGAGCCAGTGCGCCTTGT